>NZ_CP080383.1:2814210-3126900 GCF_019443325.1 Cryobacterium sp. PAMC25264
GTCACGGTGGCCCGCGCCGTGGCACGCCGTCTGCCGCTTGTGACCGAGTCCGCAGCGGAGTCGTTCGTGCGAACCCTGGGCGGTCAGATCCGGCTCCTGGCCACGCATCCGCGCCGCCTGCTCGTCGTGGTGCTGCTGTCGGCCGCGAACTGGCTGCTGGATGCGGCCGCCCTGTGGGTGCTGTTGGCCGCGTTCGGGTATCCGCTGGCGTTCGGCCCACTGCTCACGGTCTACGGGCTGGGCACGATCGTCGCGATGCTGCCGCTCACCCCGGGGGGTCTGGGCATCGTCGAGGCCGTGATGGTGCCGGCCCTCATCGCGTTCGGTGCCCCGCGCGCGGCCGCGCTGCTGGGGGTGCTGGGGTGGCGGTTGCTCGAGTACTGGCTGCCGCTGCCGCTGGGCCTGGCCGCGTGGCTGTCGCTGCGGTGGGGCAGCTTGCGCCGGAGGGACCGCCCCCGGCGCGGGGTCGGCACGAGCGTACGCTGAGCATGTCCGCATCCGTCAGGAGCCTCGAGTGACAACAACCCGCCCCACCCACTCTCCTCGGCGCACCCCGACGGACCCCGCGGCGACCAGCTTCTGGGCTCTCACCGTCGACGAGGTAGCGACGCTGTTCCCGGCTCCGGATGCCGCCGCCGCACCCCTCGCCCGCACCCGCGGCCACTCCCGGTTGCGGTCCTGGGCCGGCATCGTGCTCCGTCAACTGTCCAGCCCGATCACGATGATCCTGCTCGTGGCGGCCCTGATCGCCACGGCAACCGGCGACAACGTCGATGGCGGGGTGATCCTGCTCATCGTGGTGCTCAGCGCCGCGCTCGGCGCCTGGCAGGAGGGCCGGGCCGCCGACGCCGTGGCGAACCTGCTCGCCAGCGTCGCGGTCACCGTGCGCGTACAACACGGCGATGCCCTGGTGGACCTGCCTACCGATGCGGTACGGCCGGGCGACCGGGTCGTGCTCGGTGCGGGCGACATCGTGCCCGCCGACTGCCGCCTCGTGGAGACCGACGACCTCCAAGTCGACGAATCGTCGCTCACCGGGGAATCCTTTCCGGTGGCCAAACAGGCCGGCGGCCCGCTCCCCGTCGATACCCCGCTGGCGCAACGCAGCAACATCCTCTTCAACGGCACCAGCGTGGTGAGCGGCAAGGCCGTGGCCATCGCGGTGCTCGTGGGCGCCGACAGCACCTTCGGACACATCTCCACGGCGCTGGAGAAGCGGGCTGAACCCACCAGCTTCGAAACCGGCATCCGGGCGTTCGGCCTGCTGTTGCTGCGCGTGATGGTCATGATGGTCGCGGCGATCCTCCTGATCAACCTGGTGCTCGGCCGTCCGTTGATCGACTCCCTGCTCTTCGCCCTGGCCCTGGCCGTGGGCATCACTCCCCAGATGCTGCCCGTGGTGGTCTCGGTGAGCCTGGCCGCCGGCGCCCGGCGGATGGCCCGGCAGGACGTGATCGTCAAGCGCCTCGACGTGATCGAAGACCTGGGTTCGATGAGCGTGCTGTGCACCGACAAGACCGGCACCATCACGGCCGGCAGCGTCAGGGTCGACCGGGCCCTCGACGCCGCCGGGCAGCCCAGCGAACGGATGCTCGACCTCGCGGCGCTCAACGCCGGCCTGCAGTCCGGGTACCCCAACCCGCTCGACCTGGCCGTGTTGGCCCGCCGGCCGCTGCCGCCTGGCGCGGTGTTGCTCGACGAGGTGCCCTACGACTTCACCCGTAAACGCCTCACGGTGGTGGCCGACGTCGCCGGAGCGCGCACCATGATCACCAAGGGCGCCTTCGACGGCGTGCTGGCCTGCTGCTCCCGGGTGGACACGGCCGACGGCATCCGCCCGCTCGATCCGATCCGGGCGGAGATCGCCGACCGGTTCCGTCGGCTGAGTGCCGACGGCTACCGGGTGATCGGGCTGGCCACGGCCCCGGTCGACTCGGACCGGCCGCTGATGGTGGTCGACGAACACGACCTCGTCTTCGGTGGCTTTCTCGCCTTCCTCGACCCGGTCAAGGAGGACGCCCAGGCTTCGCTGGCGGAACTGGCGGCGCTGGGCATCCGCACCAAGATTCTCACCGGTGACAACCGGTATGTGGCCGCGGCGCTCGCCCCGCAGCTGGGCATCGACGCCGGCCGGGTGGCCGTGGGCGCCGACCTGGCCGGCCTGGGCGAGGCGCAGGTTCACGAGCTGGTGTCGCGCACGAGCATCTTCGCCGAGGTCGAGCCCAGCCAGAAACAGGTGATCGTGGCGTCGCTCCGCGATGCGGGGGAGACCGTGGCGTTCCTCGGCGACGGCATCAACGACGCCACCGCCCTACACGGCGCGGATGTGGGCATCTCGGTGGACACCGCCGCCAGCGTGGCGAAGAAGGCCGCCGCGGTGGTGCTGCTCACCAAGGAACTCGCCGTGGTGGCCACCGGGGTGCGGCTCGGCCGGCACACGTTCTCGAACACGCTCAAATACGTGCGGGTGGCGTCCAGCGCCAACTTCGGCAACATCCTGAGCATGGTCATCGCCGCGGCGACGCTGCCGTTCCTGCCGATGCTGCCCGGTCAGATCCTGCTGCTGAACTTCCTGGCCGACATCCCCAACACTCTGGTGTCACGCGACAACGTCGACCACGAGCGGCTCCAGGTGGCCGGCGTGTGGGACATGCGTCAGGTGACCCGGTTCATGATCATGTTCGGGCTGCTCAGCACTGTGTTCGACTTGGCCACCTTCGCGTTGATGCGCTGGGTGTTCCACACGGATGCCGCCACCTTCCGCACGGGCTGGTTCATCGAGTCCGGACTCACCCAGTTCGTGGCGATGATGACCCTGCGCACCAGCCGGCCGGCCTGGCTCAGCCGACCGGACGGAGTGTTCTTCTGGGTGAGCCTCGGCGTGGCGGCCGCCACGGTGACGCTCACCTTCACCCCGCTGGGCGCGCTGGCGCAGTTCGTGGCGGTGCCGCCGGCGCTGCTGCTGGCCCTGTTCGCCATGGTGCTCGGCTACGGGCTCGCGAACGAGGCGCTCAAGCGGTTCGTGCGGTTCTGACCGCGGCGGCGGCGGGCGCGGCGGGCGCGGCATCCGTTCGCAGAGACTGACTGTTGCCAGAACGGACAAATGCGCCCGGCGTACCGGGCGCACATGTCCGCACGGGGAACAGAAGGGGCGCGCAGCCTTCCCGAGCCGCGCGAGGTGCGGTGGGTGCGCGGGGTGCGGCGGGGCTACTCCATGACCTTGAGGTCTTTCCAGAAGGCGACGTAGCCGCTGTAGTCCTTGCCGACCCGGTCGAACGAGCTGGGGGTGGGCGTGGGGTAGCTGAACGCGCCGTCGACCACCGTGGAGACGCCATCGGTCACGGTGAAGTACTGGCACTCGCCCTTCCACGAGCAGGTGTACTGAGTGTCGGTGGGCGCCAGGAACTCGTCCTTGACGCTCGACGGGGGAAGTACCAGTTGCCCTCGATCTTGATGAGTTCGTTCTCGGGGGCTTCGGCCACGACCGTGCCGTTGAGTACTGCCTTCATGGTTGACTCCTTCGTTGGGCTGTGCAGTGATCGCCGGCCGCCGCGGTGCAGCGGATGCCGCAGACAGAAACCGGTGCTGCTCTGCAACACCCGAACACCGGCACACATTCCCGTCGGAACGATGTCTGGTGGCGCCAACGGCGTCCGCCAGCGGCGGCGGGTGCCGGTCTCAGCCCACGAGGAGGCTGACACCCAGCGCGAGGACGGCCAGCCCCTGCAGCGTTGAGCGGAGCGTGATGATGCGATCCCAGCCGGCCTGGAGTGCGCGGGCATTCGTGGGGATGACCCGAGCGTCCGCCGCGGCCGTGAAGGCCCTATTGATCGGTGCGCTGGCCCTCACGTAGAGCACCATCCAGACGACCAGCAGAGCGAGAGCCACACCCGCAGCGCATGCGGCCACGACGTTGTCGCCGATCGCGGCGAGAACGGTGGCGGCGGCGGAGGCGACGAGACCGACGGCGCCGGGAACGGGCATCCGCCTGTCGCCGTAGCGATGCACAGCACCCATCACCGTGGACAGAGCCGAATCATCGACCTGGGCGAGGGCTGGACGCAGCACCAGGGCGCAGAAGACGTCGGTGCCGTAGACAACACTGACACCCATGATCGCGAGGAGTGCGGAAACGTGCGCGAGGGAAGTCATAAGGGGGTATGCCTTTCTGTTTCAGGGGAGAGCCCGAGCCGCGACAGGCGCGCCTCGCTGCGTGACGGGTCAGACGAAGGCCAGGATGAGGCCGGCGACGACGAGCACCAGAGCGGTCGCCCCGTGCACACTCAGCGCGTGCCGCACGGTGCCACCGTTGGAGGTGACGATGATCGCGTCCCCGATGGGGGTGATCGCGGCAGCCACGAGCACCCACCCGAAGACGTGCCCTCCGGCGACGACGAGGACGACAAGAGGCACGATGCCAGAGGTGATGTCACGGACGCCCTTGATACTGGTCAGGGCGCGAGCGCGGTCCTCGGTAATGCCAAAACCAGCCAGCGCCGCACTGGGGGCGAGGAGGAACCGGGCGCCGATAACAAGGATGAAGAGGCAGCCGAGGACGGCGACGACGAGGGCGGTGATGTACATGTGAACTCATTCCAATGGGGTCTAATCACGTTATCTAACACTGTTCGATAACGACGCTAGCACAGCGTGGAACAGAAACTAGCACTGTTATGTAACCGTGCTAATCTGTCAGCATGGCTCCTCGACCCGTCCCCGACCTCAACCTCAGACGCGATCAAATCACTCAGGCGGCGTGCAGCATCGCCGAGTCCGAAGGGTGGACTGCAGTGACCATGCGCCGGGTCGCAACCGAGATCGGCGTGACGCAACCGGTGCTGTACAGCGCCTTCGCCGGCGGTCGCCAGGCACTCCTCGAGGCCGTCGCACTGCAGGGGTTCACCGCGATCGCCGATGCCCTTGACGCTGTCGCTCCCGACCCGATGTCGCGGATGCGGGCCTACCTCGGGTTCGCCACCTCCCAACCGCGTCTGTACGAGGTGATGTTCTCCATGCCGTCAGGCCTTCCGTTCGGCGCCGACGACAGCCCCGCGCCACTCCGGCGCGCTTTCGCGGCGATCCAAGAGGCATTCCCCGGTACTGACGACACCGCATCGGAGGTCGCCTGGGCGACCCTGCACGGACTCGCGACCCTTCAGATCAGCGGGCGCATACCCGCAGGGCAGGCCGAGGCGCGGCTGAACCGCGCACACGCGGTGCTGGCACACTGACCTCGTCTTCGCCGAAACGGGTCGATCCTGGTGGTGACGTGAGTCCCAGCGGCCAGCCTCGGACCCCGAGGATCGACATCGGGGTGGTCGGCCGTCCCGATCAGGCGAGGAAGTCGTAGGCGCGCACAACGGTGACGTGGGCCGCGGCATCCGTGGCCGCAGGCTGTGCCGGGCCCGCGGCGGCCACCCCCGCAGCTGCGACGAGGGCCTGCCCGGTTTCGGACGCCTTCACGAGGTGCTGCACGGCGCGCTTGAGTCCCACGAAACTCGCCGCAGCTGCTGCGGCCTCCGGGGAGCAGTGGTCGATGCCGCGTTCGGCGAGGGCGTCGATCACGGCGCCGGCGACGAGCTGGTCCTCCATGGCGAAGCGGATGCTGCCATCGGTGCGGCGCTCCCCACGGCGATGACCGCCACGGAGAAGCGGTCGCCCTTCTCGGTCTGGCGGGCCAAGGCCCAGTCGGCCACGAGTGCACTCGTGGCCAGGTTTGCCGCGATGACGGTGTGGGTGGCGACCGGGGTGGGGAAGCTGTGCGCGGCATCCACGGGAGGCAACTCGTCGGCGAGCACAACCACGTCGGCCTCGGCCGCGAGGGCCTGGAAGCCCGCCAGACCCCAGTCGAATCGGACCTGGTACTTGATCTGGGCTGGGCGTCGCTCACCCGTTCAGAATACCGGTCGGCGGACTCCGGCGGCGGGAAAAAGAGTCACGGGGCGTCGTAGTGGGCGAGGGCGTCGGCGTCGGTGGCGTGGGTCATGGCCCGACGGGCGCCGTCGAGCGCGGTGACCGGGTCGGCCTCGGCCTCGGCGAGGGCGAGCTGGCGTTCGGCCTCGGCAAGGCGGGTGCGGGCGTCGGCGCCCACCCGGCCCCGGTTGGCGGTGATGAAATCGCGAGTGAGGCCGATCTGGCTGCGGGCGGCCAGCCGGGCGCCCACGAAGGCTTCGCGGGCGTTGTCGAGCCGCAACTGCCGGTTGCGGGCCTCGGAGCGGGTGACGTCGAGCCCGTCGAGGGCTTCGCGAAGCCGAGCGAGGTCGGCGGCGGGGTCGCTCACCCGGCCGGGTCGGCGCAGGTCGGCCACCACGGTGTCGGCGTCGGCGATCACCCGGTTGAGCTCGGTGCTGGCCTCGGATTCCTCGTGCCGGTCGCGCAGAGCACGGGCCTCGGCCAGTTCGGTCTCGGCTCCGGCGAGGGCGGTGCCGAGGCTGGCGAAGGCCACATGCAGCTGGTCCTCGCCGGTTTCGATGGCGTCCAACAGGGTGGTCGCGGTGAAGAGCCCATGCTCGGCGGCGCTGACCTGGTCGCCGACGGGCTCGGTGGCGCCGGCGGCGAGGCGCGTATCGGCGGCATCCGCGGCACGGCGGCCCTCGTCGATGGCGGTGCGAGCCCGCTCGACGTTGCCGCTGATGGCGGCCAGCGCGGACGCGGAGTAGGTGGTGGCGAGGCGGTCGAGAGTGGCGGCGCCGCCGGCGAGACGATCGGTGGCCCGGTCGAGGCGGCGGCGAAGCTGCTCGAGCTGCAGTGGCGCGTTCTGCTCCACCACGCGCTTGCTGTCGAACTCGCGGGTCTGCGCGTTCAGCCGAACGGTGGCCTCGTCGGCGAGCCGGGTGATCTGCTCGGTCCACTGCCGGATCTGGGAGTCGGTGTCGGGCACGCCATCGTCGAGCTTCTGCTGCAAGGCGAACGCCTCGCGCAACTGCCGCTTCGACACGTCGAGCGCTGCGGCGAAGTCGGCCGTGGCCCGCTCGCCGAATTGCGCCTGGGCGAAACCGAGCTCGTCGGTGGCGGACTCGATGAGGTCGTCGGCCCGCACCAGGCTGATCGCGGCGGTACGCGCCCGCTCGGTGATCTCCGCGGTCTCGGCGGCACGGATACTGCGACCCCTGCGCCGGGATGCCGACACGAACAGCCAGATGACCCCCACGACCACGCCGAGAACAATGACGGACGGGAGCCACCACAAAGCATCAGTCATGCGGCCATCTTATTGAGCGAAGCTGGTGGAATGGCTGGTGGCAGGCCGGTCCCGGGGGTCTTTCGTGGCGCATCCGGTAGGTGCGTGTGCCCGGTCGGATGCTCGCTGCTCCCCCTGTGGGCGACCGCGCCCGCTATAGCGGGCGCGGCCAGCGATACGAGGTGCGGTGAAGGCCAGGATGGCTTGTTCCGGGATCGGCTCGACGGGTCTCGACAAGCTCGACCAACGAGACGGGGACGCACCCAGGTAGGCTCGACCAGCGGGATGGTCGGGCGGCCGGGGCAGGCTCGACCAGCGGGATGGATCGGGCCGCACTGATCAAGTCCGAGCAGCGACGCTGGGCACGATCGGCTAGCGGCGGCGGTCGTCGGCGCTGGGGCGGCGCATCTGGGCGCGGATCAGCTCGAAGTCGTGCCGGCTGATCTCGAGCAGGCCGCGTCGGAGCTTCAGGCCCCAGTTGGGGTCGCCCCGGGTGAGGTCGAGCACCTTGAGCAGGGGCCGGATCGACGCGGGCTCGGCATCCGGATCGTAGGCCACCTTGCGCCGCCACGGGCGGTACTCGCTGCCGGAGACGCCTACCTGCACCACGGCGTTGTCGCTCACGTAGCCGATGGCGGTGAACTCGCGCAGCCGGTCGCCCTCGAACTGGGTCTTCGGCGAGTAGTAGACCAGCCCGTCGGATTCGTTCATGTCTTCGAGCAGCTCGCGGGCGGCGAAGTTCACCTGGGCCAGGCCCATGGACACGCTGCGCAGCACATACTCCTGCTGCACCACCCCGAGCCAGTACCGAATCGCCACGTACTAGTTGTAGTGCATTGCTCCGACAGCACAGACTGAGGGCATGCGTGTATTACTCAAAGAGATCCTCGACTGCACCCCCGACGCCGCCTGGCGGGCGCTGGCCAGTCCCGCCGTGTTCCGCGAGGTCAGCGCGCCGCTGATGAGCGTCGAATCCCTCGAAACGGATGGCTTCCCCACCACCTGGTCCCCCGGCGAACACCCGGTGACCATGAGCGGCCTGGGCTTGGTGCCGCTGGGCGAACAGATGATCCGGCTCAACATGCGCACCACCAAGAACGGCGTGCGGATCGTGCACGACACCGGCAACGGGGTCTCCGGCGCCATGAAGGCCGTGACGCACTGGGACCACAGCATGGCCATCTCGCCCGACCCGGCCGGCACCGGCAAGACCCTGTACCGCGACCAGCTGATCTTCTCCGCAGGACCGGCGACCCTGGCGGTCTGGCCGGGCCTGTGGGCGTTCTGGCAGCTGCGGATGCTTCGGCTCAAGGCCCTTGCACCGACCTGGCGCTACGACTTGGGCGCCGACGACCCCGCCTTCGTGGCCGCGGGCGCCGCCGAGGCCGAGCGTGCCGAGCACGAGGCCGAGCGCGCCGCCGAGCCGACCGGGCGGGAGGACGGGTTAGCCTGAGCACATGAGTTCATCCATCGGAGCCCTGCAGATCGCCGACTGGCGCCGCCGCGTCTTCGGGCTCTACGGCGGGGTGCGCCAGCTCAGTGCCCGCAAGCCCTCGGCCGGCCACGAACTCTGGCGCTCCGGACGCGACGAACTCTTCGCCGGGCATCCGGCCTCGCCCCTGCTGCCCGACGACCGGGCCGCGTTCACGGGCCTCACGGTCGCCGCGTACGACCCCGACTGGCGGTTCGAGGTGGAGGTGCACCGCACCGAGGAGCCGTTGCGCATCAAGGTGGAGACCGGCACCGACGGCGTCGTGCCGTTCGACCTGGTGGGCACCGTGCGGCTGCCCTACATCGGCTCGCTGGACGTCTGGCGACTCGCCAGCTACGGCGGCGGCCTGTTCCTGCCGCTCAAGGACGGCCTCGCGGGCAAGTCCGGCGGCACCTACGGTGGCGGCCGCTACCTGCTCGACACCATCAAGGGCGCCGACCTCGGCCCCGGCGTCGGTGACGACAGCCTGATCCTCGACTTCAACTTCGCCTATAACCCGTCCTGCGCGTACGACCCGATGTGGGCGTGCCCGCTGCCGCAGGCGGGCAACATCGTCACCGTCGACATCCCGGTCGGCGAGCTCTACACGCCGCGGGGCTAGGGCCGAAAGTCCCGGCCACCGACTGTTTGCGGGGTATTTTTGCTGTCTGCTTGACAGCATCCGCTAGAGTAGACGTACTTGTGAGTTCGTAGTTGCGCTCACTGCGTCGTAGAACGCCCTCTTCTTATCGATGGCCGCGCGAGCACGAGTACGACTCGATGCCGGCGAACCGCTCGATTTTTCGAATGACACTTTCTTACGGCGAACGGATGTGCCCATCGGCACCTTCGCCATGTGAATCCTCCTGGCTCCGGCCGTCGCTTTTGGGCGGCACCGGTTCGAGCGAGGTGACTGATGCCCGAAAGGCACCACTTTGTCTGAAACTTCCTTTGGCGCGCTTGGCGTGCCCGCTCCCCTCGTTGCCGTGCTCACCTCGCAGGGCATCGACAGTCCGTTCCCGATCCAGGTCGACACCCTGCCCGACACCCTCAAGGGCCGCGATGTCCTGGGCCGCGGTAAGACCGGCTCGGGCAAGACCCTCGCGTTCTCCATCCCCATGGTGTCGCGCCTCGGCGGCAAGCTCGCCGGCGGCAAGCGCCGCCCGGGCCGGCCGCTCGGCCTGATCCTCGCACCGACCCGCGAGCTGGCCACCCAGATCACCGCAGCGCTCACCCCGCTGGCCGAGGCCTACGGCCTGAACACCACCACCATCTTCGGCGGCGTCTCGCAGAACCGTCAGGTCGCCGCGCTCAAGGCCGGCGTCGACATCGTCGTGGCCTGCCCCGGCCGCCTCGAGGACCTCATGAAGCAGGGCTTCGTCAACCTCGACTCCGTCGAGATCACCGTGCTCGACGAGGCCGACCACATGGCCGACCTGGGCTTCCTGCCCGTCGTCACGCGCATCCTGGACAAGACCCCGTCCAGCGGCCAGCGCCTGCTGTTCTCGGCCACGCTCGACAACGGCGTGGACAAGATCGTGCGCCGCTTCCTGCACAACGAGGTTCTGCACTCCGTCGACGAGGCCACCAGCCACGTCTCCGCGATGACCCACCACGTGTTCGAGGTCGACACCGCCGAGTCCAAGAAGGAGCTCATCGAGAAGCTCGCTTCGGGCACCGGCCGCCGGATCCTCTTCATGCGCACCAAGCACCACGCCAAGAAGCTCGCCAAGGCACTGACGGATGCCGGCATCCCGTCGGTCGACCTGCACGGCAACCTCTCGCAGGTGGCCCGTGACCGCAACCTCGCCGCATTCAGCGCCGGCGACGTGAAGGTTCTCGTCGCCACCGACGTCGCCGCCCGCGGCGTGCACGTCGACGACATCGAACTCGTCATCCACGTGGACCCGCCCGCAGAGCACAAGGCGTACCTGCACCGCTCGGGCCGCACCGCCCGTGCCGGCAGCGCCGGTGACGTCGTCACCATCGTGCTGCCCGCGCAGAAGCGCGACACCGACCAGCTCCTGCGCAAGGCCGCCATCACGGTGACCCCGCAGCGCGTCAACGCCGCCTCCCCCGCCGTGATCGCCCTCACCGGCGACGTGGCCGCGTACGTCAAGCCGGTTCCCCGCGTGGAGCAGCCGCACGGTCAGTCTCAGGGCGGCCGCTCGCAGGGCGCCAACGCTCAGCGCAAGCGCGTCAACCGCGACGACCGTGACAACGGCGGCCGCGGCTCGCGCGACTCCGGTGGCCGTGGCGGCCGCAGCGGCGATGCCGTTGCAGCCGGCGGCGCCCGTCGCGACCGCACCGAGCGTCCCGCATCCGGCGGCCGCGGCAACGCGCCCCGCACCGGCGGCTCGGGCAACGGCGGCTCCGGTCGCTCCGGCGGCCTGCAGGTCGGCGGCCTGGTGCGCGGCTCCGGTTCCACCGGCGGCGGCGCCCGCCGCTCGGCTCCGCGCCGCGCGCAGGGCTAACCAGCCCTCAGCATCCGCTGACTGTTTCACCGCATGACCCGAACGGGCCGGCTCCACACGGAGCCGGCCCGTTCTGGGTCTCCGGGCCGCTGCGCGGGCCGGACGCGGACGCGCGGGCGCGGCGCCGCTACGCGGGTGGCACGCCCGGCGCGTGACGGCGCCCTGCCCGCGCAGCTCCCCCTGACGACGAAAACACCGTTGCGCGGGACAAACGCCGTTCCGCGGTGCGGGCGACGATGCGCAGGTGCGGCGCCGCTACGCGGGTGGCGCGCGCGGCGCGCAACGGCGCCCTGCCCGCGCACGTCTTGCCGGGATCGCCGGCAGGGAGCTACCGGGCCCTGGTGGTTCGGCGAGGTCGGCGGCCGGGGTTAGGGTCGAGGTATGAACACCACAGTTGTTGTTCGGCCCGTCACCGAAGCGGATGCCGACAGCCTGGGCCGCGTCCACGCGGCTTGCTGGCACGAGTCCTATGACCACATCCTGAGCCAGGCTGCTCTCTCGCAGCTGCATCCGGAACGCCTCGCCCAGATGTGGCGCCGGTTCTCGGCCCAGGGCCCCGCCTACCGCCACGTCGTGGCCGAGCTCGACGGCGAGATCGTCGGCTTCGCCGGCAGCGGACCGGGCCGGGACGCCGGCAAGCCCACCGAGCACGAGCTCTACTTCGTCTACCTGCTCGAGGCCCACCAGGGCACCGGCATCGGCCAGGCGCTCTTCGACGCCGTCGTCGACCCGGGCCCCACCTACCTCTGGCTGGCCGCCGACAACCCCCGCGCCCACCGTTTCTACGCCCGCAACGGCTACCTGCCCGACGGGCAGGAGCGCACCGAAGAGGTGCTCGGCGAACCATTCCGCGAGGTGCGCCTCGAACGCTAACTCCACCCGGCCATCCGGCCCCGCACCAGCCCGATCCCGCCCAGCGGGGTCGGGCTTCTGCGTGCCCGCGCCGGCCGCGCCCGTCCCGCGGCGGGTGTTCCGGGCCGGACCGGGTGTTTCGGGCCGGACCGTGCCCTGCCGTGCCGGATGAGCACTCCCACCCCGCCTCCGGCGATCGAGCACATCCCTCAGAGCCCGCAGCGAAGCCCGAGCGGCCCGCACCCCGCGCACACCGTAAAATCGGTGGATGCCCACGATTCCTGTCATTCTCGACGTCGACACCGGCGTCGATGACGCCCTCGCCATCCTGTTCGCCGTCGCGCATCCCGACATCGAGGTGCTCGGCATCAGCTGCGTCGCCGGAAACGCCTCGCTCGAGCGGGTTGTGGAGAACACCCTGCGCATCCTCGATGTGGCGAACGCCCCCGACATCCCCGTCGCCGCCGGCGCACGCCGGCCGCTGATCTCCCCGGCCCGCAGCGCCTCGCACGTGCACGGCGAAAGCGGTCTCGGCACCGTGCACCTGCCACCGAGCTCACGCACGCCCGCGCCGGTGAACGCCGTCGAACTGCTGCACCGGCTGATCTCCGAGAGCGCGCGCCCGGTGACCCTGGTGGCGCTGGCTCCGCAGACCAACCTGGCGCTGCTCTTGCGCCAGTACCCCGACCTGGCCGAGAACATCGAACGCATCGTGTTCATGGGCGGTTCCGCGAGTGTGGGCAACGCCACGGCCGTGGCCGAGTTCAACGTGTGGCATGACCCCGAGGCGGCGGCGATCGTGCTGGATGCGGGCATCCCCACGTTCATGTACGGGCTGGACGTCTTCAACCAGGTGGCCATCGACCGCGAGGTCGCCACCGCGCTGGAGGACGGCGACTCCACCCAGGGTCGTGTGGTGGGCGCACTGCTGACCAACCGGGTGGCGCGCGGCGAGAGCAGTATGGCCGAGTACACCGGCCTGATCGGTGACGCCGGTGCGATCTGCGCGCTGGTGGACCCGCAGGCGCTCAGCACCCGGATGCTGCCCGTGCGCGTGGAACTGACGGGCTACGGCCGCGGCCAAACCATCGTCGACCAGCGCAGCCGGCTGGGCGAGGACACCCTACACGGCAGCATCGACAGCTGGGAGGTCGTGGAGGTGGCCCTCGACGTGGACGCACCGCGCTTCGCCGCCCTCTTCCTCGACACCCTGGGCCTCACTCCCCCAGTTCCGCGAGCTGTGACTTAAGCACGCAAAAACCTCCCCGAGAGGGGCTTTTCTCACGGTTCGCGAGAGGGGACGGGCGGGTCAGCGCAGCGCGCCGACCGAGGCCAGGGCCATGCGGAGCAGGCCGCCGCGGCCGCCTTCCATCTCGGCCGAGACCGCGTCGGTCGCGGCCTCCTCCGGGGTCATCCAGGTGAGTTCGAGGGCATCCTGGCGGGGGTCGCAGGTGCCGGTCACGGGGACGACGTAGGCCAGCGAGACGGCGTGCTGGCGGTCATCCGTGAACGCGGTGATGCCGGGCATCGGGAAGTACTCGGCGACCGAGTACGGCACGGGGCTCGGCGGCAGCTGCGGGAAGGCCATCGGGCCGAGGTCCTTCTCGAGGTGGCGGAACAGCGCGTCGCGCAGGGTCTCGCCGTAGAGCACCCGGCCGGAGACCAGGGTGCGGGTCATCTTGCCCTCGGGGGTGGCGCGCAACAGCACGCCGACCTCGACGACCTGACCCAGGCCGTCGACCCGAACGGGCACGGCCTCCACGTAGAGCAGCGGCAGCCGCTGGCGGATCTCGGCAAGCTCCACGTCGGTCAGCCAACCGGGATTGCTGTTGGGCGGCGGCGCGTCATCCCCGCCTGGCGTCCAGTCCGGGTCGGGGTCAGGGGTGCGCACGCTCATAGGTTCATTCTCACTCACGAGAGCCGCGGATGCATCACCGACGCCCCCACAGACCCCGTTCCACCCCTCGCGAACTGTGAGCAAAGCCCCAGTTTGGGCCCGATTTTGGGGCTTAAGTCACAGTTCGCGGGAGGGAGAGGGGGTCGCCGGGCGTGGAAGGATTGGAAGGAGTCGGGGCAGGACACGCGTCGACCTGAGTGTGAGGACCGCCAATGGCCGACAGCATCCGTCCCGAGCCCATCGACCCGGCCGCCGTGCTGTGGTCGGCCGCCGTCGCCGACCGGGTGGACCGTCCGCTACTGCTCGTGCTGCACGGCTACGGCTCGCACGAGGGCGACCTGTTCTCGTTGGCGCCGCACTTGCCGCTGGAGCCCACGATCGCGGCCCTGCGCGCGCCGCTCCCGGTGGGCCAGGGCTGGTCCTGGTTCCCGATCGGCGTGCCCGGCGACCCGGTCGGCGACGCGCTCGATGCCGCCGCGGCCGGGATCCTCGACTGGCTCGACGCGCTGCCCGAGCAGCCCACCTCCATCGGGCTGCTCGGGTTCTCGCAGGGCGGCGCCATGACGCTGCAGCTGATGCGGCACGCGCCGGAGCGGTTCGCCTTCGCGGTGCAGCTGTCGGGGTTCATCGCGAGCAGCACGCATCCGGGTGACGCTCGCCTGGCCGAACTCAAGCCGCCGGTGTTCTGGGGCCGCGGCACGCTCGACCCGGTGATTCCCGAGGCGGCTGTCGTGCGCACCCAGGCCTGGTTGCCGGGGCACTCCACGCTCACCGAGGGTATCTACGAGGGGCTCGGGCACTCGATCTCCCAGGCGGAGCTCGGTGAGATCGTCACGTTCCTGCGCGCGCAGTACCCGGCCCCGGCTGCTTGAGGAAGGGCAGCCCGCCCGCGCCTGAGGTGTCCCGTCCGATGGCGACGACGCCGGCGCAGCCTCGGAAAGCCCCAGCGGCCACCTCCTTAACGCACGAATTGCCCCGATCCGGCGGATGACGACATCCGCGACGGGGCAATTCGATGAAAGTGCGGCGAGCTAGCCGCGCTTGCGGGCGGCCTGCTCGTTCTGGGCGGCGAAGCGCTCGGCGTGCGCCTTCTTGCGAGCGCGCTCGGCGTCGCGGTCCTTCACCCGGATCTGCTCTTCGCGCACCTCGAACTGGGTGGCGCGTTCGGTGACGAGCCAGGCCGGCGGCTGCTGGAGCAGCGCGAGGATCTCGGCGCTGGTGAGCGGCTCGGTGACCTCGCCGCGGGCCAGGCCCGAGATCGAGACGCCGAGCTTGGCGGCGACGACCTGCTTGGGGTGCGGTCCGTTGGCGCGCAGCTCGCTGAGCCACTCGGGCGGGTTCGCCTCGAGGGCGGCCAGCTCGGTGCGCGACACCGGGGTGGACTGGAACTCCTCGGGTGCTGCTTCGAGCAGAATCCCGAGCTTCTGGGCAGCCGTGGCCGGCTTCATGGTCTGGGGCTTCTTCTCGCTCATTGTTCCAGCGTATAGCCTGAGAGCACTAAGGTTTCGGTGTCGTGCGCCCGAACGCCTCGAAACGCACCCGGCGCCGGCACATTGCACTCCGCCGCGCGGCCATCACCCACACACTGACACATGCACAACGAGAGGATGCCGGTGACCTTTTCCATTGCCTTCGTCGCCGGGGTCACCCCCACCAAGTGGACCCGCATCTGGGCCGAACGCCGCCCGGACGTCGAGCTCGAGGTGTTCCGCACCGATTCCGCCGAGCAGGAAACCGTCTTGCGCGACGGCCGCGCCGATGTCAGCCTCGTACGCCTCCCGATCAACGAAGAGGGCCTGAGCCTGATCGCTCTCTATAACGAGATTCCCGTGGTGGTCGCGGCCAAAGACCACTTCATCGCCGATGCCGACAGTGTGGTCGTGGCCGACCTCGTCGACGAGCACCTGCTGCAGGATCCGGACGAGGTGCCCGAGTGGCGGGACGTTGCCGTGGAGGTGCGGACCGGCAGCCGCCGCGCGCTGCCGCCGATGCGCGACATGGACGAGACCATGGAACTCGTCGCCGCCGGCGTGGGCATCGTCATCCTGCCGCACTCGGTAGCCCGGCTGCACAGCCGCAAGGATGTCGTCTCCCGCCCGGTGGAGGACACCGCCGAGAGCCGCATCGCCCTGGCCTGGCGCACCGTGGACACCACCCCCGACGTGGAAGAGTTCATCGGCATCGTGCGCGGCCGCACCCCCGACAGCTCCCGTAAGAACGCCGCCCTGCCCACCGACGAGCCGGTGAAGAAGGAAAAGAAGACCGCGAAGGCGAAGGCCGCCGCGAAGGCCGTGCGCGCCGCCGCGGCCGCGGCCAAGCCGGCCACCGCACGTAAGACCCAGAGCGCCGGGCGCACCCGCAACTCCCCCAGCCCGCAGGCCGGCAAGCGCCGCGGCGGCCGCTGACGGCTCACGAACCGTGAGTTAAGCACGCATCCGGGCGCTTTTGTGGGGCTTTGCTCACAGCTCGCGGATGGGGGCGGGCGTCAGGTGGGGGCCACGGGCTGGCGCAGGACGGTGCGGAGTTTATCGGGGGCGACCCGGCGGGGGTCGCCGAGGTAGACCTCATGGTGCCGGCCGCGTTCCCGCATCCCGGCGGCGGGCAGGACCTCGCCGTGCAGCCTGGCCAGCACGGGCGTCTCGTCGTCATAGGAGCCCACGTGCAGCACCTGCTCGCAGAGGCCCTCATCGAGGGCCTCGACACGCAGCCGGTCCAGCGCGGGCAGCGGCTTCTTCTTCGTGGCAGCTTTAGCGCGTGCCGCGGCGATGGCCTCGCCGATGTGCGCATCGCTCACCCAGTCGGGCTGGCTGATCAGCATGGTCCAGCTCCAGGCATCCTTGTCGCGTGCGCTGAAGACGGATGCGTCGTCGGCGTACCAGAGCCCCTCCAGCGGCCCCACCACCAGGTCGCGGCCGGCCCGTTTGCTCGCGAACTTCACCGTGTACGCCACCGCGTAGAGCGCCTCCACGGCCTCGGTATACGCCGGGGACGTGTTCGGATCGCCATGCCCGTCGACCGCGAGGAACCGCTGCGGCGGCACCGTCACTCTCTCCCACTCCCGGTTCTTCGGGGCATAGAGCGCCCGCAGTTCGCGCTTGATGTCGTACGGCGCCGCCACATCGCCAGACGACGCAACGTCTCTGGTCACGGTCGTACCGCCGGGCGCCACATCCGCTCCGGGCACCGTCACGCGAGGCACGACCGGGTCAGTTCTGCAGCACAGAGAGGATGTTGCCCGCCGGGTCGGTGAACCAGGCGATCCTTGGGTTCCCGTTCGCGATGCCTCGTTCGTCCTGCTCGAATCCGTCGAAGTCGTAGCGGAGGAACTCCACCCCGCGCTCGGCGAGCACGTCGGCGGACTGGTTGATGTCTGCCACCTCCAGGTTGAGGATGGTGAACACGGCCGGCTGATGGTCGGGCTTGGGGTAGATGATCACGTCGGCGCCACCGGGCAGGGTCAGCCGCAGCATGCCCATTCCACCGTCCGCCACCTCGAGACCGAGCACGTCGGCGTAGAAGGTGCGCGCCGCCTCGATGTCGGGCACCGCGAATCCGCTGAAACCGTGCAGGTACTCCGGGTCGATGGTGGGCATGGTGTGCTCCTTCTGGTCGAGAGTGGGGGTCTGGCTCCCCCGATCAGCGGGAGCTGATCGAGGCGAACTTACGGATGCACAATGGCACGAACACCACGAGCAGCACAACAACTCCGATGAGCACGGTCGCCACCGGGTTCTGCAGTGTCCAGACATCCGGCACCGGCGCGGTGCCCTCGTTGCCGAACAGCTCGCGCGCCGCCTGAACCAGCGCCGACACCGGGTTGAACTCGGCGAAGATGCGCAAGGGGGTGGGCAGCGTCTCGATCGGCACGAACGCATTGGAGATGAACGTGATGGGGAACAGGATGATGAACGACGCGTTGTTGATCACCTCGGGCGAACGCACACTCATGCCCAGCAGCGCCATCACCCAGCTGAACGCGTAGCTGAACAGCAGCAGCAGACCGAGCCCGGCGAAGAACTCCCCCATCGACGAGTTCACCCGCCAGCCGACCAGGAAGCCGGTGGCCATCATGATGATCATCGAGATGGTGTTGAGCACCAGGTCTCCGTTGGTACGGCCCACCAGCACAGCGGATGAGCTCATCGGCAAGCTGCGGAACCGGTCGATGATGCCGTCCTTGAGGTCTTGCGCCATGGCGGAGCCGGAGAAGGTGGAGCCGAACACCACGGTCTGGGCGAAGATGCCGGCCATGAGGAACTGCGTGTAGTCCGTGCCCTGCACGTTGATCGCGCCGCCGTAGACCTGGCTGAACAGCAGCACGAACATGATCGGCTGGATGACGGCGAACACCAGCATGTCGGGAGTGCGCTTGATCTTGATCAGATTGCGCTTGGTGGTTGTCCAGCCATCCGAATACCAGAGGGACAGCGGGTTCCAGGTTGGCGTGGGCGCTGGCCTGGTGGCGGTCTGGGTCATTTCACCAGCTCCTGCTTCTCGTCTTCGTTGTCGTCGGCGGCGAGGTCGGCCTTGTGCCCGGTGAGCTTGAGGAACACGTCGTCGAGGGTGGGCCGGCGCATCCCGGCGTCGTGCAGGTCGATCCCGGCCGTGCGCAGGTCCGCGAGCACGTGCTGCAGCGCCGGCGGTCCATCGGTCACGGCCACGTCGAGGCCTCGCCCGTCGCTGGAGACCTGCGGTTCGCCGGCGCCGTAGCGGGCGAGCACCTCGCTGGCGGCGGCGCTGTCCGCGGCGTCCACCAGGGCCACGACCACCCGGTGCCCGCCGATCTGGGCCTTGAGTTCGTCGGAGGTGCCCTCGGCGATCACCCGGCCGTCGTCGATGACCGCGATGCTGTCGGCCAGCTGGTCGGCTTCCTCCAGATACTGGGTGGTGAGCAGCACGGTGGTGCCGTCGTCGACGAGCTTGTTGATCACGCCCCACAGGGCGATGCGGCTGCGCGGGTCGAGCCCGGTGGTCGGTTCGTCGAGGAAGAGGATCTTGGGGTTGAAGACCAGCGCGCCGGCCAGGTCGATGCGTCGGCGCATGCCGCCGGAGAACCCCTTGACCGGCCGGTTGCCCGCCGCGGTGAGCTCGAACAGGTCGATGAGTTGCTGCGCCCGCTTGCGGGAGGCGGCGCCGCCCAGGTGGTAGAGCCGGCCGACCATCTCCAGATTCTCGAAGCCGGTGAGGTTCTCATCGACCGCCGCGTACTGGCCGGACACGCCAATGATGCTGCGCACGGCCTTCGGATCGTCCTGAACGTTGATGCCGTCGACGATCGCCGTGCCGGCATCCGGTCGGATGAGGGTGGTCAGGATTTTGACCACCGTGGTCTTGCCGGCACCGTTGGGGCCGAGGATCGCCTTGACCGTGCCGCGCGGCACGGTGAGGTCGAGCCCGGCGAGCGCGTGCACCGGCCCGGTCTTGGATTTGTAGGTCTTGGTAAGCCCGGAGGCTTCGATAATCGTCATGCCACGCCCCTGCCAAATCGGTGGGTATGCTTTATGTGGACGTTGTACACATGTGAGCTTTTATCGTAACGAAACGGATGCGCGATGACAACGGGTGGGGGAGATTCTCCGGTACGAACTTCGTACCGGCACGGCGACCTGCGCCGGGCTCTCATCGAGGCCGGGGTAGACCTGGCCCGGGAGGGCGGTCCGCCCGCCGTGGTGCTGCGGGAAGCCACCCGGCGCGTGGGGGTGACGCCCAACGCCGCGTACCGGCACTTCGCCGACCGGCAGGCGCTGCTGGACGCCGTGTGTTCGAGTTGCCAGGGCCTCGTCGCCGGGGCGATCGAAATCGATCAGGCCCGAGTCGACACGACCGACCCGGTCGACGGCGCCCGCCTGCGGTTCCGGGCTGTGGGCACCGGCTACCTGCGCTTCGCACTGGAGCAGCCGGGCCAGTTCCAGACCGCGTTTTCCGCGTCGTCCGACCTGGACAGCGCCACCTGCGCGGCTCGGGCCGGCCCCGCCGGGCTCACTCCGTTCCAGTTGCTCACGCAGTCGCTCGACGACCTCGTCACCGTGGGGCTGTTGCCGGCCGGGCGGCGCCCGGCGGCCGAGTTCCTGGCCTGGTCGGCCGTGCACGGACTCGCCGAGCTGCTCATCGACGGCCCCCTCCGCGCGCTGCCCGCCCCGGTGAAGCAGACCCTGATCGTGCGGGTCATCGACATGGTGGAGCAGGGGCTGTAGCGCAGCGCGGATGCGCCTCAGGGCGCGTCGCCGGAGGCCGCCGGGCCAACGCTGGTGCCGCCGTCCGACGTCCATTCGACATACCAGTTGCGCTGCCCTGCCGTGGGAGCAAGTCCCTCGCTCGCCAGCCCCTGGTCGCTGGTCCAATACAGGGTCACCCCGGACGCCGCGAACTCGGACTCGCCCACACAGCTCGATAGGTAGTGGGTGTCGTCGAGCAGTAGGAGCAGGCAGACACGCTCCGCATCGGACCGCACCACGTAGAACAGGGACTCGGCGGGCGGGTCGACAGACTCCCAGGAGATTCCGCCGATTGTGCGCAGCGTCAACGGCTGGAAGGAGGCGGGCAGGGGTACGGCCGGCACGTCGTCCACAGTTTGAGGACGATCGAAGATCTCGAACGCCTTGGCCTCGGTGGTGGCAGCGGCCGGGATCTCCGTGCCGCGGGCGATCGCTCCCACGATCTGCGCCCCGGCCACGCCGCCGAGCACGGCCGCGACAATGAGGCCGACCGCCAGACGAACCCGGCTCCGGGATGCGACGGTGGGCTTCTCCGGCGCAGCCGGCGGCCCATCGGCGCTCACCGCCGACCCCGCATCGCGCTGCGATTCGTCACCCCGGGGAACCATCGGGCGCGCCGGAGCGACCCGGGCCACAGCCGACCCCTCGAGCTCCTGCTCCGCGGCGAGTACCGCATCGTCGATCGCCTCCTTCTCCCCCGCGATCTCGGCCTCGAGCTCCCGCAGGGCCCGGTGCACGGCGTGGTCGCCGGCGGCGTCGGCATCCGCTGCGAAGACCCGGCGCTGCAGCGCCCGCACCCGACCGCTCGGCGCCGGCTCGCCCTCCGGCGAGGCCTGGTCAGGATGCGCCCGCCACCAGAGCGCGTCGAGAACGTCCCGGCTGCCCCGGTAGTGGTCCCGCACGGCGGAACGGTACTCCTCGTCGCCCAGGGCCCGTTCGTACGCGTCGCGATGACCTGGGGTCATCGGAGATCCCCGGTCGGGGTCATCCCTCGGCCACCACGTCCGTAGGGGTGGGCCTGCCGGCGAACTCGGTCGACAGGCCGCCGCCGAGTTCCCACACCACCGAGATGTCGCCGAGCACCCGCGATACGCCTGCCTCGCCGTGAAGGATCCCGCTACCCTCCCAGTACAGCCGCAACCCTACCGACGGAAACCCCGACTCGAGCGCACACGTGGACACGTAACCACCGCTCTCCGGCATGGCGACGAGGCAGGTCATGCGAGTGGAGGACTGCGCCGCGTAGTAAGGCGAGGCGCCCGCCTCATTGGCGTTCTCTGGCCAGCCGGCCGACCCGAGATAGCGGAAGGACTCGGGCCTGAAGACGTCACCGGTCGAGACCAGAGGAATATCCTGTGGCGTCTGCTCGCGGATGAAGATCATGCTCGGCGACTCCGAGGACACCGTGGCGATCGAGGCCGTCTGTGAGGGGGTCGGAGTGCCGGTGGGCGCGGCCCCGCTGACGAGGCCCGCGGCGCCCAGCCGGCTGCCGAGGATGACCCCGATGGCCACCGCGAGGAGGATGCCGCCGGCCAGGAACCAGTGGCGACGACCGAATCGTCCGAACCTCACGGTCGGCGTCGGGTGTGATTCGGCGACCTCTGGCTCCCGCGTGTCATCGCCTGCTGCCGACCCCACCAGCTCGTCGAAGGTGGATGCGGTGACGGCGGCCGAGGCACCGACCTCCTGAGCATTCGCGGCCCGCAGGGCCTCAGCAATGGCCAGCCGCTCGGCGGCGATCTCGGCCTCGAGGTCCCGCACGGCCTCGGCCACGACCGCGTCCCCGGCGGCATCGCCATCCGCTGCGAAGGCGCGGCGCTGCAGCGCCCGCAGGGTGGCGATGGGCGACGGCATGCCACTGGGGGCCGGATCTTCGGGGTGCCATTCCCACCAGAGCGCGTCCGGCAGGCTCCAGTGACCGGTGTGAGCGGCGGCCACGGCGGCGGCGAAGTCCGGGTTCTCCAGAGCTCGCTCGTACGGATCGTCGTGCCTGTTCCCGGCCAATGAAACCCCCCTCATTGTTCTGCACATCCTGCCACACGCGTCGGGCGGAGCGGTGCGGCACCGACGCTTGCGCTCAGGGAGCGACCACCCGGCCGGAGCCGCTCGTCTCGATGGTGGAGTCGCGTTGCCAGGCCACCGTGATGTCCAACACCATCGGCGTCGTGCCGGCGCTGGCGCCCTGCAGCATGTCGGTGCTCTCCCAGGAGAGGCGGAGGCCCGCCGACGGGAAGTCGGACTCGAGCGAGCAGGTCGACAGGTAGCCGCTCCCCTCGGGCACGGCCACCAAGCAGATCATGTTCGCCGAACCGCGGGCCGCGTAGTACGGCGAGTCGGTGAGGCCGTTGCCGTCGGCATCGGTCCAGCCCGCCGAGCCGAGGTACCGGAACGAGGCGGGGTCGAAGGCAGCGGGCATCGGCACGAGCGGAACGTCCCGCGGCGCCTGGTCGCGCGCGAACACCTGCGCGGCGAGCACCGGAACCTCCAGCGTGGGGGCGGGAGTGGCAGTGGCGGCGTCGCTGCCCGCCTGGGGCGCAGCGCCCCACGGCGCCAGGTCGTCCACCTGGCTGCCCACAACGGCCCCGAGCACCACGGCGCCGGCCAGGGCCACCCCGAGCAGCACCCGGTGGCGCGGCATGGCGCGCGATGGCGCGCCCTGCTCGGTGGATGCATCCGCCATCGAGACGGATGCGGTGCCCACCGCCGTGTCGGCCGCCTCGGTGCCGAATGGTTCGGTGCCGGCCGGTTCGGTGCCAAACGCCTCGGTGCCGAATGGTTCGCTGTCGGGCACATCGCCGAAGGCCCCGTCGTCACCGGACAGCTCAGCCCCGGCCGACTCGGCACTCGACCCAACCTGCCTACCGGCGGCCACCGACGTGCCCACGGCCGGCACCCGTCGCCCGCTGCGCGCGGCGGCCACCGCCGCGGCGATGGCAGCCCGTTCGGCCGTGATCTCGGTTTCGAGCGCGTGCAGGGCGTCGGCGACGCCGCGGTCGCCCGCCGCATCGCCGTCGGCCGCGAACACCCGGCGCTGGAGGTCGCGGAGCCGCTCGGTGGGTGACGGCGTGCCGTCGGGGGTGGGTTCGTCGGGATGCACCCCCCACCACAGCGCGTCGAGCACGTCCCAGTGCCCCCGATGGGCCCGGGTCACCGCCTGCAGGAAGGCCGCATCGTGCCGGGCCTGTTCGTACGGATCGCCGTCGTTCCGTGCCTCTGCCACCATCGCTCCCGTCGTTCTGCACATCCTGTCACCGGTCGGGCCGCCCGCGAACCTCCACGTGCAGGTGCCGGCCCCGCGCCGGGAGGGCATTGGCCGCACCCCGAGCCGGTGGCAGGATGCCCGCATGACCGTGACCGAGCACCGGGTGGACCCGTGGGGTGGGCCCCGGCAGGCACGCTGGCAGCAGGCCGTGGACTGGCCGCTCACCATTGCGGCCCTGGTGTTCCTGGCGGCCTACTCGATCTCGGTGATCGGAGCGGTCGATGTCTCCACGGGCGCGCTGCTGCGGATCGTGATCCTGGTCAGTTGGGCGCTCTTCCCGGTGAGCTACCTCGTCGATCTCGTGCTGGCCGACCATGCCTGGCAGTGGGCGCGGCGGCATCCGGTCAATCTGCTCTTCGTGCTGCTGCCGTTGCTGCGACCGTTGCGGCTGCTGCGGGTGCTCGCGCGCAGCAGCCTGTTCCAGAGCTCGGCGGGCACCGCGTTCCGGGCGCGGGTGCTGGTGTACCTGGCCGGCACGGCGGTGCTGGTCACCTATATCGCCGCGCTGGCGGTGCTCGAGGCGGAACGGAGCGACCCGAACGCCAATATCACCTCGTTCGGCGACTCGCTCTGGTGGGCGGCGGTGACCATCACCACCGTGGGTTACGGGGACTTCACCCCGCTCACCATCCGCGGGCGCATCATCGCGACGGCCCTGATGCTCGGCGGCGTGGCCGTGCTCGGTGTGCTCACCGCCACCCTGTCGTCCTGGATCGTGCAGCGCGTCGCCGACCTCGAGGAGGAGCGTCACCGGGCCGAATAGGGCCAGCGAGGCGGGAATGATACACTCTCCCAATACCCTTAACGAACCGCTGTGCCATTTTCAGTCGCGTGATGTATCCAGTGACCTGCCCTGGGTGCCTCGAATCGGCTGTCGCAGCACCGCGGAGGAGCACGCCTGCGCCCCGCGCGGACGTCCGGGTGATACGTCAACCACGCTCAAAGAATTATGAGGCTGCATCAGATGATTTTCGAAGTCGGCGAGACCGTCGTCTATCCCCACCACGGCGCAGCAACGATCACCGCAGTCGAGACCCGCACGATCAAGGGTGTCGAAAAGCGCTACATCACGCTCACCGTGCACCAGAGTGACCTGGCCATCAACCTGCCCATCGACAACGCCGAGCTCGTCGGCGTTCGCGATGTCATCGACGCCGCGGGTGTCGAGGCGGTCTTCGACGTGCTTCGCAGCGACGTCGAGGAAGAGCCCAGCAACTGGTCGCGCCGCTACAAGGCCAACACCGAGAAGATGGGCAGCGGCAGCGTCTACCGCGTCAGCGAGGTCGTTCGCGACCTGTGGCGCCGCGACCGCATCTCCGGCGTCTCCGCCGGTGAGAAGCGGATGCTCATCAAGGCCCGCCAGGTTCTCGTCTCCGAGCTCGCGCTCGCGCAGAAGTCCACCGAGGAAGAGGCCTTCGTCACCCTCGACGACGTCCTGAACGCCAGCGTCGCCGAAGTCGCCTAGTTCACCCCCCTCAAACGTCGTCGGATGAGCAGCCCCCTGGTTGCCGTCCGGCGACGTTTCTGGGTTAACGAGTCTGCTTCGACAGGCTCAGCACGGCGTGCTTCGGCCGGCTCAGCACGGCGTGCTTCGACAGGCTCAGCACGGCGTACGGCCGCCGACCGAGCACGCGCCGCTCTGCCGGCCGCTCTGCTGACGCTGACGCTGGCACTCGCGGGCTGCGCCGGTGCTCAGCCCACGGCGACCGGGCCCGGCCCGACGCTGCCGCCTGTGGGCGGCGGCTTGGACTACCAGCTCGGCGGCGCCTACGACCCGCCGGACGGGGTGAGCGTCGTCGCCCGCGACAGCACCGAGGCGCCCGCCACCGGCCTGTACTCGATCTGCTACCTCAACGGGTTCCAGACCCAGCCGTCCGACTCCGAGCGGCTCCTGGCCGACTCCCCCGAGTTGATCCTCACCGCCGAGGACGGACCCGTGCGCGACGAGAACTGGCCGGACGAGCTCCTGTTCGACACCGGCACCGCCGCGAAACGGACCGGGATCGCCGCGCTGATGCTGCCGCAGATCGCCGGATGCGCATCCGCCGGCTTCGACGCCGTGGAGATCGACAACCTCGACTCGTACACCCGCTCGGCCGGGCTGCTCACGGTCGACGACAACGTGGCGCTGGCGACCCTCCTGGTTGATGGCGCACATGCCGAGGGGCTCGCGATCGGACAGAAGAACGCAGCCGACCTTGCCGACGAGCTGGCCGGAACGTTCGACTTCGCCGTGGCCGAGGAATGCGACCGCTGGGAGGAGTGCGGGCTCTACACCGCCGCCTACGGCGACCATGTGCTGGCGATCGAGTACAGCGACGATCTGCGCGTCGACTTCGCCACGGCCTGCGCGGAGCCGAACCGGCCACTGTCGATGATCCTGCGCGACCGGGACCTCGTCATAGCGGGCTCGGACGGATACGTGTACGAGCGCTGCTGACCCGTTGGGGTGTGCCGTAGAAGGCCGACCAATCTGTCTGCGTGAGGGTGGCGAACTAGACACGTGAGGCGATCCGGCCTTGCGGTTCAGTCACCAAGGAGCTCCTCATGCGTTTCATTCCCACCAAGGTCCACGCCGTTCTCGACTACGTCGTCGCCATCGCCCTGATCCTCGCCCCCACACTCTTCATGTTCGAAGAGGTCGGCGGCGCGGCCGTCATCATCCCGCGTATCCTGGGCGTCGGCCTGATCCTCTACAGCCTCTTCACCCGCTACGAGCTGGGCCTGGTCAAGGTCATCGGCATGCCCGTTCACCTCGTCTTCGACATCGTCGCGTCGGTGTTCCTGATCGCCTCACCGTTCCTGTTCGGCTTCATCAGCGAGGCCCCGAACGCCTGGCTGCCGCACATTGCCGTCGGTGTCGCCGTGATCCTCGTCGTCATTTGCTCCAAGAGCCAGCCCGGCGCCAGCGTCACCGGCTCCAAGGCGCACGCCAGCAGCGTCGCCTGATCCGCTTTACGCACACAGACTGCGGCAAGCGCTCCCGGCACTGGGGGCGCTTGCCGCTTCTGTGTGCCCGCGGCCTCGCGGTGGGTTGCCGCACAGTGCCCGTCCTACGCCGGCGATATGCGGGGCAGGCGCCGGGTGCCGGGTTGCGCAGGAAGGCTCCTCGTGACTTGCCAGTTGAGGCCCCCTCCGAGGCATTGACTGGGCAGCAAGTGGCAACTCACGACCGCCGCATCCGGTGAGTTGCCACTTGAGGCCGCCTCGGGCGCCCGGAGCGGGCGCCAAGTGGCAAGTCGGCGGGGGGCAGATCGGGCAGCCGGATATTGCCGGGAGGCTACCGGGCGACCGGACGCAGGATGCGCCAGAGCAGCGCCCGCTCGGTGACACCCCAGAGCGCGCTCACCGTGAGGTAGATCGCCGCGGCCAGCGGCACGAACGCCGCGAAGACCACGCTGATCAGCGGCAACCAGCTCAGCACACCGGTCATGGTCGCCTGGGCGGCCGGCGAGAGGGCTCCCGGAACCGGCGGGACCGCTGCGGGGCGCGCCCCGGCCGTCGTATTCCGGCCGGCGGTTACACCGACAGCTCCCGGGGCGCCAGAGGCCGCCGCAGCACCGGGCGCGAGCGGGCCGGCCGGGGCGGCGGATGCGGCGGCCTGGGCGAGCATCAGCCGCCGACTGAGCAGCTGGGCAGCCAGCAGCACGGCGAGGAGCACCCCGCCGACCAGCAGCGCCGCCGGGGTCGTGCCGGCGCCCCAGCCGGAGAGGATGCTGCTGCCCAGCGGGCTGCCGAACAGGCCGCCGGCGAGGAGGGCGTTGTCGTGCCCGTTGATGGTGCCCAGCACGAAGAGGCCGTAAACGATCGAGAGGATCGGGGCCTGCACGAGCAGAGGCAGGCATCCGGCCAGGGGCGACGCGTTCTCGGCCGCGTACAGCGCCATGGTCTCCCGTTGCAGGCGCTCGGGGTTACTGCCGTGTTGGCGGCGCAGCTCGGTGAGGCGCGGAGCGAGGCGTTGCCGCTGCCGTTGGGCCCGGGCCTGGGAGACCCCGACGGGGATGAGCACCAGCCGCAGGGCAAGGGTGAGCACGATGATCGCGAGGGCGGCCGCGTTGGCCGCGCTGAGCGGGGTGAGGAACAGGGTGAGGTTGTGCAGAACGGCATAGGCCGCGTCGAGCACGGCCGCGATGGGGCCGAAGGCATAAAAATTCATGGGGAGACTCCCGGTCGGAATACGGAAAATGGGGAACCGTATGGTCGCGACAGGAAGGGCGGGCACCCGATGGGTGCGGCGCGGGAAAAGGCTCCTAGGCGACCGGGAGGGCGCGGCCCGGAGCTCGCGGCTGGGGCTTACCCGGCGCATCCGGAACGCTCTGGCCTACCTGCGAGGCCAGCTCGGGGTAGGGCCGGGCGACGGGCGTGGGTGCGCCGGTGAGCACCATGACGAGCATGGCCAGCACCTGCTGCGCCGCGCCGGTGACGGCCACGGCCGAGGCGCTCAGGGTGAAGAGGGCGGCCAGGGCGAGGACCTCGCCGAAGCCGCGGCCGCCGAGCAGCAGCGCGCCCAGGCCGAACCCGGTGCCGAGGCTCAGGCCGAGCGCGACCGACAGGCGGGCGGTCGGCGATGCCCCGGCGGGCAGCAGCGTGCGTGTGCGCATCCGGGTCACCTCCAGCTCAGTCGTCCGTCCGGTCTTGTTCGGCCACTCTAGTCGGCGGGAAGCGCACGCATCTGGTTGTTGCGCTTCTCGTGGGTGAGTTCGGCCAGGCCGAGGTGCTCGAGCAGCGGGGGCAGGTACATGCCGAACCGGCCGCGGTAGCCCGAGCGCAGGCCGTACCAACCGCCGACCGGGTTGTCGGCGGAGCGGCCCCATGCCTCGACGCTGCCTTCCGGTGCGGGCTTCTTCTCGTCGCTGGCGCCCAGCGGCACCCAGTCGCCCTGCTCGAGCAGCCAGGCGTGCAGGTCGTCGATGGCGCGCGCTTGGTATTTCAGGGTCGTGGCACCGACTTGGCAGACGAGTTCGTCGCCCTCGCGGTACATCGTGTAGGTCGAGGAGCCGGGTGCTGTCGTGAGCTGCCAGGGATCGGCAGCGGTTCCTGCGGTCATCGGGTCTCCTCCGGGGCCGGCGCACGCCGCTCGACTCCCGCTTTCGTCAGCCTAGGCACCAGGCCGGGCTACCGCTAGAGCTACGGCCACACCACCGAGTACGCTGAGCGCACGTGGACTGCCCACGCGAACCGGAGGGACCGCGCATGGCGAAGAAGGATGCATCCGGCACACCCCGCATGAACAAGAAGCTCTACGAAGACGAGCTGCGCCGGCTCCAGGCTGATCTGGTGACCATGCAGGAGTGGGTTCGCGAATCCGGCGCCCGCATCGTGGTGATCTTCGAGGGCCGCGATGCCGCGGGCAAGGGCTCGGCCATCAAGCGGGTCACCGAGTACCTCAACCCGCGCATCGCCCACATCGTGGCGCTCCCGGTGCCCACCGACCGCGAGCGCGGCCAATGGTATTTCCAGCGGTACATCAAGAACCTGCCCACGGCCGGTGAAATCGTGCTGATGGACCGCTCCTGGTACAACCGGGCTGGTGTGGAGAAGGTGATGGGCTACTGCAC
The DNA here is from genome assembly GCF_019443325.1 of Cryobacterium sp. PAMC25264. Taxonomy (NCBI): domain Bacteria; kingdom Bacillati; phylum Actinomycetota; class Actinomycetes; order Micrococcales; family Microbacteriaceae; genus Cryobacterium; species Cryobacterium sp. PAMC25264. The sequence continues at coordinate 2,843,120 of NZ_CP080383.1, forward strand.
CCCCGACGAATACCGCCGGTTCCTGCACCAGGCGCCCCTGTTCGAACGGATGCTGGTCGAGGACGGCATCATCCTGCTCAAGTACTGGTTCTCGGTGTCGGACAAGGAGCAGGAGCTGCGCTTCCGCTCCCGACAGAAGGACCCGATGCGGCGCTGGAAGCTCTCCGAGACCGACGTTCTGTCGATCACCAAGTGGGTGGACTACTCCAAGGCCAAGGACGAGATGTTCGTGCACACCGACATCGCCGAGGCCCCGTGGTGGGTGGTCGAGAGCGAGGACAAGCGCGCCGCCCGCCTCAACATGATCAGCCATTTCCTGTCGATGGTGCCCTACGAGCAGATGGAGCCGCCGCTCGTGCACATCCCGCACCGGCCACCGGCGTCGGACTACGAACGACCGCCGCGCGAGCTCAACCGTCCGGTGCCCGACCATGCCGCGCGCATCACCGAGTTGGCCGCGGAGGCCAAGTCGAAGGGCAAGGGCAAGGCTAGCTAGCAGTGCGTGGGGCGATGCGCCGGGCCATGCCCGGTCGAGTTCCGCAGCCGTGCCTTCGCGCCGTGCTCGATCAGCACCGGCACGTAATCCCTGATCGGCTTGCCGTCGAGCAGGTGGCGTTCCTCGGTGACGACATCTTCGATGAATGACCGGGGCCGGTCCGGGTATCGCTCCACAAGACGATCGATGACCTGGGCTACCGCGTGGTCTTCGTGTTCGGTGCGCTCTTCAGTGTCCACCCGATCAGTCTGTTCTTCGCGGCCGATCCGGTCAACTCCGGGGCTACGCTGAAGCACCGCGCGCTGCACCGATGTGCAGTCGCCTCATTCTTCGAAAGGGAAACCATGGCCACCGGCTCCCCCACTCTGATCGACATCACCCTGCCCGCAACGCCGGGCGGCAGTTTCGGCCTCGCCGCGGTGCTGGGCGTCCCGGCCGGGCCCGGGCCGTGGCCGGGCGTGGTGCTGGTGCACGAGGCGTTCGGGCTGAACGACGTGATGCGGCGCCAGGTTGAGCGGATGGCCGCGGCCGGCTACCTCGCGCTGATGCCCGACCTGTTCAGCGAGGGCGGCGCCCGCCGTTGCTTGGTCGCCACCTTCCGTTCGCTCTCGGCGGGCCAGGGGCGGGCGTTCGTCGACATCGAGTCGGCCCGCACCGCGCTCGGCGCCCGCGACGACTGCACGGGCGCGGTCGGCGTGCTGGGCTTCTGCATGGGCGGCGGCTTCGCGCTGGCCGCGGCGACCCGCGGGTTCGATGCGGCCTCGGCCAACTACGGCATGCTGCCCGGCGGTTCCGACTCCGAGCTCGACGACGCCCTCACCGGCGCCTGCCCCATCGTGGGCAGCTACGGCGGTCGGGACACATCGCTGCGCGGCGCGGCCGAGCGCCTGGATGCGTCGTTGACCCGACTGGCCCTCCCGCACGACGTGGTGGAATACCCCGGCGCCGGGCACGCGTTCCTCAACGACGCCGAGAGTGGGCCCGTCGCCCTCCGGTTCGCCCTCAAGCGCTTCCTCGGCGCCGGCCCAGACCCCGTGGCGGCCGCGGATGCCTGGCGGCGCATCGACGCGTTCTTCGCCGAGCACCTGACCACGCCCTAGACATCCGCCCACCCGGCCGCGACTGGCCCCGATGCGGACATCTGCACCCGGCGCACCGGGACCAGATGTCCGCATCGGGACCAGTTGGACGGGAGGGTGAGCCGCGATGGCGTTACTCCAGCGTGCCCGCCACCGCTTCGGGCGCGGCGGCGGGGGCGGCCTCGGCCAGGAGGGAACGGGCGGCGAGGCCGATGATGGCGCTGTAGGTGGGGTAGGCGAAGCGCACGTGGGCGAGAGTGGCCACGTCCACGCCCGCGGCGATGGCCGTGGTCACCGACTGCACCACCTCGATGGCGTTCTCCCCCACCGCGTGCGCGCCGAGGATCAGGTCCCGGCGGCGGTCGGAGATGAGCATCAGGAAGCCGCGTTCCCGGTCGTCGATCACCGCCCGGTCCAGGCTCGCGTACGGCACGGTGGCGACGACACAGAGCGGGTCCCTGGCGCGAGCCTGCTCCTCGGTGAGCCCCACCCCGGCGTAGTCGGGGTCGGTGAAACCGCCGGCCGGCAGCAGGTGGTGCGGCGTGCGGCGGTTGGTGCCGAGCACCGCGTTCTCGGCGGCGGCCTCGCCCTCGAACTGGGCGGCCTGCACGAGCATGTCCCGGCCGTTCGCGTCGCCGACGGCAAAGATGTGTGACACCTCGCTGCGGAAGTACTGGTCGACGGGGATCGCCGAGCGCACGGTGGCGACGCCGGCCTTCTCCAGGCCCAGGTCGTCCACATCCGCCGGCCAGCCGGTGGCCATGATGACGGCGTCGAAGCTGTCGGAGACGGACTCGCCGCCCGCCTGCCAGGTGAGGGTGATGGAGCCGTCGGCATCACGCACGAGCGACTCCACGGTGGTGATGCCGGTTTCGACCCGGGTGCCCTGTTCCCGGAACGCCGTGCTCACAGCCTCGGAGACGGCGGCGTCCGACGCCATCAGGATGCGCGGCGCCACGTCGAGCAGGGTCACCCGCGAGCCGAACGAGCTGAAGATGGTGACCAGCTGCGCTCCGGTGTTGCCACCGCCGATCACCGCGAGGCGTTCGGGCAGGGCGGGCAGGCTCAGCACGTGCTCCGGCACCGTCGCCAGCTCGGCGCCCGGGATCGGCAGCCGCCGGGAGTGGCCGCCCACGCAGACCAGGATGTTGTCGGCGCTGATGCGGCGCCCCGTGCCGAGCTCGACGGTGTGCGGGTCGACGAACCGGGCGCGGCCCTCGAGGATGAGGTCGATCCCGGCGTCGGAGAACCGTTCGGCCTCCCGCTTGATCGCCCGCACCCGGTCGACGGATTCGGTGACCCGGGCGGCCGTGGTGCGCCAGTCGAACCGCTCGATGACGGCCTCGATGCCGTAGGTATCGGCGGTGCGCACCTCGCGCATGAGCCGGGCCGCCTTGGCGAGCGCCCGGGTGGGCACGCAGCCGGTGTTCACGCAGGTGCCGCCGGTGCGGTCGGATTCGGCCACGGCGACGCGCGCGCCGAGCTCCGCCGCGCGCAGGGCGGCGGAGGTACCGGCCGGGCCGGCTCCGATGACGAGCACGTCGTAGTGCGAGATGGCGGTGGGGGCAACAGCAGACATCGGGACCTCCGGGCAGCGAACGGAACACCGACACTGCCAGTCCGGGCTGGGAGTCGGCCCAGACCCGACTCTCAGGCGGCGCCCTGGCCGCGCTTGGCGTCCTTGTTGGCCGCCCGGCCTGCCTTCCGCATCGCCTTGTTTCGGGCATCCTCGGATTTCATCAGCGTGCGTGTTTCGTCGAGGTCGCCGATCAGGGGGCGCCACCAGGAGGCTGCGGGGTCGGCATCCACCAGGATCGTGCGGATGAGCAGGGTGAGCGGAATCGCCAGGATGGCGCCGATGGCGCCCAGCACGATGGCCCAGAACAGCACGGACGCGAAGGTGAGCGACTGGCTCAACGCCACCGCGTTGCCGACCACCCGCGGCTGCACTATGGACTGCACGACGGCGTTGATGATGGCGTAGATGACGATCACCGGCAGCGCCAGCGCCCAGCCGCCGACGAGGAAGGCGAACACCGTGGGTGGAATGATGGCGATGAAGTAGCCCACGTTGGGGATGAAGCTGCAGAGGAAGGACAGCAGCCCCCAGAGGAACGCGCCCGGCACACCCAGCAGCACCAGGGCGAGCGCGTTGAGCACCCCCTGGGCGATGCCGAGCAGGGTCGTGGCCACCATGTAGCGGCGCACGCTGGAGGCGAAGTCGGTGAGCGCCGCGACCAGGGTGGGCCGGGACGGCCGCAGCTGGCTGAGCAGCGTGGGCAGGTAGCCGGCGTCCGCGGCCATCAGGATCAGCATGGTCAGCACGATCACCAGGGCGACCGTGACGTTGGTGATGCTGCCGAACACGCCCGACACGAGCGGAACGAGGTTGCTCGGGTTGAAGGTCGATTCCACGGCTTGCACCTGGGTGGTGCCGAAGCCGATGCTGGCCAGCCAGGTGGCGATCCTCGCACCGATGTCGCTGATCTGGCTGGCGAATTGCGGCAACAGGGCGGCGAACTGGCCCAGCGCCAGGCCGAGCGCGGCGACGAAGGCGGCCAGCACCACGAACACCGTGGCCACGACCGACCCGGTGGCCAGCCCCCGCGGCACGCCACGGCGTTCGAGGCCACGGCGCACCGGATGCGCGCAGATCGTGAGTATGAGCGCCAGCAGGATCGGCGCGGCGATACCCGCGATGGCCGCGAGACCGAAGACCGCCACGGTGGCTCCGCCCAGGCCGAGCAGGATCGAGGTGCTGCGGTGCATCAGCGCCGGGGCCAACACTCCGGTGGCGACCAGCTCCGATTCGATCGCGCCGGGCACCGCGGGAGCCTCGACGGGAGCCCTGCGGTGTCGACGTCGCCACATGGGGACTCCCTCCGGGGTCGGAACGCTGGTGCCGGCCGTGACGGCCGGTCTCAGCCACAGTGTCCACCCCCGGCGCGCCCTATGCCCTCACCCGGTTCGGGTGAGGTGGCGCGGCGGTCTCACATGATGCGGTGTCAGATGATGCGGTGTCAGAGCCCCGGCAGGTGCCGGATGTTGGACCTGGCCATCTGCACGGCCTCGCCGACCCCTCCGTTGAGCACGGTCTTCGACAGGGCCAGCGCGAACCCCTTGACCTGCTTCGCGGTGACGTTCGGCGGCAGCGACAGTGCCAGCGGGTCGGTGACGATGTCGACGAGGGCGGGGCCGTCGTGGGCGAACGCATCCGTCAGCGCGCCGCGCAACAGACCCGGGTCCTCCACCCGCACGGCGAAGAAACCGAGCGCGGCGGCCACGGCGGCGTAGTCGACGGCGGGCACATCGACCGCGAAGTCGGGATACCCGTCGACGAACATCTCGAGTTTGACCAGGCCGAGGGTGGAGTTGTTGAACACCACGACCTTCACCGGCAGCTTCTGGGCGGCGATGGTGATGAGCTCGCCGAGCAGCATCGCGAGCCCGCCGTCGCCGCTGATGGTGACCACTTGACGGTCGGGGTAGGCGCTCTGGGCGCCGATGGCCTGCGGCACGGCGTTGGCCATGGAACCGTGCAGGTACGAGCCGATCAGCCGGCGGCGGCCATTGGGGGTGAGGTAGCGGGCCTGCCAGACGTTACCCATGCCGGTGTCGGCGGTGACGATGGCGTCGTCGGCGACGAGGTCGTCGAGGGTCGCGGCGGCGAACTCCGGGTGGATCGGTCGGCCGTGGTCGACATCCGTGTAGGTGCCCACGACGCTGCTGAGCAGCTTCTCGTGCTTGGCGAGGGTGCGCTCGAGGAAGGACCGGTCGGCCTTCTTCGTCACCAGCGCGGTGAGGGCCGCGAGCGTGGCGGTCACGTCGCCGTGCACCGGGTGGGTCACGCTGGCCCGCCGGCCCAGGTGCGACGGGTCGGTGTCGACCTGGGCGATGATCACCTTGTCGCCGTCGGGCAGGAACTGCTCGTAGGGGAAGTCGGTGCCGAGCAGCAGCACCAGATCGGCGTCGTGGATGCCGGCATGGGCGGCGCCGTAGCCGAGCAGGCCCGTCATGCCCACGTCGAACGGGTTGTCGTACTGGATCCACTGCTTGCCACGCAGGCTATGCCCGACGGGCGCGGCCACGAGGTCGGCGAACGCCACGACCTCGTCGTGCGCGCCCTCCACCCCGGCGCCGGCGAAGATCGCCACGGTCTTGGCCTTGTCGATGGCGTCGGCCAGGGCCCGCACGTCGGCCCCGTCGGGCACCACGGTGGGGCGGCCGGGCAGCACCAGCTTGGGCACCGAGCCCTCCGCGGGAAGCTCGGCGACATCACCGGGCAGCGTCACTACCGACACCCCACCGAGCGCCAGGGCGTGCCGCATGGCCGCGTTGACGACCTGGGGCGACTGCGCGGCGGAGGAGATCAGCTCACGGTAGTGCGAGCACTCCACGAAGAGCCGGTCGGGGTGGGTCTCCTGGAAGAAGCTGCTGCCGATCTGGGTGGTGGGGATGTGGCTGGCGATCGCGAGCACCGGCGCCCCGCTGCGGTGGGCGTCGTAGAGCCCGTTGATCAGGTGCAGATTGCCGGGCCCGCAACTCCCCGCGCAGACGGCCAGCTTTCCGGTCAGCTGCGCCTCCGCCCCCGCGGCGAAGGCCGCAGCCTCCTCGTTGCGCACGTGCACCCAGTCGATGCCGCCCTTGGCGGAGCCGCCGGTGCGGCGCACGGCATCCACGACTGGATTGAGGCTGTCCCCCACGATGCCGTAGATGCGGTGCACCCCGGCGCCGACGAGCTGGGCGATGAGTTGGTCTGCGACGGTCTGAGCCATCGACCCAGTTAACTCCGCGGGGCGCCCAGGCCTCCAGTACGGCCGGTCACAGTCAGCGAACTCCCAGTCCTCTGTAACCGTGCGTTCGCACACCGTCCAGCCCGATGCCTAAGCTCGGAGGATGACCCTGCGCAGCATTCCCCTGACCCTTGCCTCCGGGCAGACCGTGACCCTCGCCGACTATGCCGACCAGGTCGTGCTCATCGTCAACGTCGCCTCCAAATGCGGTCTCACGGTGCAGTACGGCGCCCTGGAGGAGCTGCAGAAGACCTACGGGCCGCGCGGCTTCACGGTGCTCGGCTTTCCCTGCAACCAGTTCAAGGGCCAGGAGCCCGGCAGTATCGAGGCCATCCTCGATTTCTGTTCCACCACGTACGGCGTGACCTTCCCGATGTTCGACAAGGTCGAGGTCAACGGGGCCGACCGTCATCCGCTCTACGCTGTGCTCACCCAGACGCCGGATGCCGACGGTGCGGCCGGCGACGTCGGCTGGAACTTCGAGAAATTCCTACTCACTCCCGCCGGGGTCGTGCACCGGTTCCGCCCGGCGACGGTGCCCGATGCGCCCGAGATCCTCGCGGCGATCGAGGCCGGACTGCCGGTCAACGCCTGACCCGGCCGGTAGAGCCGGCCGGCAGGATGCCTCAGGCACCGACATCCTTCTGCCGGAGGACCAGGGCCGCCAGGCCGCCAAGCACCAGGACGGCCAGGTAGAACAGCACGAGCGTCCAGGCATCCGCGCCGTTGGCCAGCGGACTGTTGCCGTACGCCGCGTAGTACGGCGAGAGGCCGTGCAGCCACTGAAGGTCGGTGCTCTGGTTGGCGATCGCATTGAACACGTAGCCGATCACGGCCACCGCCGCCCCGCCGCCGATGCCCCACACCTTGCGACCGGTGAGCGCCCCGCAGACCAGCGCCGCGCTGCCGCAGACCAGCGCGAGAGCGCCGAAGAGCAGGCAGGTGACGGCCAGGTTCGCCACGTCGATGTCGAGACCGGCCGGACCATTCCAAAGCAGCACCACCAGGAACACCACGAGGGCCAGCGTGAGGACCTTCACGACGAGGGCCGCGAACCGTTGCACCGCCACCTGCACCCGGGTGACGCCGTGGGCCAGGGTGAGCTCGAGCTGGCCGGATTCCTCGTCGCCGCCGATGGCCGCGGCACCCCAGCTGATCGCGGCGATACTGATGAGCAGGAACCCGATCAGGCCGAAGAAGGTGGACTGGGTGTATCCGGCCCCGGTGTCGATCTGTTGGTAGTTGATGGTGCGGGTCAGTTCGGTGGGCAGGCTGTCGATGAGCTGCTGCATCTGCGGGTTGCCGCCCAGGCTCGGGAAGATCGGCAGGTATAGGCATAGAGCCGCGGTGAGCCCGATCGACCAGCCCAGTAGCGAACGCCAGCCGTCGGTCAGCGCCTTGGTGAAGATCGGCACAGCGCTGCGGTGCTCGGTCGCGGTACGCGGCGAGGTGGCGGTGGCGGCACTCATGAGCGCACCGCCTCGGTGTGTGCGACCTCGGGCGTGGAGTAGAGGCGCAACACCGATTCCTCGAGATCGGGTTCTTCTACGACGAGGTCGGTGAGCCGCATCGGGGAGATGGCCTGCACGAAAGGCGAGATCGCCCCGGTGAGGATGGCCGTGGCCTCGGCACCGTCCGTGGCCGGCCGGCAGTCCAGCTCGCCCAACCCAGCCAGGGGCGACAACCTGTCGTACAGCTCCGCGGCGGTGATGCCGGTCGCGCTCATCCGCAGGTGCCGGATCGCGGTATCGCGGAGCGCTTCGACCCCGGCCACGGTGATGATGCGGCCGTCCCGCAGGATGGCGACCTGGTCGGCGGCCTGCTGGATCTCGCTGATCACGTGCGAGGAGAGGAACACGGTCTGGCCGGCCGCCCTGGCCTCGTCGACCAGCCCGAGGAAGACCTGCTGCATGAGCGGGTCCAGGCCGCTGGTGGGCTCGTCGAGCACCAGCAGGTCAGGCCGGTGCATGAACGCCTGCACGATGCCGAGCTTCTGCTTGTTGCCTTTCGACAGGGTGCGCACGGTGCGGTCCAGGTCGAGGCCGAGCCGGTCGGCGAGTTCGTCGACCCGGCCGGCCGGCACCGGTCCGGAGATGTTGGCGTAGTGCCGCAACAGCCGCCGGCCCGTGATGCGTCCCTCGAGGATGAGCTCCCCCGGTAGAAACCCGATCCGGCGACGCAGGTCTGGGCCGGCGTTGCGGGAGTCGATGCCCAGGAGGGTGGCGTGGCCGGAGGTCAGCCGGATGAGGTCGAGCAGCGCGCGCATGATGGTGGTCTTGCCCGCTCCGTTGGGCCCGATCACACCGAACACGCTACCGCGGGGCACCGTGAAGCTCACGGCGTCGAGGGCCACGGTGCTGCCGAATTTCTTGACGAGGTCGACCGCGACGATGGCGGCAGACGAACTGGAGTTCGAGGTACTCACAGTGCTGAGCCTAGACATGCGCCAACCGGCTCACAAGACCCATTTCTACAACGATGGAAAAGGCGTCGAACCCCCTTGCCCGTGATTTTTACAACGTTGTAGATTGAGCAGGTTCTTCCCCTTCTCGGTGACCTCGCGCCTGGCCCGCGGCGAAGTCGTGCGCGCTCGCATCGACGCAGGCACCTACGACACCGCCGTGTACGGTGCCGCCCCGCTGATCGACTCCGTCGTCACCGCGGATGCCGAGACCGGCGCTTGATTTCAGCTCGACCGGCGCGACCTCGACCACCGGCTCGACCGACGCGACGGGAACCTGCGCGCAGCGGGTTGCGGGGCGGGGTCAGGCGCGGGGGCGGGGCGGGGCGGTGCTCGCGCGCACGATGAGCTCGGGCGTGATGGCCGGGATCAGCTCGGCGGGCTCGCCGCCCATCAGGTGGAGCAGCCGCTCGACGGCGACCCGGCCCACCTCGTCGAAGTCCAACCGGATGGTGGTGAGGCCGGGTTGGAAGTACCGCGCCTCGCTCATGTCGTCGAAGCCGACCACGCTCACGTCGGCCGGAACACTGCGCCCCTGCTCGGTGAGGGCCTTCATGACCGCGAGGGCCATGGCATCGTTGGCGGCCAGCACAGCGGTGATCGACGGGTTCTGGGCGATGAGCAGCCCGGCCCGGTAGCCCGACTCGGCCGTCCAGTCCGTGGTGGCGAAGTCCGGGTTCATCGGGCGCCCGCGACCGCCGAGTTCCGAGAGCCAGCCGGAGCGCCGGGCCTCCGACGCCGTCCAGCCGGGCGGCCCGGCGACGTGCCACACGGTCTCATGGCCGAGGTCCAGCAGATGCCGAGTGGCCAGCTGCGCACCAAGGACGTCATCCATGGTCACGGCGTGCGGGCCGGCCGGGGCTCCCTGCTCGAACCGCACAATGGGAACGTCGAGATCCAGCCCGTCGAGCACCGGCGCGGCCGCCGACATCGGCGCGAGTACGACGATGCCATCGACGGAGTCCCCGACCAGGGTGTCCAGTGCCGTGCGAATCGTGCGCGGGTCCACATCCGAGATGCTCACCAGGCTCGTCGAGTACCCGTTGCGACGAGCCTCTTCCGCCACCCCGAACAACACCATGGTCGACCCGTGCACCGGAAGCGAGTAACTGATCACCCCGAGGTTCATCGACCGGTTCGTGGCCAGCGCCCTTGCGGCGGAGTTTCGGTTGTACCGCAACTGCACGATGGCCTGTTCGACGCGCTCGCGCACCTCGGCACCCACATTGCTGTGTCCATTGACTACCCGCGACACCGTCTGCTGGGACACCCCGGCCAGCCTCGCCACGTCGATCATCCGCACGCTGCGCGGCGTCGGTATGGGTCGGGTCTCGGTCTGCATCCTCTCAGGATAGAACCACAAACGAGGCAGCACGGAACCATTCAGCGTCGAGTGGTAGCGCACTATCACTGCTTACGCGTTGGGCGTCATGAACATATGTGCGCTGGTCTGAGCGTCGATAGTGCGCTAACATCAGCTGAACCAGCCAGTCTGACACCCACCCACCTGACAAGGACGTCGACAGTGACCATCACCTCGCCGCAGCGCGCATGAGTAGCTTTGGACCGCAGATTGAGGTGGCGATTGCCCGGGTGCGGGCGGATATCGCTCGGTTGCACGGGGAGCTGACCGCGAATGGCTTGGTCGTGTGGACTGGCGGGAATGTGTCGGGTCGGGTGCCGGGTGCTGACCTGTTCGTGATCAAGCCCAGCGGGGTGGATTACGCGGATTTGGCGCCGGAGAACATGATCCTGTGTGATCTGGATGGCGTTGTCGTTCCGGAGACGCCGGGTTCGGACCGGTCGCCGTCCAGTGACACGGCCGCGCATGCGTACGTGTATCGGAACATGCCCGAGGTCGGTGGTGTGGTGCACACGCATTCGACCTATGCGACGGCGTGGGCGGCTCGGGGTGAGGAGATCCCGTGTGTGATCACGGCGATGGCTGATGAGTTCGGCGGTCCCATTCCGGTGGGTCGGTTCGCGATCATCGGTGACGACACCATTGGGCAGGGCATCGTCGAGGCCCTCGCCGGGCACCGCTCGCGTGCGGTGTTGATGCAGAACCATGGCCCGTTCACGATCGGCAAGGATGCCCGCGATGCGGTCAAGGCCGCTGTATGGTCGAGGACGTCGCCCGTACGGTGCACTGGCCCGTCAGGGCGGGGACCTCATCCCGATCCCGCAGGACGCGATCGATTCTCTTTTCAACCGTTATCAGAACGTCTACGGACAAGCACCGCAAGGAGCACTCAAGTAATGACATCACCCACGACCCCTCCACGACCCTGGACGCCTACGAGGTGTGGTTTCTCACGGGAGCCAGAACCTCTACGGCGAAGAAACCCTCGGCAGGTCGCCGAGCAGTCGAAGGCGATCTCGGACGCGTTGAACGCGTCGAGCGCTGTGCCGGTCACGGTGGTGTGGAAGCCGGTGCTGAAGGACGCCGAGTCCATTCGCCGGGCCGCTCTGGACGCCAACAGTGATGACAACGTGATCGGGTTGATCGCGTGGATGCACACGTTCTCGCCGGCGAAGATGTGGATCGGTGGTCTCGACGCGCTCCGCAAGCCCCTGCTGCACCTGCACACGCAGGCCAACGTGGAACTGCCCTGGAGCGAGATCGACTTCGACTTCATGAACCTGAACCAAGCCGCGCACGGCGACCGGGAATTCGGCTACATCCAAACCCGTCTCGGTGTGTCGCGGAAGACCGTCGTGGGCCACGTGTCGAACCCGGCCGTGACCGCGTCGATCGGCACCTGGACCCGCGCTGCGGCCGGGTGGGCGGCATCACGGAGCATGAAGCTGGCCCGGTTCGGCGACAACATGCGTTACGTCGCCGTCACCGAGGGCGACAAGACCGAAGCCGAACTGCGGTTCGGCGTGCAGGTGAACACCTGGTCGGTCAACGAACTCGCCGACGCCGTGCACGCCGCCTCGGATGCCGACATCGACGCTCTCGTGGCCGAGTACGAGACCCTCTACGACGTGGTCCCGGAGCTTCGGAAGGGCGGGGACCGGCACGAGTCGCTGCGTTACGGCGCCGCGATCGAACTGGGCTTGAAGTCGTTCCTGGAAGCGGGCGGGTTCAGCGCCTTCACCACGAGCTTTGAAGACCTGGGTGCGCTCAAGCAGCTGCCCGGCCTGGCCGTGCAGCGCCTCATGGAGCAGGGCTACGGCTTCGGCGCCGAGGGCGACTGGAAGACCGCGATCCTCGTGCGCGTGGCCAGCGTCATGGGCGCGGGCCTGCCCGGCGGGGCGAGCCTGATGGAGGACTACACCTACGACCTCACCCCGGGAGCCGAGCTCATCCTCGGCGCCCACATGCTCGAGGTCAACCCCGCCCTGTCCACCACCAAGCCGACCCTGGAGATCCACCCGTTGGGCATCGGTGGCCGCGAAGACCCGGTGCGCCTGGTCTTCAACGCCGACCCCGGCCCCGCCGTGGTCGTCGCGATGAGCGACATGCGCGACAGGTTCCGCCTCGTCGCCAACGTCGTCGAGGTCGTCGAACCCACCGAAGCCCTACCGAAGCTCCCCGTGGGCCGCGCCGTCTGGCGCCGAACCCGACTTCGCGACCTCTGCCGCAGCCTGGCTCACCGCCGGCGCCGCCCACCACACCGTCATGTCGACAGCCGTCGGCATCGAGGTGTTCCACGATTTCTCCGAGATAGCCCGCACCGAGCTCCTCGTGATCGATAAAACCACCACCCTGCGGGACTTCACCCGCGAGGTGCGCTGGAACCAGGCCTACTACCGCCTCGCGCAAGGCCTGTAACCCGCGGGCCGCGCCTCAGGCGCCGGCGTGCACGACGCGGTTGCGGCCGTCGCGTTTGGCAATGTACATGCGCACGTCGGCGGCCCGCAGCAGCGCGGTGCTGGTGTCGCCGTCGGCGGGCGCCAGCGCCACGCCCAGGCTGACGGTGACGTGCAGTCCGGCGGAGATCGGTGACCAGTCGTGGGAGCCCACGGCCACCCGCACCCGCTCGGACACCTCGATGACCTGGTCCTCCGCGAGCGCGGGGAGGATGAGCAGGAATTCCTCTCCGCCCAGACGGGCGGCGACGGCCCCGGGGACCGGTGCGAGCGCATCCGTGAGAATGCGACCGAGAGCCCGCAGCACCTCGTCGCCCACCTCGTGCGACAGGGTGTCGTTGATGCGCTTGAAGTGGTCCACGTCGAGCATGGCGATGGCCACCGGGCTGCCGCCCTCCCGGTGCAGCATGAGCAGCATGGTGAGGTGCTCATCGACGAATCGGCGGTTGTGCAGGTCGGTGAGCGGATCGCGCTCGGCCATCTCGCGGTAACGTTCGCTTTCCTGACGTGACTCCGCCGTTTGGAACATGGCCTCGAGGATGCGCCCCTTGGCCTCGTTCTCGCTGGCGCTGAGCGCGATGGACTGGGCGTGGTAGCTCCGGTACGACTCGAAAGCCGCCTGGAAGTCTTCCTTGGCCGCGTAGGTCTCGGCCTGTTCCCGGGTGACCTCGGTGGTCCAGCGCACCAGGCCGTGCTCCTCGCTCAGCGCCAGGCACCGGTCGATGACGTCCTGGGCCTGGTCGAAACGCCCCTGGGTGCGATACGTCTCGGCCAGGGTGACCAGCGCCGCCGCGATGCTGTCGGGGTGGTAGTCCACCGGTTTGGCCTCAAGGGCGGTTTCGAGGGTGGCCGCGGCCTCGTCGAGCCGGCCCGCCACCAGGTAGACCCTGGCGATGGTGTCGCGGGCGTACATGCCGATCGGGCGGTTGTGGAGCTGCGACAGCGCGATCAGGCTCTCCACGGCGGTCATCGCCTCATCGTGGTTGTGCGCGAGGTACTCGGTGTAGGCGAGGTTGTTCAGAATTTGATAGCGGATGCTGGTCTCCGGGTCGTCGATGACCAGCCTGAGCGCCTCGTTGTAGCGTCTGCGCGCCTCGTCGAACGAACCCGCCGAGCCGAGGGCATCCGCCAGGGTCAGCCGGGCGGCCGCCCGCATCAGCGGCACCTCCGAGTCGTCGAGGAGGCTGTTGGCCGCCACGGCGTGCTCGAGGGACAGTGCCCGGTCGCCGACGAGCTCGAAGATAGAGCCCAACACCTCGTGGCAGCGGGACTGGAGGGCCAGCTCGCCGTGCCGCTCCGCCCAGTCGAGCATGCGCTGCATCTCGACGGCGCCCTGGCGCGGATCGCCGCGGCGGGTGAGGATCGAGGCGATCTGCACCTCAAGTCGGCGGCCCAGCACTCCGTGCACACCGATGCCGGACAGTTCGGCCAGCCACTCCTGAGCGGCCGTGAGCGCGACATCCTTGTCGATCCAGTAGTGGCGCTCGATCCACGCCAAACGTGTCTCCGCCGTGCGGTTCCCCACCGTCGCCACCGCGATCACTCCCCCTGTTTCGCCCCAGCCTAGCCGCCGCCACAGGCCAACACCCCGGTGTTTCTCACCCAGTCCGGGTGATCCAGAACCAGCCTGTGTGATTACCGTGAAGAGCAGCCAAGGACTGTGACCTGCCGCCCCTCAGCGGCGGCAGGACCTCGGCCAGACCTTACCGAGAAAGGGTGCCGCCCATGAGTTTCTGGTCCAGTTTCTGGGATTTCATCGGATTCTTCTTTTGGACATTCGTGTTCGTGTCCTACCTGTTCGCACTCTTCGCCGTGATCGTCGACATCTTCCGGGACCGGGAGCTCAACGGCTGGCTCAAGGCGCTGTGGCTGATCTTCCTGGTCTTCGTGCCAATTCTCACGGTGCTGGTCTACGTGATCGCGCGCGGCCGCGGCATGGCCGAGCGTCAGGCCAAGGCCGGAATGCAGGAGCGGGCGATGACCGACGACTACATCCGGACAGTCGCCGCCAGCAGCCCGGCCCAGGACATCGCAGAGGCCAAGAGCCTCTTGGATAGCGGTGCCATCACGCAGGGCGAATATGCGGTACTGAAGGACCGCGCACTGGGCAACACACAGGCTCGTTCAGATATCGTCTGACGGCTGGGGGGCGGTTCGGGCCGCCAACCAGTTCTCCAGTTCCGGCGCCGGAACCGGCTGCGACATGAAGAATCCCTGCGCAAGGTCGCAGCCGTACCGGGCCAACTCCTCGTAGGCCACACCGCTTTCGACGCCCTCAGCCACCATGCGCAGCCCCAGGCTGTGGGCCAGTTCGATGGTGGACGCCACGAGGGAGGCGGCGCGAGCGTCGTCGGCCATGGGGAGCACGAAGGACCTGTCGAGTTTGAGTTCGTCGATCGGCAGGTCTCGCAGGTAGGACAGGGAGCTATAGCCGGTTCCGAAGTCGTCCACCGAGATCTGGATGCCCGCCTCGCGCAGCCGGAACAGCACGTCCCTGGCCCGGTCACGGTCGCTCATCAGAAAGTCCTCGGTGATCTCCAGCATCAGCGAGGAGGGTGGTAGCGCCCGGGCGGTGACCATGGCCGCGATCTCCTCCGGCAGGTCCACGTCGACGAGCGAACTGGCCGACATGTTGACGGCAATGGGCATCGTGCGGCCCTGCTCCTGCCAGAGCGCCGCCTGGTCGAGCGCCATGGTGAGTACGATCCGTGTGAGGGAGTGCATCAGCCCCGATTCCTCGACGAGGTCAAGGAACTCCTCGGGCAGGAGCAGCCCCCTGGTCGGGTGCTGCCAGCGCACAAGCGCCTCCACGCCGATCACGGCGTTACTCCGCATCTCCACCTTGGGCTGGTAGTACACCACCAGCTGGTCCTCGCTCAGGGCCGTGCGCAGCTCGTGCAGGGTGCGCAGCCGCGTGTCCCCGTGGCTGTCATCCTCCGAGCTGTAGACGTGATGGCCCAGCCGATTGGCCTTGGCCCGGTACATCGCCATGTCGGCGCGGCGCATCAGGTCGCTGAGGTCGTGCCCCTGCTCGGGGAACAGTGCAATGCCGATGCTCACGCTGGTCTGCACCGACAGGCCGTCGAGGGTGAAGGTGCGGGCGAGGGCATCGCGCAGGCCCACTGCGACGGCGGTGGCCCCGGCCTCGCCGGCGTCGGCAAGCAGGATGGCGAATTCGTCGCCGCCGAGGCGGGCCAGCCGGGCGTTCGGCGGCAGCGCCGCCGCCAGCCGAGCGCTCACCTGCACGAGCAGCCGGTCGCCCACGTCGTGGCCGAGGCTGTCGTTGACCTCCTTGAACCTGTCGAGGTCGAGCAGCATCAGGGCGTTGTGTCGCTGCCGGGCCGCGGTGCGGCTGACAACGAGCAGGGCGGGCGCATCCGCGTAGAGGGCCCGCCGGTTGGGCAGGCCGGTCAGGTCGTCGGTGCGGGACTGCCGGCGCAGCATCCGCTGCCGGAACACCAAGGGGATGGCGGCGAGGGCCACGGTGAGGCCGGCCAGGACGACGGCGAGCACGGGCTGGGCCACCTGGGTACCGAGCACGAGCACGCCCAGGCCCGAGGCGACGGCGACGGCCGGCACGAAGAGCGCGGGGGTTTTCGTGCCGCCGAGCGGGGGCCGGCTGGTCGGCCTGCCCGCCGCGTTGACCCACACGGCCATGAGGGCCAGGCCCAACGCCCAGGCGGCGTCAAGGGGAAGACCGACGAGGTAGAGGCCGTCCACCTCCAGGAGCGCGTAGATGATGTCGGCCGCAGCGAACACCAGGAGACCGCCGACGAGGAAGGTCCAACGTCGCCCGATGGTGAGCCCCGGAGCGGCGGCGATGCCGGCGACGGCGGCCACGAGGAGCAGGTCGAACACCGGATACGCCACCGCGACCACGGTGGCCAGCACCTCCGACTCGTCGACGGCCGAGGAGAGCACCGGTGCGAGCAGGGCCGTGAGGATGGCGGCGGAACCGATGGCACCGACCATACTGTCCAGCAGCACCGACCAGGCCAGTCCCCGCATCTGGCTGCGCACGAGCGCCACCAGGGCGGCGAGCATCAGCGGATAGAAGAGGAGGTAGCCAACGTCTGCCATCGACGGGAACGGCAGTTCGCCGCCGGCATCCATCACCGTCACGTAGTAGGTGTCGGCGGCGGCGTTGAGAGTCACCGCGAGGGTGGCGAAGAGCACATCGCCCCTGGCGAAGCCGGTGCGCACCGTGGCGACCCAGAACACCGCGACGGGGACCCACTGGGTGAGTTCGCCCAACAAGATGTCGACGAGCGGGTTCGGGACGTCGCCGTGCAGCAACAACCCGATCGTGTACGCCACGACGAGGGCGAACACGAGCCAGATCGGCCACCGCTCGCCGAGTCCGCGACCGTTCACGCTCGGCCGGGGGATGCCAGACCGGGCACTGCCTGATCGGTTCGCGCCACGCCCGTTCACCCGCACGTGGCTCCCCCTCATGTCTTCGCTCAGCCTATCAATCGGCCGGCGGCGACCCGGCTATCGTGCGCGGGCGATGAGGGCGCGCACGAGGTCCAGCTGCGCGTCGTCGGCGAAGGCTCCGGAGAGTCCGACGACGCTGGTGCCGGCGGCCAGGAACTCCGGGGCGTTCCGGGCAGTGACGCCACCCGTGGCGATGAAGTTCGTCTCGGGGTACGGGCCCTTCTGCGCCTTGACCCAGGCGGCGCCGAGGAGGGAGGCGGGGAACGCCTTGACCCAGGTGAGCCCGAGGGCGCGGGCCTGCAGGATCTCGGTCGCGGTGGCGATACCCGGCAGGTGCGGGATGCCGCGGCGCACGCTCTCGGCCACGATGGCCGGGTCGAGTCCCGGTGAGACGGTGAATGCGACTCCCACGTCAGTGGCGGCGTCGAGCTGCTCCAGGGTGGTCACGGTGCCGGCGCCGATGACGAGCCCACGTTCGGCGGCGGCATCCGCCACGGCCTGCAGCACGGGGACGGCGTCGCTGGTCTGGATCGGGATCTCGACGTGCTCCACGCCGGCGTCCCAGGCGCGCACCGACAGGCGCACGGCCTCCGCGGCCGAGAGGCCCCGGAACACGGCGATCACGGGAACCCGGAAGAAGTCCCGGGGGAACCACTGGTCGGTGCTGAGCGGCTGGATGGTGCTGGCTGGTACGGTCATGCGGGTCATCTCCTGAGTTCGGCGACACGCTCGGCGTGGGCCGTGGCGTGGGTGTGATCGGTGGGTTCGTCGGCCGACATGCGCCGGCCGAGCCCGGGCCGGAAGTCTTCCCGGCTGCCGAGCGCCCACGCGGCACGGGAGTGTCCGCGTTCGAGTCGTTCGGCGGATGGGGCCGCGAGAATCAGGCTGGACAGGTAACCGGCCGCGAAGGCGTCGCCGGCCCCCACGGGTTCGACGACCTCGACCCGGCGGGCCGGCACCACGGTGACGGTGTCGGTTTCGTTGGCGGCCAGGGCGAATTCGGTCGCGTCGATCGATGAGTCCTTCACGACCAGGTAGGGCACGCCGGGCAGCAGGGCGCGCACGTCGGCGGCGGTGACGCAGCCCCAGAGAACGGCAGCCTCGTCGAGTCCGACGAGCACCACCGTGGCCTTACCGGCCAGGGCGAGCAGGCGTGGTGCGGCCTCCGCCACCGGCCAGAGGCCCGGACGGAAATTGATGTCGAACGAGACGGAGACGCCCCATTCGGCGGCGTGATCGAGCACGTGCTCCACGAGGGCGGAGCAGGACTCCGACAGCGCGGGGGTGATCCCGGTGGTGTGCACCCACCGGGCGCCGGCCAGGGGCCAGCCGACGGCATCCGCGATCTTCAGCGTGGATGCCGCCGAGCCTTGGCGGTAGTAGAACACGTGGGCTCCACTACCGGTGTCGGGCTCCTTGAGGTAGAGCCCGGTTGGTGCATCGAGTGAGCGACCGACCCACCGGGTGTCAACGCCTGCGTTGTTCAGCGCGGCGATGATCTTGCTGCCCACGGGGTCGGTGCCGACCGTGCTGGCCCAGGCCACCGTGTGGCCGAGCTCGGCCAGGTGCATCGCCACATTGGACTCTGCGCCGCCGGTGCCGAGGGTGAAGGCGCTGGCTTGGTCGAGCGGCAGGGAGGTGGTGGGGGTGAACATGCCCATGGTTTCCCCGAAGCACAGCACCGTGGGAGTCGTGTCGTGGTGGTCGCCCATCAGGTCACGGCTCCGATGTGCCACGGGACGAACTCTTCCTGGCCCACGTTGAATTCTTCGCTGACGGTCTGCTTGCCGCTGGCGACGGCGATGATCATGTCGAGGATCTCGGCACCGACCTCGTCGACGCTCGCGTTGCCGTCCGCGATGCGGCCGGCATCGATGTCGATGTCGTCCCCCTGGCGCAGGAATAACTCGGTGTTGGTGCCGACCTTGATGCTCGGGGTGGGCTTGCAGCCGAACACCGAGCCGCGGCCGGTGGTGAAGACCACGACGGTGGCGCCTCCGGCGACGAGGCCGGTGACCGAGACCGGGTCGTAGCCGGGGGTGTCCATGAATCCCAGGCCCCTGGTGTCGATCGGTTCGGCGTACTCGTACACGGCGGCCAGGTCGGCGTGGCCGGCCTTGGCCACGGCGCCCAGCGACTTCTCCAGGATGGTGCTGATGCCACCGGCCTTGTTGCCTGGGGAGGGGTTGTTGTCCATGGTGCCGCCGTTGGCGTGGATGTAGGTCTCCCACCAGTCGATCCGCTCGATCAGCTTGTGGCCCACGGCAGGCGTGACGGCACGGGCGGTGAGCAGGTGCTCGGCCCCGTAGATCTCGGGCGTTTCGGCGAGAACGGATGTTCCACCGTGCGCCACGAGAACATCCGACGCCCAGCCCAGGGCCGGGTTGGCCGTGATGCCGGAGTAGCCGTCGGAGCCGCCGCAGTTCAGGCCCAGCACGAGTTCGGAGATGTCGATGGGTTCGCGGTGGCGGGTGTTGATCTGCTCGGCCAGGGCGAGGATCTTCTCCACGCCCGCGGCAACCGTGTTGCGCATGCCGCCGGTCTCCTGGATCGAGAGGGACTCCACGACGGTGTCGCTGGGCAGGGTGCCCTCGGCCAGCACCAGGCTGGTGGGGGTCATCTCGCAGCCGAGGCTGAGCATCAGCACGCCGGCGATATTGGGGTGCCGGGCGTACCCGTTGAGGGTGCGGAGCAGCACCTGCGCGCCCTCGCTCTCCAGGACCAGGCCGCAGCCGCTCTGGTGGGTGAGGGCGATGACACCGTCGACGTTCTCGAACCTGTCGAGGGCGTCGCCTCGGAACCGGTCGGCGATGAGCTTGGCGGTGGTGCCGGAGCAGTTGACGGTGGTGAGGATGGCGATGTAGTTGCGGGTGCCGGCCCGGCCGTCGGCCCGGCGGAAGCCGTCGAAGAAGCGACGTTCCGTCGGGACCGCCAACTCGGTGTGCACGGTGCCGAATTCGTGGCTGCGGGCGGCGAGGTCCATACCGATGTTCTGGCTGTGCACCTGCTCGCCGCGGTGGATCGGCGCCGTCGCGACGCCGATCGACTGGCCGTACTTGTGCACGGTGGAGCCGACGCTCATGTCGGTGAGGGCGATCTTGTGGCCGCTCGGAACGAGCGTGGTGACGGTGAGGACACCGTCGCCGACGGGAAGGGACTCGCCGGGGAGGAGGTCCCGGAGGGCGACTGCGACGTCGTCACCCTCGGCCATGACCAGCACGGAGGTGCCGGTCGTGATGCTTTCAATGTGTGACATGAGAATCGATTCGTTAGATGCTGCGGTTACGCGGTGCGGTCGGCCCGATCAGGACTGGCCGATGATGCCCTTTTCCCAACGGCCGGCTTCGAGGTCGAGGGCGATGGACGTGTACTTGTCGTCGGACAGGTTGTAGAGGAAGTAGACGATCACGGCGGCAGCGGCGAGGGCGATGGCCGGGTAGAGGGTCATCACGGCCTTGATACCGAAGAGGGTCTCCTCCGACTGGCTCGCTCCCTGAGCGATGTAGCCGGTGACGGCCAGCATCCCGGCGCCCACCAGGGCGGCGATGGACTGGGCGATCTTGCGGGAGAAGTTGAAGGCCGCGTAGGTCATGGTCTCCTTGCGCACCCCGGTGTGCCATTCGCCGTAGTCGATGGTGTCGGAGACGAAGGCCCAGGTGACGGCGTTCGGGATGGCCAGGGCCATGTAGCCGATGGTCACCAGGAGCATGAAGGTCCACAGGTTGGTGGGGATGATGAAGTTGAGGCCGTTGGCGATGACGCCGATGATGAACCCACCCATGGCGGTGCGCTTCTTGCCGAACCGGGCGACCAGGCGCGGCACGAACATGATGCCGATGATGGAGGCGCCGATCATGACGAGGTTGAGGATCGGCTGCAGGGCGATGTTGCCGAGGTTGTACTGCGCGAAGAAGATCATCATCATGTTGTTCACGTTCATCGCGGAGATCGTGAAGAGGGTCATCAGCACCAGGCCGAGGAGGGGACGGTTGGTGAAGATCGCCTTCGCGTAGTCCTTCATGCCGTTCTTCTCGAAGCCCACGGCGCGGTTGACGTAGACGCGTTCCTTGGTGCCGCGGTAGCAGACGTAGAAGGACGCGATGCCGATGATGGCGAAGACCGCGGAGGCCCACATGTAGTTGGTGCCGGTCATGCCGCCGAACATCATCATGATCGGGATGAACGCGAAGCCGCAGATCCACTGGGCGCCGAGCGAGCCGGCCTGCCGGGTGGTGGCGAGCTGCGCGCGGTCCTTGACGTGACGGGTCATCACCGAGGCCAGCGACCCGTAGGGGTCGTTGGTGAAGGAGTAGATGAGACCCCAGATGGCGTAGCTGCCGGCCGCGAAGGCTATCTTCCAGCCCATGGTGACGTCGGGCATCGTGAAGGTGACGACGGTCATCACGCCCAGGAGGATCGAGGAGATCATCATGACGGGGCGGAACTTGCCGCGCTTGCCGAACTTGCGGCTGTCGATGTAGGCGGCGGCGATCGGGTCCATGAACGCGTCGAAGATCTTGGCGAGGGAGAAGATCAGGGCCACGACGCCGGCGGCGATGCCGCAGGTGTCGATCCAGAACTTGGTCAGATAGGACTGACCGAGGTCGAACATGAACCCGTTGCCGAAGTCGCCGAAGCCGTACGAGACCTTTTCCTTGGTGGAAATTCGCTCGATGACGGCGGGTGCGTCGATCGTGGTGGTGGAACCGGCCTGGCCGGCAGGGCCGGCTGGGGCGCCGACGTCAATACCATCGTGGATAGCCATGACTCACATACACTCTTTCAATTCTCGATATTCAGGCAGAACGGGACGCATCGGTGCGGCTCGTCGTGGTGCGGGATAGCGGTGGTGCGGATGCTGCGGTGGTGCGGAACGGCCGGGCTTAGAGGCCGAAGTAGGTGTGCGCGTTGTTGTACGAGATGTCCTCGACCATCCGTCCGAGGAGCGCTTCGTCGTCGGGAACCTCGCCGAGTTCGACCCATTCGCCGATGAGCTCGCAGAGGATGCGGCGGAAGTATTCGTGCCGCGGGTAGGAGAGGAAGCTGCGGGAGTCGGTGAGCATGCCGACGAAGTTCGACAGCAGGCTCTCGTCGGCGAAGGTCTGCAGTTGCAGGCGCATGCCGGAGCGGGTGTCGTTGTGCCACCAGGCGCTGCCGAGTTGCATCTTCTGCACGGTGTCCTTCTGGTACGAGCCCATCAGGGTCACCAGCGGCAGGTAATCGTTGGGGTTGAGAGAGTAGAGCATGGTGCGCGGAATCGAGTCTTCGGACTCCATCGAGTCGAACAGCGCGGCCAACGGTTCGGCGACGGGACGGTCGTTCATACCGTCGTAGCCGGTGTCGGGGCCGAGGATGTCGAGCATGCGCCGGTTGGTGTTGCGCAGGGCGTGCAGATGCAGCTGCATGGTCCAGTTCTTCGCCGTGTACAGGCGCATCAGTGCCTTGAGCACCGCGGTACGGTACTGGGCGATCTGGGTGTTGCTGAGGGCGCCGCCCGCGATGGCGGTGGTGACGATGGCGTCGAGTTCGGGCTCGGTCGACTCCGCGTACACGACCGTGTCGAGGGCGTGGTCGGAGAGCCGGGCGCCCATCGAGTGGAAGAAGTCCACCCGGGCGGAAAGCGCGACGACGATGTCGGCGAAGGTGCCGATCTTCACGCCGGCGGAGGCGCCGAGGATGACCAGGTAGTCGGCGTAACCGGCGGCGTGGATGTTGATGGCCTTGTCGGGGCGGAACGCCGGGACGACGGTGAAGGCCTTCTCGGTCTTGAGCAGTTCGTGCCAGTGCAGGTCGTCGGCCGGGTCATCCGTGGTGCAGATGGCCGTGACGTTGCTGGAGCGGATCAGGCTGCGGCGAGTGAAGCCGGCGGTGGCCAGCTGGGCATTGGCGCGGTCGTAGATCTCGCGGGCGGTCTCGCGGCTGAGCACCAGGTCGATGTCGAAGAACCGGCGGAGCTCGAGGTGGGTCCACACGTAGAGCGGGTTGCCGAGGGCCTTCTCCACGGTGCCGGCCCAGGCGTAGAACTTGGCGAAGTCGTCGCCGTCGCCGGTGATGAGGTTCTCCGGCACGCCGTTGGCACGCATCAGGCGCCACTTGTAGTGGTCGCCCTTCAGCCAGACCTCGGTGATGCTGGCGAATCGCAGGTCTTCGTAGATCTCCTGCGGGTTCAGGTGGCAGTGGAAGTCGATGATGGGCATGTTCTTGGCGTGGTTGTGGAACAGCTTCTTCGCCATGTCGGTGCCGAGCAGGAAATCGTCGTTGAGGAGCATGATCTGCGGTCCTTTAGTCGAGGGTGGGTGGTGCGCTTTACGCGAGGACGGTGAGGTCGGCGAGGGTGGCGCGCACACCCCGGTCGCGCAGGCTGGTCAGCCCGGTGGCTACCTGCTCGACAAGTCCGTCGAGGACGGTGAGGTCGGTGCCCCACAGGGTGGTGTCGGCCAGGATCGTGGCGACGTAAGCATCCGTGTCGGCGGCGGCGGCGTACGCCGCATGGAACGCCGCGATGGTCTCGGCGCTGTCGACCGGGGTGATGGTCACGCTCGGGTCGCCACTGTAGGTGAGCAGGATCGCGGACAGGGCGAGGGTGACGCGGGGCGGGAAGGTGCCGTTGGCGGTGTGGAAGTTCAGCAGGATCGGCAGCAGGCGGCTCTTGTACTTGGAGGCGCTATTCAGGGCGATCGAGGCGAGTTCGTGGTGCATGAACGGGTTCTCGAAGCGTTCCTTGACCGACTCGGCGTAGGCGGCGAGCTCGTCATGCGGCAGGTCCAGCACGGGGATGATCTCCTCGTACATCTCCTCGTGCACCAGCGGCCCGAAGTCGGGGTCGAGCATGACGTCCCGCACGGTCTCGACGCCGGCGAGGCGGGCGAGGGAGGCCATGGTGGTGTGCGGGGCGTTGAGCAGGAAGACCTTGCGTTCGCGGTACGGGGTCATGTCGTCGGTCACCGTGACGTTGAGTCCGGCCTTCGCCAGCGGAAGGGTTTCGGTGAGCGCCTGCGGGCCCTCGAGCACCCACAGCAGGAACGGTTCGGCCTTGACGATCAGGCGGTCCTCGAAGCCGAACTCGGCGCACAGTTCCTCGGCCCGGTCCTTCGGGTAGCCGGGAACGATCCGGTCGACGAGGCTGGAGTAGAAGGTGTTGCTCGTGTTGACCCAGGCGGTGAACGCGTCGCCGAGTTCCCAGTGTGCGGCGGTGGCCAGCACGGTCTCCTTGAGCTTGTCGCCGTTGTGCTCGATGAGCTCGCAGGGGATCAGCGTGAAGCCCGTCTTGCCCAGCTCGAATCGGCGGTAGAGCAGCGCGGTGAGCTTGCCGGGGAAGCTGGCGTGCGGGGCGTCGGTGCGGAGGTCTGCAGCGCTGTAGACGATGCCCGACTCGGTGGTGTTGGAGAAGATGAACTCGATGTCGTCGTTCTCGGCCAGGGCCAGGTAGGCCTCGTAGTCGACGTAGGGGTTGACCGTGCCGGTGACGACAGTCATGACCTCGTGGGACTGCACCTCTTCACCGTCCTGCTTGCCCTCGAGCAGCACCGTGTAGAGGTTGTCCTGCTCCTCGAGCATGGCGACGAGGCCGCCGGCGAGGGGCTGCACGATGGTCACGCCGCCGTTGAACAGGCCCTGCGTGTTCATCTGCTGCAACTGCCAGTCCACGAACGCCCGCAGGAAGTTGCCCTCACCGAACTGGATCGCCCGGGTGGGCAGGGTGTCGCTGGGGTGGATGGCGCGGGTGAGTCGTTCCATGGTGTGGGGGTCCTCTGCGTTCTGGTGGGGCTGGGTGTGCGTGGGGGTGGTCGGCTCGTCGCGCGCGGGCTCTGGTTCGACGCTGAGTGTGACGCCCATCCGGTGCTGGGCGCCGGGGGCGAGAACCCGGGCCTGGCCCTGCACGTTGCAGGCTTCGACGCACACGGTCTGGGTCCATTCCTCGTCGCCGAAGTCGCCCATCGCGGCAGCTTTGGTGCTGCCGGGGTTCCAGACCACGGTCTGGGCCGCATCCGTGTCGCCGACCAGGATGCTGCGGTGGTTGCCGGTGTCGTCGATGGTGACGACCCGCGGCATCGGGTAGACACGGTCGATCTCGGCGCCGGTGAAGGCCACCGGCAGGGCCGCCGACGCGGTGACCGGCGGGGACACCGTGCGGTCGAGGTAGGGCAGGTCCTGCAGGCCGAGCAGGGTGGTGCCGCGGGCGTCGGCCACCGCGAAGTAGGTGTGGAAGGCCGTCTCCACCGAGACCGGGGCGGCACCGTCGTTGCGCACCGTGAGGGCGAGGGAAAGGGTGGCGCCGATCCGCACGGTGTAGCGCAGGGAGACCGGCTGGGCCGTGCCGGTGGAATCCCGGTGCGAGCCGGCCAGTTCGAAGGTGAGCACGGCATCCGGGCCCTCGAGGGCGGCGGCGGTGAGGGTCCACGCGGAGATGCGGGCCCAGCCGTGGTTGGGCGCGGTGGCGTCGCTGAGGTTGGGGCCGAACCAGGGGAAGCAGACGGGAATGCCGCCGCGCAGGGCCGCCGTGGGGGTGAAGGCGCCGCTCTCGCTCATCCACAGAACGGGCTTCTGCCCGGCGGGCGTCCACTCGGCGACGTGGGCGCCGTGCAGATAGACCAGGGCGGTGGCGGCGGGGAGGAACACTTCGACGGCCGGCAAGTCGCCCTTGGCCGTCACCAGACGGATGCCTACCGGCAGGGTTACGACGCCTGTCACCGGTTCGTTATCGGTTGCCTTCATGTTTCCTCCTCGTTGAGAATCAGCTTGTGAGCTTCTCGCTGTTCCGCCTGGCAGAATCTAAGTCCGCCACATGAACTCACCATAACCACGTTCAGAATCCGACCGCAACTTGCCAGGGCCTTCAATCCGACTCAGACCCTAACTGGGGGCAGGAATATGACGGATCCGGATTTGTCAAGGGTCCGACGGCATTGAATTCCGGGACGTGGACCACTGAGCGGCACAGATATTCCACAAGCGTGGTTAACTGTCCATAAGACAGAACGCCGGATCATCGGCGACAGCGCAGAGGCAGGACACATGGGACCTTCGTCAACCAGCGACCCCGAGAGCACAAGCGCGCCCGCGACCTCGGCCAAGGACAACGCCGCCCAGAAGCTGCTGCGGGTGCTCGAGGCCGTCTCGAACCCCGGCGACGCCCACCGGCTCAGCGACCTGGTCAAGGAGACCGGGCTCGCCAAGACCAGCGTGTTCCGTCTCCTGTCGGAACTGATCGATAGCGGGTACGTGGCCCGCCGGCCCGACGGAAGCTACGCGCCCGGGCGGGCGTTCCGCCTGCTCGCCCTCAAGCTCACGGCCGCGCCCGACGACTCAGACCTGATCGGTGACCGGCTGCGGCGTCTGCAGGCTGACGTGCACAGCACCATCCACTTCGCGCTGCGCACCGGCGACTACGCCACCTACGTGGAGAAGATCGAGGATACGGCCCAGCCCATCCAGATCGCCTCCCGGGTGGGCGCGCAGATTCCGCTGCACTCCACCGCCATCGGCAAGGCGATCCTGGCGCACCTACCCGAAAGCGAGGTGCGCAGCTACGCCACCCGCACCGGGTTGCACACCCGCACCGAGTACACCATCACCGATGTGGCAGGGTTGCTCGCCGACGGCCGACTGGTGCGCAACCGCGGGTTCTCCATCGACGATCAGGAGAACGAGGAGCACATCCGCTGCATGGCCGTGCCGGTCTTCGACACGCAGCAGCACCTCATCGGCGGAATCGGCATCACGACCATCGCTCCCCTGGTTCCCCGGGAGAAGCTCGAGGCGTACGCGCCCCTGCTGATGACCGCGGCGCGCGACGTGATGACGCTGCTGTAGACGCGCTCTGCCCGCTAGGGCAGCGTCTCGCAGGCCAGCCGGTCGTTGTCGGAGTCGAGACCGGCGATGTCACCGTAAGTCGGGTAATAGGTGTTGAACCAGTTCTGCGCCTCGGCGCGGGTGGCGAAGTCGCCACAGTCCTTGTCGCCAGGCCGCGCGGGTGCCGACACCGTCGGCGAGCTCGGGGCGGTGCTGCCGTGCACGTCCGGGGCGGGGAATCCCGCGGCGGCCCACTCGGGGTAGCTGACGGCACGGTTCACCAGCGGTCCGGCGTAGACGACCGTGGGGTCACCGGCGGACCGGTAGAACTGGTCACCGGGGAATCGCTGCACCACCTGCGGGGTGGGGAATGATTCGGCGGCCCACTCGGCGTAGCTGAGCTTCGCGCCCTGACCGCCGGCGATGTCGTTCATCCCGCCGATCTCGGCGGACCAGCTCAGCTTCTGGAAGCCGACGTTGTCCAGTCGCTCGAAGTCCTGGAAGCCCGAGTCGGCCCACTCGGAGTAGTTCAGCTTGTGCACCACTCCGTCGCCACCCTGCACGAAGAGTTCGGCCGAGGTGGACCACTGGTAGTACGAGCTGCCGAGGATCCAGCCCGCGTTGCGGACCGCCGGGTAGTGGGCCTTCTGGTACTGCGGGAAGGTGAGTTCGTCCCACTGCCAGGTGTCGGAATCCGTCTGCCAGAAGGTGACGCCGTACACGGTGGCCGACCACGGGTACTTCACGTACGCGGTGGGGGCCGGCTGCACCGCGGCGAACTTGTAGACGTCGCGGTAACGCTCGAAGCTGATCGGGGTGGGCGTCACGCCGTCGACGAGTTCGTAGACCGTGTCGAGGTAGGCGATCTTGGCGAGGGTCCAGGTCTGTTCTGCCGGGTCCGTGGGAACCGGGCTGGGCTCCGGGGTCGCGGTCTGGGTCGGGGCCTCGGTCGGCGCCAGGGTCGGCGCCGGAGTCTCGCTCGCCGCCGGCGTGGGCGTGGGTGTCTCCACCGACGAACCGTTCAGACCGGATGTGATCGATGCAGTCCCAGCCAGTGCAGGCTGGGGTGCGGCGATACAGCCGATAGTGACGATGGCGATGGCGGCCAGGCCGCGCATAGAAATCTTGATCACGTGTGATTCCCCCTCGAATTACCCTCAGGCTAGTGGCCGGCCGGCTCCGACGGGGTGAACGGCAGAAGTCAGTCTGTGTCGGTCGTTGCCGCCGAGCCGAGCACGCGGCGGGGGCCGGCGCCATCCGTGCGCAAACGGTCCTCGGAGTTCAGCACGGCGCACCGCGACTGGGAGAGGCAGCCGCAGCCGATGCAGCCGGTGAGTTCGGCCTGCATCCGCTCGAGAACGGCCCGCTGACGGGCCAGGTGCTCACCCCAGGTAGCCGATATCGCGCCCCATTCGACACGGCTCGGCGGGCGGTCGTCGGGCAGGTCGCTGAGCATCTCGGCCACCTCGGCCAGCGGGATGCCATAGCGCACGGATACCTGGATCAGCGCGATGCGGCGCAGAACGTGCCGGGGAACATCCGGGCGTTGGTGCTGGAGCGCACGGCGGGGATCAGCCCGAGCGTCTCGTAGTAGCGAATGGTGGACACCGCAACGCCCGCGCGGGCGGCCACCTGGCCGATTGGCAGGAGGTCGTGGCTGGATAAGTGCTCTGACACGGACATTCTCCTTGATCTCAAGTGCACTTGAGACGATAGCGTAAACAAATGACCGCATACACGCTCCCCCAGCTGACCTACGACTACGCCGCCCTCGAGCCTGCTATCAGCGGGCGCATCATGGAACTCCACCACAGCAAGCACCACCAGGCCTACGTGACCGGTGCGAACGCCGCGCTGGACCAGCTCGCCGAAGCACGCGAGTCGGGCAACCTGACCTTCGTCAACAAGCTGCAGAAGGACCTCGCGTTCAACCTCGGTGGTCACGTCAACCACTCCATCTTCTGGACGAACATGTCGCCGAACGGTGGCGACAAGCCCACCGGTGAGCTCGCCGCGGCGATCGACGACACCTTCGGCTCGTTCGAGAAGTTCCAGGCGCACTTCACGGCTGTGGCCATGGGCGTGCAGGGCTCCGGCTGGTCGATTTTGGCCTGGGATACCCTGGGCCAGCAGCCGATCATCGTGCAGCTCTACGACCAGCAGGGCAACCTCCCCGCCGGCATCGTTCCCCTGCTCATGCTCGACGTCTGGGAGCACGCCTACTACCTCGACTACCAGAACGTTCGCGCTGACTACGTGAAGGCATTCTGGACGGTCACCGACTGGGCCAACGTCTCCGCGCGCTTCACGAATGCGCGGGACACGACCTCGGGTCTCATCACGCTGTAAAACGCTTCATCGAAAGGGGTGCTCGGCCGTCGGTCGGGCGCCCTTTTTTGTGCCCAGTGGCGAATGTTCCCCGATGAGCAAGGACGAACTCGTCGAGGCAATCCAGAAAGAGAACGCGAGGCTCACGCGGGCCGCTGCCGGGTAATCGCACCGAGCAGGGAGGGAAGGACCCTCGGAACGGTGGAGGGTGAGGTCTGGTTCCTCGAATGGCGCGCCTGGTGGGGATTCCGGCAGAGGCCGCTTGGTTGCGTTGCCTGGACCTGGCTTCGCCGCCGCGGCTGGGTAGCTGGCAGTGCGGACGAGGTCGTGGGTGCGGGTGTTGGCGTAGGTTTTCGGCGGCCATGGACCGGCGGGTGAGTTCCTCGTCGTCCCACGACGACCTGTACGCCTTTCCGGTGGGGTCGAGGCGACCGGATTCGACAGGGTCGCCGTGTAGGCCGGCCACGATCTGGGGGTCGTGGCCGAGCCCTGTGGAGGAGCGGCCGGGTCGGTTAGCCGGGCAATTCGTAGCGGTGACGAACGTGGTGTCGATCCGCGCTGGCCTGCCAGAATTCGACCTCGGTGGGTCGCAGGGCGTAGAGCTGCCAGGCCGGGTTCGCGGCGGCGTTGGCCGCGGGGCGTTCGGCCCAGTCCCGGGCCGAGGCCTCGGCGGACAGCTCGACCACTGAGCCGACCAGCCGCACCTGGCGGCCCAGCTCCGACCAGTAGAAATTCATTGCCGCCCGTGGATTCCCGGCCAATTCCCGTCCCTTGCGTGACGTGCGCGCCGTGGCGAACTGCCAGCCCTCCTCATCGAGGTTCTTGAGGATCAGCATGCGGGACGACGGCATGCTCGCTTCGCCGACCGTTGCCAGGCTGAAGGCGTGCGGCTGGCGCACCCCGGCGGCGAGCGCCTCGTCGAGCCAGTCGAGAAACAGCTCGACCGGATCGGCCGGCGCCATGGTCGGGTCGAATCGGGGCAGGTCGTCGGGAAAATCGGGCAGGGCACGCAGCCGGCTTCTGAGGTTTTCGGTCACGTCGCGAGCCTACCCATCTCCCCGCGAACCGTGAGCAAAGCACCGAAATCGGGCGATTTGTGGGGCTTAAGTCACAGTTCGCGGAGGGGCGGGCGGGGTCAGACCCAGGTGCCGTGGTGCAGGGTGGCGGTCACGTGCAGGGCGGCGTCGAGAAGGACCAGGTCGGCTCGGAGACCGGGGTGGATACGGCCGCGATCGGTGAGCGAGAGCAGGTCGGCGGGATTCTGGGTGGCCGCCCGCACGGCGAACGCCAGCGGCACGCCGGCCGTGAGCACCGCGAAACGTACGGCCTTGCTCAGGGTGAGCACGCTACCGGCGATGGTGCCGTCGGCCAGCCGGGCCTCGCCGTTGGCGACCGTCACGTCCAAGCCACCCAGCTTGTAGTCGCCGTCGTCGGCACAGGCCGCGGCCATGGCATCCGTCACGAAGACCGGCCTGGCCCGGCTCTCGGCGACCAGTCGCACCACGGCCGGATGCAGGTGCACACCGTCGGCGATCAGCTCGGCGAACACCGACGGGTCCTCCAGCACCGCCAGTGCAGCACCCGGCTCGCGGTGGTGCAGCGGGCGCATGGCGTTGAAGACGTGGGTGCCCACGGTGACGCCCGCCTCGATGGCGGCGCGCGAGGTCTCGTAGTCCGCATCGGTGTGCCCGATTGCGGCGACCGAGCCGTACTCCACGATCCTGGCCACCGCTGCGAGGCCGCCGTCGAGCTCGGGAGCGATGGTCACCATGCGCACGGCCCCCGCGCCGGCCTGCATCAGCCTGTCGACACTCTCCGAAGTGGGCTGCAGTAACAACCGCTCGGCATGGGCTCCGCGATGCACCGGGCTGAGCCACGGCCCCTCCAGGTGGATGCCGGCCAGCAGGCCGTCGCGCACCAGCCCGGCGAGCGCCGCCACCAGGATCTCCATCTCGGCGATGGGCGCCGTCACCAGACTCGCCATCATGGTGGTGGTGCCGTGCTCGCGGTGCGTCGCCACGATGCGGTGAGCCGCGGCCCGGGTATCCGGGTCGTTGAAGCTCACCCCGCCGCCGCCGTGGCTGTGCGCGTCCACGAAGCCGGGCGCCAGGATGCCGTGCGGCACCGCCACATCCGCCGGACGGGGCGGTGTGCCGCCGCCGCAGCCCACAATGAGGCCGGCGCGCACCTCCACCCAGCCCGGGGAGAGCTCCCGGTCGGGCAGGATCACCGTGCCCGCCGCGATCAGCAGCGGGGTGTCGGATCCCGGACCCGCGTCACCCGGAAGCGACGGGACGGCCTCGCCCTGGGCGGGCGGCTGGGCGGAGGTGAGCGGTGTCATGGCGGGTCTCCAGGAAATGGGGCGGCGGGGCGGAGCGGGTATCCGACGGGGATCTGGCGGGGCAGAACCTCGGTCGGATGGGGCGTGCGGCACGCCGCGCGGGAGTCGGGCGGGTGTCAGCTCAGGTGTTCACGGTGAGGAAGACATCCCCGGCCGTGAGCCCGAGTCCGGCCACGACGGCGTCGGACAGGCCGATGTCGGCACGGGTACGGTCCAGGACGATCACGGGAGCGATCGGGTCGCGGCCCGACGCCACGACGGCGGGTACGTCGTAACTGACGATCATGTCGCCGGCCGCCACGGTGTCGCCCTGCGCCACGTGCAGGGTGAAACCCGCACCGGCCAGTTCCACGGTGTCGATACCGAGGTGCACGAGCACCCCGATCCCCTGCGGGGAGACGATGACGTAGGCATGCGGGAAGACCTTGAGCACCGTGCCGCCGATCGGCGCGATGGCGTCGACGACTTCGCGGGGCGGGTCGATGGCCGCTCCCGGGCCGACGATCTCCTGCGCGAAAGTGGGGTCTGGCACCGTCTCGAGGGCCACAGCACGGCCGGGGATCGGCGCCAGCACGACCAGCGGCGCGAGCGTCTGTGCGGTCACAAGCTCAACCGTCGGCTCGACCGCGGTCACCGGAGGTCTTCGATATCGTCGGCGAGGTTGTCGGCCTCTGGGCCCACCACGACCTGCACGATGGTTCCGTTGCGGAAGACGCCGTGGGCGCCCGCGGCCTTGAGCGCCGCCTCGTCCACCAGGCCGGCATCGGTCACCTCCGTGCGCAAACGGGTGATGCAGGCCTCGATGTCCACGATATTTCCGGAGCCACCGAGGCCCGCCAGGATCTGCTCTGCCTTGCTCGTCATCATCTTCTCCTCGGGTACTGCGTGGCACCGGGGTGCCGGGAACGGTCGGGACGGAGCACCTCGCGGACCGAGATGCCCGTGCGAACCGGCCCTTGACAACGGACCGCCGCACCTTCATTATCGAAGTAATTGGACCGTACCAGTACGGACCAAAAAGCGAAAGTGGTCTGGTCTGAGAATTGACCGATCGCCAGAAAGAAAGGTTCGCCGTGGCGACACAGCTCGACGAAGGACCGGTACTCGCCGGCGGCGCGGTGCCGAAACACACGCAACTGCGCTCGATCCTGCTCGATCGGGTAGAGACCACGCTGGCCCCGCACGCCGCCATCCCCCCGGAGCGCAAGCTCATGACCAAGTACGGTGTGAGCCGGTCGACGGTGCGTGAAGCCATCCGGCAGTTGGTGGAGGAGGGCGTGCTGTACCGCATCCAGGGCAAGGGCACCTTCGTCGCCGGCGAACGCGTGCAGAGCGATCTGCACCTCGCCTCGTTCACCGAAGACATGCGGCGGCGCGGCCTGGTGCCGGCGACCGTCGTGATCGCGGCGGCGCTCATCGACGCCCCGCTGGAGGTACGGGCTGCCCTCGGACTCAAGTCCGGCGCTCAGGTCTACCAGGTCGAACGGCTCCGCCTGGCCGGCGGCATCCCGATGGCCTTC
The DNA here is from genome assembly GCF_019443325.1 of Cryobacterium sp. PAMC25264. Classification (NCBI taxonomy): domain Bacteria; kingdom Bacillati; phylum Actinomycetota; class Actinomycetes; order Micrococcales; family Microbacteriaceae; genus Cryobacterium; species Cryobacterium sp. PAMC25264. The sequence goes on from NZ_CP080383.1 coordinate 2,876,186, forward strand.
GAACGCGGCTATTACCCGGTGGCCCTGGTGCCCGGGCTGGGCGAGCAGGACCTGACCCGGTCGCTCTACGCGACCTTCTCAACCGAATACGGGCTGCGCATCGACCACGCCGAACAGACCGCCTGGGCAGAGACCGCGGATGCGGCGCTCGCCGAATCGCTCGGCACCCCGCCGGGCACGCCCCTGCTGGTTTTCCGACGCACGTCCTCCGCAGGGTCGACCCCGCTCGAGTACATCACCTCCTGGTATCGCGGTGACCGCTACCAGATCCACATGACCCTCGACCTGCACCACGAGTTGTAACCACACAGACCTTTCCCCGCCCCGCTCAGGAGCGCCCGTCCCACGCCGCACCCCGGCGCTATTCGGCGCGCCGTCGCGAGACGATCCGCAGCACCGTTCAGAGCACCATCCGCACCACGCACGGCAGTCCCCGCCACACCCCATGCACACGCGCCAACCACCAGGAGGAATCTATGTCCAGCACCACCGTAGATGCCGGGACGGGACGCAAGATCCCCGGCCTCGCCCAGCTCCAACGCATCGGTCGCAGCCTCATGCTGCCCATTGCGGCACTTCCCGCCGCCGGTCTGCTCCTGCGTCTCGGCCAGCCCGACCTACTCGGCGCGATCCCCGGCTTCGAGACCGGGGCGGCCGTGATCGCCTCGGCCGGTGGCGCCCTGTTCGACAACCTCCCCCTGCTGTTCGCCCTCGGCGTCGCAATCGGCTTCGCCAAGAAGGCCGACGGCTCGACGGCGCTGGCTGCCGTCGTGGGCTATCTCGTCTTCAGCAACGTGGGCAAGGCCATGTCGCCGGCCGTGATGGGCCTGCCCGCCGAGGGCGCCGACCAGGTGCTCGTCAACTACAACGTGCTCGGCGGCGTGCTCATGGGCGTCGTCTCCGCGGTGCTCTGGCAGAAATACCACCGCATCAAACTGCCCAGCTACCTCGCCTTCTTCGGGGGCCGCCGGTTCGTGCCGATCATCACTGCCGTGGTGGCCCTCGTGCTCGGGGTGCTTCTCAGCTTCATCTACCCGGCGTTCAGCAGTGGGCTCACCGGGTTCGGCGAGTTCGTGAGCTCGAACGACATCTGGGGCGGATTCCTCTACGGCACGGCCAACCGGCTGTTGATCCCGGTCGGGCTGCACCACATCCTCAACTCGATGATGTGGTTCGTGATCGGCGACTACAACGGCGCCACGGGTGACCTGCACAGGTTCTTCGCCGGCGACCCCACCGCGGGCTCGTTCATGACCGGGTTCTTCCCCATCATGATGTTCGCCCTCCCGGCCGGCGCCCTGGCCATCTGGCAGGAAGCCAAGCCCTCGCAGAAGAAGATCGTGGGTGGCATCATGCTCACCGGTGCCCTGACGGCGATGCTCACCGGCGTCACCGAGCCGCTCGAGTTCTCCTTCATGTTCGTCGCGTTCCCGCTCTACGCCATCCACGCCGTGCTCACCGGCTCGTCCCTCGCCCTGGTCAACGCATTGGGCATCCGCGACGGCTTCAGCTTCAGCGCCGGCGCCTTCGACTACATCCTCAACTTCGGACTGGCCGAGAAGCCGCTGCTGCTGATCCCCATCGGGCTGGCGTACGCGGCGATCTACTACTTCCTGTTCCGATTCGTCATCCGCCGCTGGAACCTGCGTACCCCCGGCCGCGGCGACGACGAGATCGCGGAGGCCGGCGCGCCGGACTCCGCCTCGGCGACGACCGTCTAACCTCACCCGACCGCGGGCCGGGCGCCCTCAAGCGCCCGGCCCGCGGCCACTCTCACCAAACACCGATCCGCACCAGGAGTATCCAGTGGCCGAAGTAGTCATCCTCGAGAACGAAACCGCGGCGGGAATCCTCGCCGCCGCTACGATCCGCGACCTCATCGATCGACAGCCGGATGCCGTCCTCGGCCTGGCCACCGGATCCACCCCGCTCTCCGTCTATAGCGCGCTGGCGGCGTCCCTGCGCCGGGACCCCCTGGACGTCTCCCGGGTGCGCGGCTTCGCGCTCGACGAATACGTGGGGCTGCCGGAGGGCCACCCCGAAAGCTACCGCGCCGTCATCACCCGCGACGTGGTCGACCCCCTCGGCCTCACCCCCGGCAACATTCAGGTTCCCAACGGCAACCCCGCCACCCTCGCGACGGCCGGCGCCGACTACGAGAACGCCATCCTCGCGGCGGGAGGCATCGACCTGCAGATCCTCGGCATCGGACGCAGCGGCCACGTGGGGTTCAACGAACCCGGCTCGTCGTTCGCGTCGATCACCCGGGTCAAGACGCTCACCGAGAAGACCCGCATCGACAACGCCCGTTTCTTCGCCTCGCCCGACGACGTGCCGATCCACTGCATGACGCAGGGGCTCGGCACCATCCGCCGGGCGCGGCACCTGATCCTGCTCGCGTTCGGCGCCGAAAAGGCGGATGCCATCGCCGCGGCCGTGGAGGGCCCGGTCACCTCGAGCAAACCCGGGTCGGTGATTCAGCTGCACCCGCACGTCACCGTTCTCGTCGACGAGGCCGCGGCCTCCCGGCTGGAGAACATCGCCTACTACCGGTACGCCTGGGCGAACAAGTACGCCGGGCAGGGCATCTAGGCGGTCGACGGGGCGGCCAGGGCGGCCAGCGCCGCCCCGGCCCCCAGCAGGATCACCAGGAGATACCCGGCGCGACCGACGAGGACCTGACCGCGCGGCGTGATCCGGCCACCCCAGAACGCCCCGGCCGCCACCAGCCCGAGTTGCCAGGCGAGCGAGGCAATGGCCACCCCGGCCACGAACGCCGTGGCAGCCACCGCGCCGCCGGGCGCAGCCAGAGTGGGCCGCAGGGCCGTGGTCAGCGCCGCGAAGTAGAGCAGAGTGGCCGGGTTGACCGCGGTAAGGCCGAGCAGCAGCAGGAAGAACCTGGCAGGTGCCGGGCGTCGCACACTGCTGCGGCCCGGCTGATCCTGGCTGGCCGTAGGCCGGCGCCGCTCCCGCAGCAGACCGGCCACACCGAGCGCCATCAGCATCGCCCCGGCCAGCAGCCCGGCCGCTGCGCCCCACTCCCCCAGCACCGGCGCCACGACTGCCCCGGCGCCCAGCGCGACGATGCAATACACGCTGTCCACGAGCGCCACCGCTGCAGCGCCGGCCGCGCCCACAACGAACCCACCGGCGACCCCCTGGCGCACGAGTAACAGCCCGATGGCGCCGAGCGGAACGGCCACTCCCAACCCGGCCAGCGCCCCCGCACCGAACAGCCCCAGAATTTCCATGGGCCGATCCTGCACCCCCTCCCACGCGGTGACCTAGATTTTTGCGGCGGCGCGGCTACACTCGCGGCATGGACAGTCTCGACAGCGAAATCATCGGCATTCTGCGCGACGATGGCCGCATTTCGTTCAGTGCGCTGGGCACCGCGGTGGGGCTCAGCACAAACGCCGCGGCGGCCCGGGTGCGCAAGCTCGAGGCCAACGGCGTGATCGTGGGATACCGGGCGATCCTGGCCGATGACACCCCGCTGGGCGCCCTCGGCATGGAGGCGTTCATCGATGTCCGGCTGCGCGCCGACGCCGACTCCGAGACGTTCCTGCACGCCGCCCTGGCCGAGCCCGAGGTGCGCGACGCGGTGCACGTGACCGGACCCTACGACTATCTGCTGCACGTGTGGGTCTCAGACACCACCCACCTGAACGGCTTGCTGCACAGGCTCAAGAAGAAGGCCGGCGCCGGCCAGACCCAGACCCGACTGGCCCTGCGCCCGCCCGCCACCGCGAGGGAGTGACCCGCCCGCTGCCGTCGACCCCGTCACCGCTCGGTACGCTGGCAGGATGAGCGACTTCGGCACCTTCGCCCCCACCCTGGTGGGGGTCGCGGCGCTGGTGGCGCTGACCATCACGGTGCTGTGGGGCACCCACATCCCGAATCCGTTCGCCCCCTCCCTGGCGATCCTGCGCGGCGCGGTGCAGCTCATGCTCATCAGCGTGATCCTCAGCGGCGTGATCACGAGCCCGCTCTGGGTGACCGTGGCGCTCCTGGTGATGTTCACCGTGGCCGCCGTCACCGCCGCCCGCCGGTTGGGCGGCCGCCGGAAACACATCGTGCTGGTCGCCTCCGCCATGGGCGCGGGCATCGTGACCACCCTGCTCATCGTCTTCGTCAGCGGCGCCATCGAGTTCTCGCCCCGGTACGCCCTCGCGATCGGCGGCATCGTCATCGGCAACTCCATGTCGATCGCCACCCTCGCCGGCCGCCGGCTCACCGAGAGCGTGAACGACCACTGGGACGAGGTGGAAGGGTGGATGGCTCTGGGCGCGACCCCGCGGCAATCCACCCTCGGCCTGGCGCGCAATGCGGTCTATTCGGCGCTCATCCCGTCCACCGACCAGACCAAGACCACCGGGCTCGTCACCCTGCCCGGCGCCTTCGTCGGCGCCATCTTCGGCGGCGTCTCACCGCTGGAGGCCGGCCGGTTCCAACTCGTGGTTCTGGCGTCGATCATGGCCGCCGGGTCGATCACCGCCGTCGTCGTGGTGCGAATGCTCGCACCCGTACGGATGCGCCCTGCGGCACTCCAGTGAGCCCCAGCGGGCCCGCCTCCCTCCGTCACTCCCCCGGCGCCCGGGTGGGTCTGTCGATCGCCGTCGCGACCGGGCTGTACGGCATCTCCTTCGGCGCCCTCTCGGTCGCGTCGGGCCTCGACGTCTGGCAGACCGCGGTGCTGAGCCTGCTGCTGTTCACGGGAGGCTCGCAGTTCGCGTTCATCGGGGTCATCGCCGGCGGCGGCACCCCTGTGGCAGCGGCGAGCGCGGCCGCGCTACTGGGCATCCGCAATGCCGTGTACGGGATGCAGATGAACGTTCTGCTGCATCCGCGGGGCTGGCGCCGGTTCGCCGCCGCACACGTGACCATCGACGAGTCCCTCGCCACCAGCACCGGGCAGACCGACCCTCTCGAGCAGAAGCGCGGCTTCTGGGTCGCCGGCGTTGGGGTCTTCGTGCTCTGGAACCTATTCACCCTGATCGGGGCGCTCGCCGGCGACGCGCTGGGCGACCCCAAACAGTGGGGCCTCGACGGGGCCGCGGTCGCCGCCTTCCTCGGCCTGCTCTGGCCCCGGCTGCGGTCACGGGATGCCGGCGCCATCGCCGTGGTCTCTGCGCTGGCCACCCTGCTGGCCGTGCCATTCGTGCCGCCGGGCATCCCGATCCTCGTGGCCGCTGTCGTGGCCGGACTGATCGGTTGGTTCGGCTCTCGGGACGCCCCGCCCCGCGAGGGCCTGGAGCCCGATGTCGACCCGTACCCGCAGGGCGACGGACGGAGCCCTCTGTCGTGACGCTCTGGTTCTGGATCGTGGTGGCCTGCGTCGCCGGGTTCCTCACGAAGCTGCTCGGTTATCTGGTGCCCCGCACCTGGCTGACCAACCCGCGCGTCGCCCGGGTTGCCGGCACCCTGACGATCGGACTACTGGCCTCGCTCACCGTCGCCAACGCCGTGGCATCCGGTCAGGCCCTGGTGTTGGACTCCCGGCTGGGCGCCCTCGCGGCGGCGGCTCTCGCGCTGTGGCTCAAGGCGCCGTTCCTGCTGGTCGTGATCGTGGGAGCCGCAGCCGCAGCCGGACTGCGGCTGCTCGGGATGCCGTAGCCGACCCTCCCCCTCCGCTGGGGTGCCATAACAGGGGACCCTTCGGTGTGCAGGACGGCTTCCTGGTGAGCGATGCTTGATACCCCGCATTCGATTTAGAGATTTCTGGAGAACCATGCTCACCGTCACCGCCTATGCGGCGCCGTCTGCGACCGCGCCCCTCGTCAAGACCACCATCGAGCGACGGGAGCTCGGCCCGGCCGACGTTCTCATCGACGTCAAGTACTCCGGCATCTGCCACTCCGACATCCACACGGTCCGCGGCGAGTGGGGCCCCATCCAGTACCCGCAGGTGGTCGGCCACGAGATCGTGGGAATCGTCTCCGCCGTGGGATCCGACGTGAGCCTGCACCAGGTCGGCGACCGGGTGGGTGTCGGCTGCATGGTGAACTCCTGCCGCGAGTGCGAGAACTGCCTGGCCGGTGAGGAGCAGTACTGCCTCCGCGGCAACACCGGCACCTATGCCAGCGTGGACCGCGACGGCACCATCACCCAGGGCGGCTACGCCACACACATCGTCGTGGTCGAGGACTTCGTTCTCAAGGTTCCCGAGAGCATCCCGTTCGAGGCCGCGGCACCGCTGCTCTGCGCGGGTATCACCACCTACTCGCCCCTGGCGCACTGGAAGGCCGGCCCCGGCCGCAAGGTCGCCGTCGTGGGCATGGGCGGCCTCGGCCACATGGCCGTGAAGATCGCCCATGCCATGGGCGCCGAGGTCACCGTGCTCTCGCAGAGCCTGAGCAAGCAGGAGGACGGCCTGCGCCTGGGCGCCGACCACTACTACGCCACGAGCGACCCGGCCACCTTCGAGACCCTCGCGAACACCTTCGACCTCATCATCAACTCGGTCAGCGCCTCCATCGACATCAACGCCTACCTGTCGCTGCTCCGCCTGGACGGCACCCTGGTGAGCGTCGGCGCCCCGCCCGAGCCGCTCCCGGTGCAGGTGTTCAGCCTGTTCGGCAACCGTCGTTCCTTCGCCGGCTCCGGAATCGGCAGCATCCGCGAGACCCAGGAAATGCTCGACTTCTGCGCCGAGCACGGCATCGCGCCCGAGACCGAGCTCGTGGCGGCCGACTACATCAACGAGGCGTACGAGCGAGTGCTGGCATCGGATGTGCGCTACCGCTTCGTGATCGACGTGGCGACCATGGCCTAACCCGGCCGGATGACCGCAGAAGGCGCCGCCCCGGCCGATTAATCGACCGGGGCAGGCGCCTTCTCCTGTTCGTTGACGACGATTGTTGTGAGCGGGGCCTGCACAGCTCTCGGTTGTGTTAGTGTGGGTAGTTGCGCGTCGATCTTTATCACGATTCGACCCCTCCGCTGCCCCAATCCATGGCCGGAGCCGCACACCCTCCGATCGGGTTCATCCCCATTCGGAACCACTCGACCGGAATACCGGTCGGTCATTCACGCTGCAGAAATTCGGCGTGCGCAACGTTGCGCGCCGCCTTCACACGTCACAACGAAAAGTTCGCTTCACATGTTTACTCCCACTATCAACCTCGACAACGCCACGGATGCCATCGAAACCCTGGCTCCCGAACACCAACAGGCGATTCACCTGGCCTACTACGCCGGCTTCAACAACGATCAGGTCGCCAACCTGCTCGGGGTGAGCGTCGACGTGGCCGATTCCCGCCTCAGCGAGGGGCTCACCCACCTCCGCGAGGCGCTGCGCGTCGCCGCCTGACCTTCCCGTTCCTTCACGCCGCGTCTACAGTCGGCGTCCGACTGACCGTGCACCCGAGCATTATCGCGTCGTGATCATCGGCGGCGGCAACGCCGGCCTGTCGGTAGCGGGTCGGCTGCCCGCACCCCCACGACCGGCGGCGCCCTGCGCAAGCAGACCCTGGTCCCGGCGAAAAACCTGAACGCGGTGCTGAACGGCAGCCCCCGGCGAAAAGATACGACGGGTACTCCGTCTGTCCGTTCACCGCCCTGGGTGTACGTGCACCTGATCCTCAAGGAGCGTGTTCAGCGCGGGTTGCGGATGGGCACACGGGGAGAATGGCGCGGCGAACACTCTGCGTGCGGCGGCGAGGCGATCCTGGAGGCGTGCAGGTCGTCCGGCCGGACGCGCTCTCCGACGACAACGTGATATTTCGAATGTTCGTCTCGATCTCGCGAACAAATGCGAACAAAGTTTCGAGACTGGTTCTCAAATTAAATGACTGAATCTCACAATTTTGATCGAATCGTGAGAGAATGGAGTCATGGACGAAGAGCTCGAAAGAGGCTCCACACCACCGGCGGGAACATCTCCCACCGGACCGACTCACGCCCGTCCGAACCCCGGCGACTGGAACACCGGCCTTGCGACCCCGCCCGTGAGTGCGGCACCGCTTCACTCCACGATAGACGGCACCTCCGACACCCGAGCCGCCGCTTCGCCCTCGCCGAGGGCGGCGAAAGAGCAGCCCGTGTGGCGGGAACCGGACGAGCTTCCGGCGGTTCAGCGGGCGCACACCGGAGCCTTCGGCGACAAGCTCTCTGCCCTCACCGACGCGGCGCGCACCATGCAGGCCGTGATGGACTCCATCGACGCCGCTGGGCTCAACGATGCCGAAGCGGTCGCGTTGACCCAGAAGGTCGAGCAGCTCGGTCGGGCGGTCGACGCGGCCAGGGTCACCACTGCCACGGTGATCAGCGGCCGCGCGCACCGCGGTCTGGGCACCGACTCGCTCGCCTGGCGACTGGGGGCCTCCCACGAGAACGAGCTGCTCACGCTCCTCACCCGAGCCTCGGTGCCCGAGATGAAGCGGCGGGTTGCCCTGGGTGAGAAGGTCGCACCGCGGGTGTGGGCCGGCATGGTCCTCGAGCCCGTGTTTCCCATCGTGGCTGCCGCCCTGGCCGCCGGCGAACTCGGAGTGGACGCGGCCGAGAACATCGTCAGGGGTCTGGCTGACTACAAGGTCCACGGCCGCTTCGATGCCAACCCCGCCGATGTCGACGCCGCCGAACGGGACCTGGTCATGTCCGCGACCGGGTCGCTCTTCGACCGCAGACCCACGAACGAAGCCACCCGTCCAGGCACGCAGGCCACCGGTCCCGTCGTCCGGCTGGGCGACTCGGACGGGTTCACCTTCACGGCTGACCGCATCAACGAGATGACCAAGCCCTGGCAGGCACGCTTGAACCCCAACGGCGTTGCACCGAACGAGGCGATCGTGGAGGCGAAATCCACGTTCACCTTCGGCCGACTCCGCGATGACGGGCTCTACCCCATCCGCGGTGGCGTCACCCCAGACCTCAAGGGTCGCATGGACCGGCTCTTCGACACCTATCTCTCCGCCCGGTCCGCGCCCGCCTTCCCCAGCGCGGAAGAGCAGGAACGAATCGAGGCCGGCGAACTGGTCCCCGGTGCGGTATTGGATGAGCGCACCGGCGGTGAGAAGCGCGCCGACATTCTGCGCGGCATCCTCACCCAAGTCGCTCAGGACCCCCGCACCCCGACCATGGGCGGAATGCCACCCGTCGTGATGGTCCACGTGAACGCCACCGATCTACTCGCCGACTTGGGCGTCGGCTGGATCGACGGTGTGGACGCCCCCCTCTCGATGAAGACGATCAACCAGATGATCGACAACGGCGGCATGCAACCCATCTTTTTCGGCGGCAACGGGGCTGTTCTGGGGTTGGGTACCAAGGCCCGCTGCTTCTCGCCTCTGCAGCGCAAGGCAATCACCGCCCGGGATGGTGGCTGCATCCTCTCGGGGTGCACCTGCCCACCACAGTGGTGCGAAGTGCACCACGTGGTCCCCTGGCAGAACGGCGGCGCAACCGATGTGAGCAACGGGGTGCTGCTGTGCTGGTATCACCACCACACGATCACCAGCGGCACCGGCTGGAAGATCCGCATGGTCGACGGGATGCCCCTGGTGAAGGCTCCACACTGGATCGACCCCGCCGGGCGGTGGCGCAGACCCAACAAGCACCGGGCACATGACACGGCCCCAGACGGCCCCCGGAATACCGGATAGCCCGGACCATGAAGCGGCGCGCCCGGTCAGCTGATAGTCGCCTTTCTCCGGCTCTACGGGCACCCACCGGACTGGTCTGACTCCGCACCGACCCGCCCCACGGAACGCCCTAGTCTGGCTAGCATGCCTATCCTCGACTCAACCCAGGTCGCCCTCGTCACCGGCGTGGGCCGTCGCCGATCGATCGGGGCGAGCCTCGCGGTCGGGCTGGCCCAAGACGGCTGGGACCTCGCACTGAACTATTGGCGGCCCTACGACGACCGGCTCGGCTACGAGCGCAGCGCTGACGACCCCGAAGCCATCGCCGACGAGTGCCGTGCCCTCGGCGTTCGAGTCCAACTCGTCCCCGGCGACCTCGGTGACCCCGACGTGCCCGCCGCGCTCCTGACTGCTGCACAAGTCCTCGGTCCGGTGACCGGCCTGGTCATGTCGCACTGCGAATCGGTGGACAGTTCGATCCTCGACACGGAAGTCTCGGCCTGGGACCGGCACTTCGCGGTGAACGCCCGCGCCACCTGGCTGCTCATCAAGGCCTTCGCCGAACAGTTGCCGGCATCCGTGGCACCGGGCACCGTCGGCGGCCGAATCGTGGCCCTGACCAGTGACCACACTGCGAACAACCTGCCCTACGGCGCCAGCAAGGGGGCACTCGACCGCATCGTGATCGCCGCCGCCGTTGAGCTGGCCGACCGCGGGGTGCGCGCGAACGTCATCAACCCCGGCCCCATCGACACCGGCTGGATGGACGACGCGGTGCGGACCTGGGCGACGTCCGCGACACCCGCCGGTCGGCTCGGCACTCCCGCCGACACGGCGAACCTCGTGCGGTTCCTGTTCTCCGAGCCGGGCTCATGGATCACCGGTCAACTGCTGCACAGCAACGGCGGCTTCAAGATCGGTTGACAGAGGGGCTTACGCCGTCGCGGCGGAGATCGACTTCTGCAGGGGGCGATAGTGCTCGACCACCGCTTTTCGATAGCCCTCCACGTCCCCGCGCAGCGCGGCGGCGAGCATATCGCCGTGTGCTTCGGCGGTGTGTCGGATGTCCGCCGGCATGGCGATTCCCAGCTGGGGAATTACCGCGGTGTGAATATCCCAGAAGGCGCCGACCAACTGTACGGCCAGCCGGTTGCCGGTCACGGCGAACAGCTTTGTGTGAAAAGCCCGGTCGGCCTCTAGAAACCCTTCGCCTCGGGATGCCTTGTCGATCATCTCGTCCACGAGCGCCGCCAGCTCCGTCGAGTCTGCTTCAAGAGCGCCGTTCACAATGACGTCGGCCATGGCGAGGTCCAGGGCGAGCCGCACGTCGACGACCTCACGCAGGGCCGCCAGCGATCCCTCCGGCGACAACACACCGCGGAACACGAGCGCCTCGACCATGGGGTCCAGCGACATGGCGCCGACGTAGGTTCCGTGCCCGTGGCGTACGTCGACGATGTCAAGGGTCGCGAGAGTTCTGATCGCCTCGCGAACTGACGAGCGGGAAACATCGAGGGTCTCGCAGAGTTCGGGCTCGGTCGGCAGCAGGTCACCCGGCTTGAGATTTCGGGTGAGGATCAATTTCTTGATCTCGTCGGCCGCGGTAGAACGCCGCATGCGCGACGTGTGCTTGTCGATCTGTGACATCCAGTCTCCGTCCCCTCGGTTTCCCCGACGTGACAATTTGGTTTCCACCATTGCGTCGGGGCCGAACTTGTGTCTACAGTACATCAGACGTCAGATGTCCTGCAATGCTTTCCCGTCCCTCTTGGAGAACTCATGAATCGAATACCCACCCGCCGTCGTATGGGTCGTCTCGCTGCCGCAGTAGCTGGCACCGTCGTGACCGCCATCGTGTTAGCCGGCTGCGGAGCATCCACCCCGATCCTAGCGAGGACAATGCCTCAGCCGAGGTCGATCCGAACGGCATCATCGAAGCCGGAATCTCGTATTCCCTGAACGGTAGTTTCGACCCGATGATCGCCTCAGGCGCAGTGACGGTCGCCGCCAACTGGCACATCTTCGAGGGGCTCGTCGACCTGGACCCCGTCACCAAGGAGCCCTACGCGGCGCTCGCTGCGGATCTCCCGACGAAGGTCGACGACACCACTTTCGAGATCGACCTCCGAAAAGGTGCAACCTTCCAGAACGGCGAACCCGTGACACCGGAAGATGTCGTGTACAGCTACGAGCGGGTCCTCAACCCGGACAGCGGATCGCTGTTCACGACGTACATCGATTTCATCAACTCGGTCACCGCGGTCGATGATGACACCGTTCGAATCACCACCGACTACCCGTTCTCGCTGATCAATGAGCGCCTCGGCATCGTCAAAATCGTTCCGAAGGCTGTCGTCGAGGCAGACCCCGAAGGCTTCGGCGCCAACCCGATCGGCTCCGGACCCTACTCGCTGGTCTCCGCGGTTCCCGAGGACAAGATGGTCTTCGAACGCTACGACGACTACAACGGCCCGCGCCCCGCGCTCGCGGCCGGCATGAACTGGAACCTCCTGGCTGACGCGGCCGCTCGCGTGACGGCCATGTCCTCCGGCACCATCCAAGCCATGGAGGACGTTCCGTACATCGATGTCGACCAGCTCGCCTCATCGGCCGATGTAGACAGCGTCCAATCGTTCGGACTCCTTTTCATGATGTTCAATACGGATGCGGCTCCGTTCGACGACCCCCGCGTGCGCCAGGCGTTCTTCTACGCGCTCGACATGGACAAGATCATCGAAACCGGCATGCTCGGCAACGCGACCGCGGCCACATCCTTCCTTCCCGAGGACTACACGAACTACCACGAGGCGTCCACGGTCTACACCTATGACCCCGACAAGGCCGAAGAACTGCTCGACGAGGCCGGCGCGTCCGACCTCTCGATCACGCTCCTCACCACCGACACGGGCTGGGTCAAAGAAGTCGCTCCGCTGATCAAGGAGTCCCTGGACGCCATCGGAGTCGACGTGACCCTGGACATCGGCCAGTCGGCCGCTGCCTACGCCAAGGTCGATTCCGGCGACTACACCGTCATGGTCGCCCCGGGTGACCCCTCCGTGTTTGGCAACGACCCCGACCTCCTCATGAACTGGTGGTACGGCGACAACGTTTGGACAAACACCCGCACCAACTGGGCGGACACGGAGGAATACGCCCAACTACGCGGCCTGCTCGACAGTGCAGTGCAGGAGGACGGCAGCACGCAGCAGGAGACCTGGAACGAAGCCTTCGATTTGATCTCCGAGCAGGCTGTACTGTACCCGCTCTTCCACCGCAAGCTCCCCACCGCGTGGAGGGGGCAGGAACTGACCGGTTTCCAGCCCGTCCCCACCACCGGGCTGTCCTTCCTCGACGTGGGCGTCGCCGCAAACTAACCGTCGTCCACCCGCCCAAGGGGGAGGTGCGCATCTGCGCGCACCTCCCCCGCCCCCCACTCTTAGGAAGGAGCGGTCCGTGTCCAACACCCTCCGCCTCATCGGCCGTCGGCTCCTGCAGCTGCCGATCATGATCCTGGGCATCACATTCCTGGTTTTCTTCGTGATGTCTTTTTCCCCCGTCGACCCGGCACGCACCGCACTCGGAGAAACCGCGTCCCGGATGCTCTGGAGTCTTACCGCGATGCGCAAGGCCTCAATGACCCACTGCTCGTGCGGTACGGCGACTTCCTCGCCGGTTTGCTGCGCGGCGACCTGGGGACCTACTCCGCTCGGAGCCTCCCCGTCAGCGAAGAAGTCGCTCGGGCCTTTCCCATCACACTCTCCCTCACCTTCCTCGGTCTGGTGATCGCTGTCGTTCTCGCCCTGGCGCTCGGAGTCCTCGCAGCCGTCTACCGCGATCGGTGGCCAGACAAGATCATCCGCATCGTGGGTGTCGCGTCACTGTCCACGCCGTCCTTCTGGCTCGCCATCCTCCTCATCCAGCTCTTCACCCTGCAGCTATCGATCCTTCCCGCCTCAGGCCGGCTTCCGGACTTCAGCTCGGATCCGGTCGGCTGGTTGGCCCGGATGGCCCTGCCGGCGGTCGCGCTTGCCATCCCCGTCACAGGTCAGCTGTCACGAGTCGTCCGCACCTCCATGGTGGAGGAACTCGACCGGGACTACGTGCGGACCGCGCTCGGCGCCGGCATCCCCCGACACATCGTGGTCGCCCGGAACGTGCTGCGGAATGCTCTGATCACCCCGGTCACGGTGCTCGGACTCCGCGTGGGATATCTCATCGGCGGCGCCGTGGTGATCGAGGTCATCTTCGCCATCCCCGGAATGGGAACGCTGATCCTCAACGGCGTGACCAACAACGAACCCAATCTCGTGCAGGGGGTCACCCTCGCGGTCGCCCTGGCCTTTGTCGTGATCAACATCATCGTCGACCTCCTGTACGTGCTGATCAACCCAAGAATTAGGGCGGTTTGAGACCATGCGACGCACACTAGCCGAACGACTTTCGGTACCAGGCCTGCGCCTTGCCGGCCTGTCCATCGGGTCAAGAATCTGTCTGGCAATCATCACTGTGATCGCCCTTTCCGCGATCTTCGCACCGCTGGTGGCTCCATTCGACCCCCTGGCATCCGGCCCGCCGGTGCAGGCGCCCAGCGCTGAACACTGGTTCGGCACGGACCGGCAGGGGCGCGACATCTTCTCGCGGCTCCTCTACGGCGGCCGGTACTCATTGGCGATCGGCCTCGGCGCGACGCTGAGCGCCCTCGCGGTGGCATCGGTACTCGGCGCAATCGCCGCCACTGCATCCAAGTGGATCGCCGAGACCCTGATGCGCGTGATGGACGTCGTCATGTCATTTCCCGGAATCGCTTTGGCGGCCGTCTTCGTCGCCGTGTTCGGCAAGTCACTTCCGGTCCTGATCTTCACCATCGCCTTTCTCTACGTCCCCCAGCTGACCCGAATCGTGCGCGCCAACATCCTCGACCAGTACGGCGACGACTACGTCGCTGCCGTACGGGTCATGGGTGCATCAACACCACGGATCATCGTCAAGCACGTCGCCCGCAACACAATGGCACCGGTACTGGTGTTCGCCACGGTTCTCGTCGCCGACGCGATCGTGTTCGAAGCGTCCCTGTCATTCCTTCAGGCCGGCGTCCCCGACCCTGAGCCCTCCTGGGGCAATGTGATCGCGTCTGGTCGGAATCTTCTGATGAGCGGTGCGTGGTGGGCGACGTTCTTCCCCGGCCTGCTCATCATGCTCTCGGTGCTGTGCCTGAACATCCTCTCCGAGGGGATGACCGATGCCATGCTCACCCAGAAGACGCGAAAGATCACCACCACAGCCGCCGCGACCGACGAGGCGACGAGCACGCTCGAAGCCAACCAGTCGGAAGGCGCCGCCTCGGGGGCCGGACTCACCGGGGACACCAGGTCCGACGGCGCCGAGGTACCCATCGTGACGGTCGCCATACCCACGTTGGAAGCCACCACGACAGCCGTCCCACTGGAAGAGCGGCTCGCCGCCCTTCGTGACATCGAGCTCGGGCGCTCGGACCGGTTGCAGTTCACAACCGACGTGCCGCCGCTGCTCGAGGTCAGAAACCTGTCGATCTCCTTCCCGCGCCACGGCGACGTCAGTGTCGTTGACAACGTCAACTTCACGGTGCGCCCAGGCGAGACCATGGCATTGGTCGGCGAGTCCGGGTGCGGCAAGTCGATCACCTCCCTCGCCATCATGGGTTTGCTCGACCCGCGGGCGACGATAACCGGCCAGATCCTCTTCGACGGCAAGGACCTTCTGCAGATGGCGCCCAAGGAGCGCAACGCGCTCCGTGGTCACGACATCGCGATGATCTACCAGGATGCTCTGAGCTCGCTCAATCCCGCCATGCTGATCCGTTCGCAGATGAAGCAACTGACCTCGCGAGGCGGCACCCGCAGCGCGGAGGAGCTTTTGCACCTGGTCGGCCTCGAGCCGAAACGCACTCTGGCGTCGTATCCGCATGAGTTGTCCGGTGGGCAGCGTCAGCGAGTGCTCATCGCCATGGCCCTCACCCGGAACCCACGGCTGGTCATCGCGGACGAGCCGACAACGGCTCTGGATGTGACAGTTCAGGCTCAGGTCGTCGATCTGCTCAACTCGCTCCGCGAGGAACTCGGATTCGCCATGGTGTTCGTCTCCCATGACCTCGCCTTGGTCGCCGAACTCGCGCACCGCATCACCGTGATGTACGCGGGCCAGGTTGTCGAGCAAGCGACGACCCGGGAGCTGCTCACCCAGCCGCTGCACGAATACACTCGCGGGCTGCTCGGTGCTGTGCTCTCGATCGAATCCGGTTCCGATCGCCTCCACCAGGTCCCCGGGACTGTACCGTCGCCGCGAGACTTTCCGGCCGGCGACCGTTTCGCGCCACGATCGTCCACCCCGGCACGAGGCCGCGGGGTCACCCCCGTACGCCGCCGTCTCGACGGGACGGATCACTACTATGCCGCGCATCCCGAGGACGCGCCGATCCTGCCACTAGGAGGCACACGATGAGTCAACCCATCATCGAGCTTCAGGACGTACACGTACGGTTCAAGACCCGCACGTCCGGCCTGTTCACCAAGAGCTATATTGATGCGCTCGCGGGTGTCTCACTCACGGTCAGGCGGGGACAAACCCTCGGCATCGTCGGAGAATCCGGCTCGGGAAAGTCCACCGCCGCGAAAGTTCTCGTGGGTCTGCAGCAGCCGACGGCGGGTCAGGTTGTGTTCGCCGGCGAAGCCGTCTCCTCGTTCACTCCCGGTGTGCGCCGACGCCTCGGCAGCATCCTGTCGGTCGTCTTTCAAGACCCGGCGACCGCCCTGAACGCCCGGATGACGGTGCGAGACGCGCTGCTGGATCCGATGCAGGTGCACCACGTCGGCGAGCCCTCGCACCGCGAACTCAGGGTGAAGGAGCTTATCGGCCTGGTCGGCCTCCCGACGTCGGCCTTGGACGCGCTCCCCGCCCAACTCTCCGGTGGTCAGCGTCAGCGCGTCGCGATCGCGCGCGCACTGGCTCTCAACCCGCAGGTGATCGTGGCGGACGAGCCCACCTCGGCCCTCGATGTCTCGGTGAGAGCACAGATCCTGAACCTGCTCACCGACCTCAAGAACGAACTGAACCTCGGCATGGTCTTCATCTCCCATGATATCCAGACCGTGCGCTACCTCTCCGACGAGATCGCTGTAATGAACAGGGGCCGTGTTGTCGAGTTCGGGGACGCTGCCCGCGTCTTCAACGACCCCGCTGATCCCTACACACGCAGCCTCCTCGGAGCCGCGCCTTCACTGCTCAACCCGCATTCACCCGCCTGACACATCAACCTCAATTGGACGTACAGATGACTTCCCTCGCCACTCCCTCCACCATCCGTTTCGCCGGCATCATCCCCCCTGTCGCGACTCCTCTCCATCCGGACGGGACTATCGACCACGCGTCCCTCGCCCGCCTCGTCGACTACCTGATCGGCGCCGGTTGCGCTGGCCTCTTCGCGCTGGGTTCCACCGGCGAGACCGCGTACTTCACCAATGCACAACGAGTGGAGATCGCCCGCACCATCGTCAACACCACGGCAGGGCGCGTGCCGATCATCGCCGGGGCCATAGAACTGACGGCCGTGCGCGTGATCGAGGTCGCCCGCCAGCTCATCAAGGTCGGGGTCGATGCGATCGTCACCACCGCGCCGCTGTACACGTTGAATTCGACCGCCGAGGTCGCCGCACATTTCCGCACCATCGCGGCCGCCATCGACGCGCCGCTGTGGGCGTACGACGTTCCCGTGCGCGTCCATTCGAAACTCAACCTGGACCTCCTCATGGAGCTGGCCACTGAGGGAGTTCTGCACGGCGTGAAGGACTCATCCGGCGATGACGTCGGGTTCCGTCGCCTTCTGGCTGCGAACGAGGCCGCGGGGCATCCGCTGCAGGTTCTCACCGGGCACGAAATGGTCGTCGACGCGATGCTCCTTGCCGGCGCCGACGGAGTAGTTCCCGGCTTCGCGAACGTCGAGGCCGAGGGATACGTGCGGTTGTGGGAGGCCGCCGCTCTCGGAGATTGGGACACCACGCGGGCAGAGCAGGTCCGCATCAACCGACTGTTCGAGGTCGTCTTCCAGCCCTCGGGCCTGTCCGGCGATGCGACAGGCGTCGGCGCCTTCAAGGCAGCGATGCTCGCGCGCGGTCTGATCGATCACGCCACCGTGGCGACCGGTGTCGAAGCTCTTGACGACGCCGCGGTGACGAAGATCCGCGCGATTCTCGCGGACCACGACCTGTTGCCGGTGTGATGAACGACGTCATGCTCGCCGTCGACATCGGAGGCACGAAGACCGCCGTCGCCCTCGTCGACTCTGACGACACCATCCTCAGCCGGGCCACACGGCCGACACCGGGCTCGGCAGGACCGGGCGCCGTCGTCAGCACGGTTGTGAACCTGGCCACCGAGCTGCTCGACCGGATGCCCCAAGCGATTCTCCGTGGTGTCGGCATCGGTACCGCCGGAGTCGTCGACGTGCGCTCGGGATCGATCGTGTCCTCGACCGACACTCTTGCCGGCTGGGCCGGCACCCCGCTCGCCGACGCTGTGCGCAGGGGCATGGGCACCCGACTGCCGGTCAACGCGGTTGTCCATGTGCAGAACGACGTCGACGCTCACGCCGCAGGCGAGATTCGCCACGGCGCAGCACTCGGCGCCGACAGTGTGCTGGTCGTGGCGGTCGGCACCGGTGTCGGCGCCGGTGTGATTCTCGGCGGTCGCGCACTCCGGGGGGCGCGCCACGTCGCCGGAGAGATTGCGCACGTCCCCACTCCCGGCGCCGAACACCTGAGGTGCACGTGCGGGCGGTCCGGTCATCTCGAAGCGATCGGGTCAGGTCTGGGCCTGTACCGGCACTACCTCTGGCTCGGCGGAGATCCCGCCGAAACGGATGCGCGGGGTGTGGGCGGCCGGGCCGCAACCGGGGATGTTCTCGCAGCCCGCGCCGTGCGCGATTCCGCTGCGGCCGTGGGACGTGCGATCGCAGCGGTGGTGACCGTCCTCGATCCCGAGCGCGTGGTTATCACCGGCAGTGTGCCCACGATCGGCGACGCCTGGTGGAGTGCCATGGACGCCGCGTTCCACGCCGAAGTGATCGACGCGCTCCAAGGGGTGCCGCTCGTCGCCGGCACCCTCGGCGGCGACGCTCCGTTGCGCGGAGCTGCCGCATCCGCGTGGGCCGCTGTGAGGGGAGAGTCATGACGACGCGTGCCGAGAGCATTATCGGCCTTCTCACCGGTGGGCTGATCGTCTCCTGCCAGGCCTACCCGGGCGAGCCCATGCGCGACCCCAAGACGATGGCACAGATCGCCCGCGCGGCCGTGCTCGGCGGTGCCGTCTCAGTGCGGCTGCAGGGCATCGCCGACATCCGGGCTGCCGCCGACATCACCGTTCCGATCGTCGGGCTCGTCAAGGACGGTGGCTCCGGCGTCTTCATCACCCCGACGCTCGAGCATGCCCGTGCCGTCGCGGATGCCGGGGCGAGCATCGTCGCGATCGACGGCACACGTCGGCCCCGCCCGGACGGGCTCACGCTGGCCCAAACCGTCGCGGGGCTGCGGGCAACACATCCGGACGTCCTCGTGATGGCCGATTGCGGTTCCCTCGACGACGCGATCGCTGCCGAGCAAGCGGGCGCAGACATCCTCGGCACGACCCTCTCCGGCTACACCGGTGAGCGCAATAAGACATCAGGGCCCGACCTTGATCTCATCCGGAGCATCGCCACGCGTTGCGTCCAGCCTGTCGTCGCGGAGGGGCGAATCCATACACCGGCCGACGCCGAAGCGGCACGTCGAGCGGGCGCCCATGCCGTGTGTGTGGGTACCGCGATCACGCATCCAACCACGATCACGTCGTGGTTCGTTGAAGCATTGGCGACCACATCAGGGAGAGTCAGCTAGTGGAAGTAATCATCGTCCGGGAAGACCGGATCGGCGACCTCGTTGCCGACGAAATCGCTGCGCTCATGGCACGCAAGCCTGACGCGGTATTGGGGCTCGCCACCGGGTCGAGCCCCCTGCGCATCCACGACGCTGTGGCCGACCGGGTCGCCGAGGGCACGATCTCACTGGCCCGGGCCCGTGCGTTCACGTTGGATGAATACGTGGGCCTGACTGAGGGGCACCCCTGTTCCTACCGCACGGTGATCGAGCAGGACTTCGTCTCCCGAGTCGATCTGCCCACAGACGCCGTGCAGGGCCCGAACGGCGGCGCAGCCGATCTGCCTGCCGCCTGCGCCTCCTTCGAGAGCGCGATGCGGGAGGCGGGCGGTGTCGACCTGCAAATTCTGGGGATCGGCACCGACGGTCATATCGCCTTCAACGAGCCTGCCTCGTCGTTCACTTCGCGCACGCGGGTGAAGACCCTCACAGACCAAACTCGCCTCGACAACGCGCGGTTCTTCGACGGCAACGTCGATGCGGTTCCCGTGCATTGCCTCACCCAGGGGCTCGGAACGATCATGGAAGCCCGTCACGTCGTGCTGGTCGCGACGGGCGCCGGAAAGGCTGAAGCGGTGCGACAGCTCGTCGAGGGCGCCGTGTCGGCGCTCTGGCCGGCCACAATCCTCCAGCATCACCCGCATGTCACCGTGTTCGTCGACGACGAGGCGGCCGCGCAGCTGGAACTGGCGGACTACTACCGCTCCACGTACGCTCACCGAGACAGTGTGATCCGATGAGGTACGAGCCGCCGGCCGAGCCCCTGGCACCTCGGGGAGCGCTCGTCAGCGCTTATGCCGCCTCGCCCGCCCACGGCAGTTGGGATCCCGTCCTCGAGGGGGAGCTGCTTCGGGGATTGTGCGCGCTGCCCGATGTGGTCGGGCTTGAAATACCCTGGCTGGGTGCCATTCACCCGCACGACAGTGCGTGGTTCCTGCACAATGTTCCTGCCGGCGCGCAGTTGTCTCTGACCGCATTGCCGTTTGTCATGAAGCGATGCCGAGAAGCCCCTCACTATGGGATCGCGTCTCCGGATCGTGCGGGCAGGACGGCAGCGCTCGCCGACCTGCGGCGCCTGGCCGCCGACGTGCGGATGCTCACCGAGCAGTCTGAGGCCGAGGTGGCCGTGGTCAGCCTGCACACCGCCCCCGCCGGGGGCGCAGACTCTGCAGCTCTTGCCGAGTCGCTCGCCGAACTCACCGACCTCGACTGGAATGGGGCTCAGCTCGTCATCGAGCACTGCGACGCTGTCATGCCGGACCACCCGTTCGAGAAGGGCTTCCTCCCGGTCGCCGACGAGATCGCCCTGGCCGCCCAGTCGGGCGCGTCCATCGGCATGTGGGTGAACTGGGGGCGCTCGGCCATTGAACTGCGCAGCGCAGACTCCGTCACCTCACAGATCGCCGCAGTTGCGGGCTCCGGGCTCCTGACGGGGCTCACGTTCTCGGGGGCGAGTGCCGCCGACGGTCCCTATGGCCACGCTTGGAGTGACGCGCATCTTCCCGTCCTCAGCGCCGACCCGGCATCCGGGTCGCTCCTCGACGACGTTCATGTGCGGGCGGCTCTCAGCGCTGCGGCCGACGTGGAGTGGCTGGGCGTGAAAGTCAGCCGTCGGCCGCACGATCGGACGGCGGCGGACATCGTTCGCACCGTCGAGAGCAACCTCTCGGCGATCCGCAACGTTCAAACGGATGGTGAGGTGAAGGCATGACCGGTCTGCTCGTACACTCCGCTCGGCTCATCACCGCCAACTCCCCCGGTGACATCCGCGACGACCCGACTGGTTGGGTGCGCATCCGCGACGGCATCGTGACAGCCACCGGCACGATGGAAGGCTGGGCCCCCGACGGGGACGAAGTGGTCGACGCCAGCCAGATCGGCGGGCCAGGTGCGATCATCACCTCCGGCCTCGTGGATATCCACAACCACGGCGGAGCGACCTTCGCGTTTGACGGCAGCATCGAAGAGATCCTGCAGGCAGTCGACGCTCATGCCGCCCACGGCGTGACCCGGATCGTGCTTTCTCTTGTGAGCGCCCCTCCCCGTGCCCTTGAGGCTCAGCTGACCCGGATCGCCGCCGCCCGGGGCGAGCAGCCCGGCATTCTCGGCGCCCACCTCGAGGGTCCATACATCGACAGTGATCGCTGCGGAGCCCACGACCCAGCCGCCCTTCATCCGCCCGAAGCGCACGAGCTCGCCCGCCTGCTCGCGACGGGGGTGGTCCAGCAGGTGACGCTCGCACCCGAACTGACCGGCGGTATCGAGGCGGTGCGCCAGATTGTCGCCGCCGGGAGCGTTGCGGCCATTGGGCACACCGGCGCTGACGCGGGCACCACGCTCCGTGCGATCGATGCCGGAGCCAGCCTTCTGACTCACACTTTCAATGCGATGCCACCGGTGCATCACCGGGTGCCGGGGCCGATCGGTGCCGCGGCGGCGGACGACCGGATGATCCTCGAGATCATCGCTGACGGCAGTCACGTCGACCGCACGATCGTCCGGATGCTCTTCGCCGCCGCACCCGGCAGGGTGGCACTCGTCAGCGACGCGATGGCCGCCGCTGCAGCGTCCGACGGCGAGTACCTGCTCGGCGCCCAGAAGGTCACCGTGAGAGATGGGCTCGCCACTCTGCACGGCACCAGTGTCCTCGCCGGTTCAACCTTGACCCTGGACCGTGCCCTCCGCAACGTAGTGTCGTGGGGCATTCCGCTCGGTGCGGCGATCGCCTCAGCAACCGTCGTGCCGGCCCGAGCGATACAACGCGACGACCTCGGCCGTCTCGAGGTGGGCTGCCGCGGTGACCTGGTGATCTGGGACAGCGCCCTGGTCCCTCGTGCCGTGTGGCGCGACGGTGTCCGTATCGTCGCGGACGCCGTCGCGCACAACCGTCCGCTCGCGGCCGGATGAAAGCCGCCGTGGCACGGTCAGAGAACAACTCTGTGCCGCTGGCACGACAGGTCGAACCGGCCCTCCGTTCGTTGGGCGATGCTCTGCCGACGGATTATCGGCGTGCCCGGCGCCATGACGGCGTACCGTCTTCAGGCCCAGTCACGAGCCACGAGCGCCGAGGTCAACGCAGCCCGATGCGGCTTGTCCTCCTCCGAGCGCTCCTCGGGCGGTGTCCCGGTAACCGTCTTCCAGGCGCCCGGAGAGCCCGCGGTCGCCCGTGTGATCTTTCTTCACGGCGGCGGCCTTATCGCCGGGGACCGGTTCGCCGGTGCAGACATCGTCGCCCGGCATGCCCTCAAGTTGAGACTCGAGGTCTGGTGCGTCGAATACCCGGCCGGCGGCTCGGTGACCGTTGGCCCAGGACGATGCCCTCCCGATCCGGCGCAGATCGGGAGGTCATCGTCCTGTCATGCGGGTCAGGCGGATGCGACCGGCTGAGCCTCGTCGAGCACGGCACCGTTGGTGTCCACCAGCTTCTGGTACCAGAAGAAGCTGTCCTTGCGCACCCGGTCGTAGCTACCGTTGCCGGCGTCGTCGGCGTCGACGTAGATCACGCCGTACCGCTTGGTCATCTGCGACGTCGAGGCGCTGATGATGTCCAGTCCGCCCCATGCCGTGTAGCCGAGCAGGGTGACACCGTCGGCGATCGCCTCGCGCACCTGGCGCAGGTGCTGCACGAAGTAGTCGATCCGGTACGGGTCGTGCACCTGACGGGTGTCGGTGCCACCGTTCGCGGCATCCGGGGCCGAACCCTCGAGTATGTCGGTGGCGCCCAGGCCGTTCTCCACGATGAAGAGCGGCACCTGGTAGCGGTCCCATAGGTCGTTGAGCACGTACCGCAGGCCCTCGGGGTCGAAGTGCCAGCCCCACTCGGTGGTGGCCAGGTGCGGGTTCTTGATGGTGGAGAACAGGTTGCCGCCGGTGGCGCCGTACTTCTCGGGCGACACCGAGGAGACCAGGCTCATGTAGTAGCTGAACGAGAGGAAGTCGACGGTGTTGGCCGCCAGCAGGTCCTCGTCGCCGGGCGCCATTTCCACGGTGATGCCCTGGTCACGCCAGAACCGGCGCACGGTACCGGAGTACCGGCCACGCACCTGCACATCGGTGTGGAACAGGTTCATGTTGTTGTCGAACTGCGCCTTGACGATGTCGGCCGGGTCGCTGGATGCCGGGTAGTGCGACATGCGGGCGAGCATGCAGCCCACCTGCGCGGCGGGGTCGAGCTCGTGCACGATCTTGGTGGCCAGAGCGCTGGCCACGAACTGGTGGTGCAGCGCCTGGTAGCCCGCCTGGCGCGGGTCGACACCGGGACCGGGCTCCCGCTCGATGATGCCGCCGCCGGTGTACGGCTCGATGATGGTGGTGTTGATCTCGTTAAAGGTGAGCCAGTAGCGCACCAGTCCGGCGTATCGACCCACGATGGTACGCGCATAGCGCTTGAAGAAGCCGACCACCTCGCGGCTGGTCCAGCCGCCGTACTCGGTCACGAGGCGCAGCGGCATCTCGTAGTGCGACATGGTCACGACCGGTTCGATGCCCTTGTCACGCAACCGGGTGAAGAGGCGCTCGAAGAACAGC
The DNA here is from genome assembly GCF_019443325.1 of Cryobacterium sp. PAMC25264. Classification (NCBI taxonomy): domain Bacteria; kingdom Bacillati; phylum Actinomycetota; class Actinomycetes; order Micrococcales; family Microbacteriaceae; genus Cryobacterium; species Cryobacterium sp. PAMC25264. The sequence goes on from NZ_CP080383.1 coordinate 2,900,235, forward strand.
AGGCCCTCCTCGTTCGGTTCCTCCTCGGTGCCGTTCGGGAAGATACGCGACCAGGCGATCGACATCCGCAGGGCCTTCAACCCCATCTCGGCGAAGAGGTCGACGTCCTCCTCCCAGTGGTCGAAGAAGTCGCTGCCGCTGCGCTTGGGGTAGCCGGCCGCGCCGGGGCTCGCGATAGCCGCGGCGACGGTCGCATCCGACGCCTTCATCAGCGCGCTGATGTCGACGTAGTCACCTGCGGTGCGATACGGGATGACGTCGGCCTGAGAGAGGCCCTTACCGCCCTGGTCGAAGCCGCCCTCCACCTGGTTGGCCGCGAAGGCGACGCCCCAGAGGAAACCGTCGGGAAACGCGCCGGTGGTGCCGGCGGGTGCCGGGTCGGTGGCGGTCACGGGCGTGGTGTCGGTGCTCATACGTGGGCTCCTCGCGTTGCCGCGACGACGGGGGTGACGCGGATGAGCGCATCCCCCGCGCGGACGGGTCCGGTGGTACCGGGCTCGACGGTGTATTTGGCGGAGTTGGTGATCACGACGACGCTGAGCGTGTCGTGGGTGGCGCCGACGGCGGCGAGGTCGACGTCGAGCAGGAGGTCGCCGACGGCAACCTTGTCGCCGACCGCGACGTGGGCGGTGAAGCCCGCACCCTTGAGGTTGACGGTGTCCAGGCCGACGTGGATGAGCACCTCGACGCCGGAGTCGCTGCGTACGGCGACAGCGTGCTTGGTGGGGAACAGGGTGGCGACGACGCCGTTCACCGGGGAGGTCACCCAGCCGCTGGTGGGGCGGATGGCGGTGCCGTCGCCGACGAGGCGCTTGGAGAACGTGGTGTCGGGCACGTCGTCGAGCGACACGAGGGTACCGTTCAGCGGGGCGGACACGATCTCGCTCGCGCCGGCCGCGAGGGGCGCGACGACGGGAGCGGACGCATCCGCCTTCTTGGCGATCGGTGCCGTCGCGGGGGTCTTCTCCGCGGTGCCGGCCAGGATCGACTCGTCGATGCCGAGGATCGTGGAGACGACCGCCGAGACAATGAAGGCGATCACGATGCCCACGATCGCCCAGACGAAGGTTTCCCCGACGAGGCCGGGCAGGCCGGGCAGGCCGCCGTTGCCGGCGAGCACGTATGCCTTCACCCCGAACCCGAGCGAGATCGCGCCGCCCACTGCGGCACCGGCCATCGTGGCGATGAGGGGGCGACGCAGCGGCAGGGCCAGACCGTAGAGGGCGGGTTCGGTGACACCCATCAGCGAGGTGAACGTGGTGGAGAGCGACAGCGCCTTGATCTGCTTATTCTTGGCCCGAAGGAAGACACCGAAGACGGCGCCGGCGGTGGCGAAGGTCTGCACGTACGTGAGCGGCAAGAACTTGTCGTAGCCCAGCGTGGCGAGGTTCTGCAGGATGAACGGGACGAGCGTGTAATGCATGCCGGTCATGATGATCAACGGCAGGAGCGCGCCAATCACGAAGCCGGCCGGCACACCGCCGTTGTCCAGCGCCCAGTTGATGCCGCCGGCGATGCCCGAGCCCACGAAGGTGCCGAGCGGGCCGAGCAGGGTCAGCATGACCGGAGCGACGATGACGAGCGAGAACATCGGCACGAAGGTGAGCTTCAGGAACGACGGGATGATGCGGGTGAGGCCGCGCTCCACCCAGCTCAGCAGGTAGACGCCGAGCAGAACAGGGATGACCGAGTACGAATAGGTGGCAGCCGTGACGGGGATGCCGAGAAGGCTGACCGCCTCACCGGTGCCGAGCAGCGCCGTCAGTGCTGGGTAGACCAGCAGCCCGCCGAGAGACGCCGCGACGTACGGGTTGGCGCCGAGCTTGCGGGCCGCGGAGACCGCCACAATGATCGGCAGGAAGAAGAACACCGCGTCGGCGATGGCCGAGAAGATGAGGAACGTCTGTGAGCTCGGATCGACCCAGCCGAACGAATTGCTGAGCGCCAGGATGCCCTTGAGCAGTCCCGCGCCGGCAATGGCAGGCAGGATCGGGGCGAAAGTGCCGGAGATGAAGTCGAGGAAGCGGGTGTGCAGCTTCTGCTTCGCACCGGTCGTGGTGGCAGCGCCGTCAATGGCATCCTCCGTCGACAGGCGGGGCACGTCGGCCACGATCGCGCGGTAGACGTCGGGCACATCGTTGCCGATGATCACCTGGTACTGCGAGCCCGCGTCGTTGACGCCCATCACCGGAGTGATGGCCGTGAGCGCTGACTGATCGGCCAGGGCATTGTCCTTCAGGCCGAAGCGCAGTCGGGTAACGCAGTGGTAGAGCGAGTCGATGTTCGACTCGCCGCCGACCGCGGCGATGATCGCCGCGGCATCTTTGTCGTACTTCAAGGGGTTCTCCTTCATTGAAGAATCCCGAGCTTCACGCGGTGACCCTGACGCGGCTTCGGATTCGGTTCTGTTTTCTTTTATGGGCGGGAGCGGTTGCTCCCGTGTTCGGGGACCGCCGGCTACAGGAAGCTGGCGATGTGCAGGCCGATGTAGACCTTTTCGGACGCGCTCATTGCATGACCGTGGCTGCGCATGACGAACGCGTCGACCCTGTCGACGCAGGCGAACGCGGCGGGCTTCTGCTCACGCAGGATGCGCAGCAGTTCGGCATCGTCGCGCTGCACGGTCTCGCCGAGCAGCACTCGCTGTGCGAAGAAACGCAGGTGGGTGACGAAGCGGAGATAGGCGGGGCTGTCGTCGTCGTAGGCGATGCCGAAGTTCAGCCGCACGATGTCGAGGATCGAGTGGGTGAGCTCCATCAACCGGGTGGCGCTGTCGGCGGCGCCGCCCACTTGGGCGTTGATGATGTGCAGGGCGATGCTGATCGCCTCGTCGGCCGGCAGTTCGATGCCGAGCTTCACGTTCAATTCGGTCACAGCGCTCTTGGCGAAGGCGTATTCGGTGGGGTAGAACCGGCGCACCTCCACGGCGAGCGGCACCGTGAAGTCGCCGCCGTCCCGCACCCGGGCCACGGCGAAGGAAAGGTGGTCGGCCAGCGAGGCGTACAGGCTGTCACTGATCTTCACCCGTAGCTCCTCGCGGGCCCTCGTGACGATGTCGGCGGTGGCGGTAAGCACATCTGCGGGGATGGAGCCCACAATGGACGCGAAGTGCCGGCTCGCGGCGGCGTCGTCCAGCCGGAAGATCTCGATCATCGATTCGTCGATCGATTCGCCGGGCTTGGACTTGAAACCCAGGCCCTTGCCGAAAACGATCACTTCCTGCAAGGAGTCGTCGAGACCGTCGACAACGTTGTTGTTCAGTACTCGCCTGACGATCACTGCTTATCCACCATCACCCTGCTTCGGGAACACTCCAGCTGTCGTCGTCTTCGAGAACAGCACTGGTGTTGCCTGCAGGAGCAGTGACAAGCCGAAAAGATCGTAACACGGTACCCCGTGCGAAAACCAGGGCAGCACACGCACAGCCGGCCGACTGCGGTGCGGAAGACTGGGGGAACCGCAATGGCAAAGGACCACCGTGACTCCCTCAGCAGAACTCCTCTTCTCCCTCGAGCATTGGTTCGACCACGACGCCCCGGTGTCACCCTCGATCAGCTACGCGCTCTTTGATCGAAGCGGCGTTCTGTTCCACCACGGGATCGGAGAGTTCCAGTTCGACGGCCGTGCTCCCGCGCTCGACACGGTCTACCGCATCGCCTCGATGTCGAAGAGTTTCGAGGTGGCAGCCGTGCTCGCGCTGCGCGACCGGGGGCTGCTCCGCCTGGACGACCTGGTTTCAGCCCACGTTCCGCAGTTCACCGATCCTGTCGACGCATCCGGTGTGCCCCTTCCGGTCACGCTCCACATGCTGATGAGCAACTGTTCGGGTCTGCCAGAAGACAACGGATGGGCCGACCACGAGCTCGGGCTCAGCCGGGCGGATTTTCTAGCGGTCATTGCGGCCGGACTTCGGTTCGCCGACCTGCCCGGTGTCGGGTACCAGTACTCCAACATCGGATTCTGGCTGCTCGGTGTCGTCGTTGAGAACGTCTCCGGGCAAAACTTCGCTGAATTCGCGACAGCTTCCCTGCTCGACCCTCTCGGTCTGTCGGCCACCCGCTACGACATCGCGCACTACCCGGAGCACGGCGTGGGAGCGGGCATCGCTCAGGGCTTCGGCACCTTCGACGACGGCACGACCTGGTTCGATCGTCCCGTCGTGGGCACGGGTATCGGCGGCTGCGCAGCGAGCCTGTTCAGTACGGTGTCTGATATCGCGCGCTGGAGCGGCTGGCTCTCGAGCGCCTTCGATCCGGACAACAGCGATGACACGGTGCTCAGCCGCGCGTCGCGTCGGCTCATGCAACGGGTGCACACCTTCCACCCCTCCTCCACGGATCACCCGGCCGAGCGGACGCTCGAGGGTTCCGGCTATGGGCTCGGGCTCGCCATCGACCATGACGTGAGGTTCGGTGCGATCGCCCAGCACTCGGGTGGCCTGCCCGGCTGGTCGTCGAACATGCGCTGGCACCTCGCCTCCGGACTGGGCGTTGTCGTGTTCGCCAACACCAACGGCGTGCGACCCGGCATCGCCGCCGCCGCCATGCTTCGCGCTGCGCTGGCCGACCAGGATGCGCCGGCCCGCGAAACCGTGCTGCTCCCGTCGACGGTTGCAGCGGCCGTCGCGATCGATGCGGCCATCGTGGGCGCCGGCGATGTCACGGCTATCGACGCTCAGCTCAGCCCCAACCTCCTCAGCGATGTGCCGGCAGAGGAACGCGCGACCCGGCTCGTCAAAGCTCTTGCCGAGGTGGGAGGTCTCGCGGATGCCCGTTCGATTCCCCCGCTGGCGGATCGACTCGCGTGGTGCGTCTCGGCGGCGCAGCTCACGTTCACAATTCCGGGACGCGAGGGCGAACTCGAGTGCCGGTTCGAAATGACACCGACGCAACCCGCTCTCGTGCAGCGCCTTGACATCGAGAAGAGGCCGGCCGTAACGGCACTCTCGCCGACCGTGCGCCACTACCGCCCGCTGATTGCATGAACGCTAGTTTGCTGGCCGACCGGCTGGAGTGAAGCTACTGGTCGGCGCCGTCGAGGAGGATCACGAGCTCGTCAAGCTCGACGTCCCAGCCCTCTCGGTTCTGCTCGAGACGGTCACGACGGTAGAGGGTGCCACCGGGAAGCTTATCGAAGCCCGATTCGACCACCGTGACATCCGTTCCGGTACCAGCGTCAGCGAGGCTAAAACGCACGTGCGTCGAATACTCGTCGAGCTCGTCGGCGGGGATTCCCGACCAACGGAAGCCGAACGAGTCCGCGGGGACAACCTCGGTGATTTCGATCGGGAAGGTGCCGTAGTCCTCCCATTCGACACTGCCAGTAGCCCCGGCATCGAGCGCGGTGAAACTCACGCTATCCCCGAACCACGTGGCCATCACCTCGGGTACGGTCAGCGCCTCCCAGACGCGCGCCCGCGAGGCCTCGGTGTGCACGGTGCGGGTCACGGTGTGGCCCTTGATTCTTGCGTGGTCAGACACGGTGATTCCTTCACGTTCGAGCTGAGCGCGACGGGGCAATGCCCGCCGAGCGGCACGTCACCTGGTTCTGCAAACGCGCTTCATCGAGCGTACCCATGATTGCGTGCCTGTTCACGGCCCGAGCCCGCTCAGCTCTGCGGTTCTTGCGGGCAGTGGCCGCGTCTGGGTAGCAAAAAACCCCGTAATCACTGGGATTGACGGGGCTTTTCGTGGCGGTACCGGTGGGATTTGAACCCACGGTGGAGTCTCCCCCACACAACTTTTCGAGAGTTGCACCTTCGGCCGCTCGGACACGGTACCGAGAGCGATTGTAGTTGAGTTGCGCGTGCGGCGCGAATCCGGGCAACTGTCAGAGCCTGGAGGTACTCTCTCCACCGTGACAAACGACACCTCCACTCCCCGCACCCTTGCCCTCACCGCGGGCGCCGTGGCCGCCACCGCCGGGCTCGGCGCCGCCGCCATGGTCAACTACCGCAAGTTCCGGCTGCGCCTGGCCGCCAACGCCGCCGAGCTCAATGAGACGCTGCCGGTCAACTCGCTCTGGTGGCGCACCCACGCCAAGGAGAAGGGCGACCTGCTCTACGTCGCCATCGGAGACAGCGCCGCGCAGGGCATCGGCGCGAGCGCGCCCAACCGCGGATACGTGGGGATCCTCGCCGACCACATCCGCCTGGCCACCGGACAGAGCCTGCGGGTGGTCAACCTCAGCGTCTCGGGCGCCACCGTGGACCTGGCCGTGCGCGACCAGCTGCCGCGGTTCACGAAGCTACAGCCCGACTTCGTGACCGTGGCGATCGGCGCCAACGACATCGCCCAGTGGGATGCGGCACGCTTCGAGGCGGGCATCCGGGAGGTGTTCGCGGCGCTACCGCCACACGCCCTGGTGGCCGACCTGCCGTGCTTCCACCTGCCACACAACGAGCGCAAGGTGGCGACGGCCAACCGGATCGTGCGCGACGTGGCCGCCGAGCGCGGCCTCACCGTGGTGCCGCTGCACGCGACAACCCACCGTGAGGGCTGGCGCAGCGTGTTCACCCAGGTCGCCAACGATTTCTTCCACCCCAATGACCGCGGTTACCGCGTCTGGGCGGAGGCGTTCCTCCCCGACGTGAGCGCCGTGGCGTCCCGCCGGGTTCCCCAGACTGCGCTGGCCGACTAGGCCGGCCGAACCGGGACTGTCGGCGGCCGCAGCTAGGCTCGCTGACATGGCCAAACCTGTCTCCAACTTCCGGTGCACCGAATGTGGCTGGACCACGCTGAAATGGGCGGGCCGCTGCGGCGAATGCCAGCAGTGGGGCACTGTGGTGGAAACTGCGGAGAAGACCGGCATCAGCCGCTCGGTCACCCCGTCGGTCGTGAGCGGACCCGGCGTCGCCCGGCCGATCACTCACGTCGACACGACGGCGGTGGCGCACTGGCCCACCGGCATCGACGAGTTCGACCGCGTGCTCGGCGGCGGCATCGTGCCCGGCTCGGTGATCCTGCTCAGCGGCGAGCCCGGGGTGGGCAAGTCCACGCTGCTGCTCGAGGTGGCGTCCAAGGCCGCGATCGCGAAGTCCCGGGTGCTCTACGTGAGCGCCGAGGAGTCGGTGGCGCAGGTACGCCTGCGCGCCGAACGCACCGGGGCGCTACAGCCCGAACTCTACATCGCCGCCGAAACCGACCTGGCCACCATCCTCGGCCAGATCGACGCGGTCAAGCCCGACCTGGTGATCATCGACTCGGTACAGACCGTCTCCAGCGCGCTCAACGACGGCCAGGCCGGCCAGCCCGGGCAGGTGCGCGAGGTGGCGTCCACGCTGATCCGGCTCGCCAAAGACCGCAACCTGCCGGTGCTCCTGGTGGGGCACGTGACCAAGGACGGCACCATCGCCGGCCCCGGCTGCTCGAGCACCTCGTCGACGTGGTGTGCCAGTTCGAGGGCGATCGACACACGGCGTTGCGCTTCGTGCGGGCGCTGAAGAACCGATTCGGCTCCACCGACGAAGTGGGCTGTTTCGAGATGACCGGAGACGGTATCAGCGAGGTCGCCGACCCGAGCGGGCTGTTCCTCAGCCGCGGCACAACCGCGGTCTCCGGCACCTGCGTGACGGTGGCGATGGAAGGCCGCCGGGCGCTGCCCGTGGAGGTGCAGGCGCTCGTGATCGACACCGCCATGCCCAACCCTCGCCGGGTCACCAATGGCGTGGACGGGTCCCGGGTGGCCATGCTGCTCGCGGTGCTGGAGAAGCGGGTGGGCTACCCGCTGTCGAAGAAGGACGTCTACGTGTCGACGGTGGGCGGGGTGCGGCTGGTGGAACCCGCCGCTGACCTGGCCATTGCGATCGCGGTCGCGTCCGCGCTCAAAGACGAACCCATTGCCCACAACGTGGTCGCGTTCGGCGAGATCAGCCTGGCCGGTGAGATCCGGCCCGTCTCGGCCGCCAAGCAACGCGCCACCGAGGCCGCCCGGTTGGGCTTCACCACCCGCATCGACGCCTCCAGCAGCACTGTTCAGACGGCCGTGCTCCGGGCGCTCGGCACGGGGCTCTCCCGGCGCGACGCCGAGCTCGACAAGGCGTTCGGCTAGGGCCCGCCGGGCGATGCTCGGTGCCAGGCCGCGACTGAGGGGGCGGGCTCAGGCCGTCGGGCCGCCCTCGTCGCCGATCGGCCCGAGCGCCTTGAGCAGGTCGGCCGGCGCCGCCTGCATCACATGCGGGCCGGCGATATCGAAGAACACCATCTCGAGAGTGGCGCTGTGCACGGTGAGGAACTCGCGCAGCCATTGCGCGTCGCCCACCATCACCTGCGGGTTCACCTCGTCGGGGATCATCTGGGCGTAGTTCGCGCCGGAGGAGAAGAGCAGCAGCATCCGTTTGTCGCTACCCTCACGGCCGAAGACCCGCACCTGCTCGGCGGTGCCGTTGACCACGAGTTGCGGCACGATCACCACGTCGTTGCGCAGGGCGTAGGCCACAGCGGCCACATCCTGCGCGGCCAGGGCGGTGGCGAGTGCTTCTGAGCGGGTGTCCGGGGTTGCGTCTGTCACGTGTTCCATTCAATCATCCACGCCCGAGCAGGGCCCACCTCACGACTCAGCCGGCAGCGAACGCGGCGGGCGGATGCGGCGCGTGGGTACCTCAGGCCGGGCTCAGTTGAGCAGGAACTGGGTGGGGCTGGCGGAGGTGACCCCGCCCACACTCACCGAGAGATAGTAGGAGGCCCCTTCACCGGGGACGGGCTCCCGGTCGGTGATCTCGCAGGTCTCCGGGCTCGACCGGGTGCGGTCCCAGGTGACCGGGGTCTTGGTGCTCACCGCGACGCCGGGCTCGAGCGTGACCTCGGCGTCGGACGGGTCGGTCTGGCAGTCGGTGGAGGTCCAGTACACATCCGCGCCGCTGGTGATGGTGAACACCTGGGTGGAGGTGCCGGCGTTGAGGGTGCACGACGTGCTGCCGGTGTTAGTGACGCTCAGGGAGAGTTGCGGCTCGTCGCCCGGGTCGTAGGACCCCTGATCGGTGATGGCCTCGACGACGAGCGCCGCCGGGTCACATGCGGCACCGGCGGCGGGCGTCTCGGCGGCAGGGTCGGTGCCGGCGGGCGGGTCGGTCGAGGCACCGGTGGCCGCCGGGCCCGGGGTGGCGGCCGGGTCGCCGCCACTGCCGGGCCACACGAAGATCAGCACGATGATGAGCAGCACAGCGAGCAGGCCAAGGCCCACTACAAGACGACGGCGCCGGTAGACGGCACTGGCCTGGGGGCCGACGGGGTGCTTGGTCGTCGACATGGTTCCAGGCTAGCGAGGTCTACCGGCGCCGCCGGTAATGCCTTGCGTGTCGGTTACGATTCCATCGAAACCCGACGACGACGCTGCAGCAGGACCCCACCGAGCACGAGCATCAGCAGGCCGCCGGCCAGCCAGGGGCCGGCCTCAAGCCCGGTGTTCGCCAGGCCCGTCGCGGTGGCACCAGCGGCCGAGACCGTGATCTCGGCCCAGCCGATCACGGCGCCGGAGGCGTCCTGCACGATGATCCGGTGCGTGCCAGCGGCCAGGTCGGTGGGCAGGACCGCCGTGATGGTTCCCACGGCGCTGACCTGCTTCCAACCACCCAGGTTGACCGGCGTGGACCGCACCCAGGCGGAGACGTACTGACCGGCGAAGGAGGTGCCCACGGTGACGGTGATCTTGTCGCCGGGCGCCACGGTGGAGTCGGACAGCGTGATGGTGCCCTTCAGGGCGGCCGTCAACGCGGACTCGGCCGCGGCCGTGGGCGCGGTGGCGGGTGCCGACGGTCCCGTCGTCGGCAGCGGGGTCGGCTCCGTCGTCGGGGCGGGCGTCGGGGCGGGCGTCGGAGCGGGCGTCGGGGTCGGTACCGCTGCGGTGACCGCCAGGGGCACCCGCACGACGGTGCCGGATTCCTTGGCTGTCAGGGTGAGGACGCTGCTGGCTGCGGCGTCGGCCGGAACCGTGACGGTGACGGTGGCGGCACCGTTGGCGTCAACGGCTGCGGGAGCGAACGTCGTGCTGCTGCCACCCCAGGCCACCGCGAGTTGGGTGTTCTTCGGCGCTCCGGTGGAGGTGAGGTTGAGCTGCGACACGGAGAAGCTGACGCTGTCGCCGGGCTTGACGGCCGTGGTCAGCACTCCGGTGACGGAGGCCTGGCGGGCCGCGAACGACGGCGAGAGCGGGCTGTTGGCGGTGATGTAAGAGATCCAGGCGTCCCGGTCGACCAGCCCGGAGTCCCGGGTTCCGGTGCCCTGCGAGAAGATCCGGAAGTTGTCGCCGCCGGTGAGCAGGAAGTTGAACGAGCCGATCCGGTAGCCGCGGGCGACGTCGATGGGCTCGCCGTCGATCCAGATGCCGGTGATGCGGTCGCCTTCGGGGCGGGTCGCGTCGAACGTGTAGTTCACGTTGTCGGAGAGGCCGAGCTGGAGGTACGCGCGGCTGGGCACGGCGCCCTTGTCGTCACGCTGCCACTGCTGCTCGAGAGCCGTCTTGAACTGCGCGCCGGTGAGGGTGGTGGTCCACAGGTTGTTCAGGAACGGCAGCACCGCGTTGGCCTCGGCGAAGCTGACCGACGAGTCCGGGGTGGTGGAGAGCTCGGCGCGCATGCCGCCGGGGTTCACAATGCCGATCTCGGCGCCGCCCTTGGCCGGGTCGGACAGGGAGGCGCGCAGCGAGTTGGCCACCAGGGTGCCGAGCGTCGACGGAGCGGACCGGTCCTCGACCACCGGGGTGGCACCGCCGATGGAGGCGCGGGTGATCGGCGCGGTGATCGAGCCGACCGCGACGCTGCCGGTGACGGCCGCCTGGGCGAGCGCGGCATCCGTGATGGACTTGACCGTGGCGACGCGGGGGAAGGCGCTGACCAGGTCGGCGTCGGCGGTGGTGCTGCGCTTGACGTTCTGGTTGGTCACCGTGCTGGTGCTCTGGGTGGCGGGGTCATAGCTGAGCACGACCTGGCCGATGTTCTCGCCGTAGCTGCCGGTCTGCAGCACCGGGCGGGTCACGCCCGCCGTGGCGCCGGGCACCTGGGCGTTCCAGGCGTACTGCTTGTGCGTGTGGCCGGTGAAGATGGCGTCGACCTCGGGTGCGGTCTGCGTCACGATCTTCGCGAACGCGCTGTCGGTGAGGGCGAGCTCCTGCTCGAGGGTGGCGTTCTCGACAGTGCCGGATCCGGCGCCCTCGTGGTACTCGGCGATGATGACGTCGGCCTCGCCGTTCTCGGCGTTGCCGTCGGTGAGCTGCGCGGCGACCCGGTTGACCGCGGCGACGGGGTCGCCGAAGCTCAGGGTCGAGATGCTGTTGGGCGACACCAGGGTGGGGGTCTCCTCGGTGACGGTGCCGATGATGGCGACCTTCACGCCCTGCACGTCCTTGATCGTGTATTCCTGCAGGGCGGGGGTCTCGGTGCCGGCGAGGTAGACGTTCGCTCCGAGGTAGTCGAAGTCGGCCTCGTCGGAGACCCGTCCGGTGAGGTCGGCGAAGCCCTGGTCGAACTCGTGGTTGCCGACCGCGGAGGCCGACAGCTCGAGGGCGTTGAGCACATCGAGAGTCGGTGTGTCCTTCTGCGACGCGGAGGCGTACAGCGAGGCGCCGATGTTGTCACCGTCCGAGAGGAACAGGGTGCTGTCGGGGTGCTGGGCGCGCAGCGTCTCGACGGTTCCGGCGAACTTCACGGTGTTCGCGTCGATGCGTCCGTGGAAGTCGTTGATGTTCAGCAGGTTCAGCTGCACCGCGCCTTCCGGTGCGGCGAATGCGGGCACCGCCACGACGGGAGCGGCCACGAGGCACGCTCCGATCACTGCGGCGAAGGCCAGCCGAAGCGGGCGGGACGGATTGTGCGACATTGTTCTCCTCGAAAGTCGACCTGTGATGACGGGGTGCGTGATGGCGGGGATGGGTCTGGCGGTGTCGGCAGCCTAACGACGCTGGATGTCCGGCGGGTTACGTAGTCTCAAACGTGCTCGGATGAGCAGCTACGTGGTGGTCTGCCCAACATGTGAGCAGGGCGGGCGGGGGTAGGGCCGGGCACCGGTGGCGTCGGTGCCCGGCCGTCGAGGGGTGGAGCGCCGGTCAGGCGCCGGTGACGGTGCCGCGGCGCCGGCGGGCGAGCACGGTGCCCGTCAGCACGGAGCCGAGCAGCAGCAGCAACAGGGCGCCGCCCAGCACGGGAAGTGGCTCAACGCCCGTGCTTGCCAGGCCGCCCGTTGCCACCGTGTCGGCCGCGACGACGGTGATCTCGGTCCATCCGATCACGCCGCCTGCGGCGTCCTGCAGGATGATCCGGTGCGTGCCGGCGGCCAGGTCGGCGGGCAGAGCGGTGGTCACCGTGCCCGCGGCACTGACCCGCAGCCAGCCGCCGAGGTTGACCGGAGTGGAGCGGACCCAGGCGGACACCGTCTCTCCGACGTGTTGGGTGCCTGCCGTGATGGTGATGGCCGAACCGGCCGGGTACCGCACCAGGTTCGTGCTGATCCGGTCCCGCAGCGTCTCGGTGAGGGCACTCTCCGGCGCGGCGGCAGGTGGTCCAGCGGGGGTCTCCGGCGTGATCGTCGGGGTAGGCGCCGGCGTGGTCGGGGCGGGCGTGGTCGGGGCGGGGGTGGTCGGGGCGGGGGTCGGCGCCGGGGTGCTGGGCTCCGGTGCCGGCTCGGTCGGGGTCGCCAGGTTCAGGCCGAGCACCACAGGGTCGTGGTCAGAGGAGCGGTACGGATCGGCGACGTAGAAGTCGGTGGCGTTGGAGTTGTACCGGCTGTACTCGAGGGCCACCGATTCGACCGAGTTGATGTTCCACACATCCACCGCCGCCACGGCGGCATCCGCCTCGACCGACGCGAAGACGTGGTCGAGGGAGCCGACCGAACCGTCGTAGGCGTAGGTGTACTCGCCGCTCTTGGCCTCCTGGTTGAGGTAGCCGGCGTCGGTGATCACCTTGATCGGGTCTTCCTGGTCGTAGGCGTTGAAGTCGCCGGTGAGGAATACCCGGTCGATGCCGGTCTGGGCCGACATGGTGTCGGCGAAGGCCACCAGGGCGGTCGCCTGGTTCACGCGGGAGGCGTTGGACGCACCCTGCCCGTCGCCCATGTCGGCGTCCACGCCGGTACCGGACCCCTTCGACTTGAAGTGGTTGACGATGGTGAGGAATCGACTGCCGGTGTCGCCGACCAGCTGGAAAGCCTGGGCGAGCGGCTGGCGGGCGTTGCTGAACGCGGCGGAGCCGGTGAGGATGGTCGACGCGCCCACGGTTTCGACCGCGGCCTTCTGGTAGATGAAGGCGGTGCGAATGACGTCCTCGTTGGCCGGCAGAGACGCCGGGGACGGCACGTATGCCCAGGTGTCCGTGCCGAGATCGGCGTTCAATGCGGCCACGAGAGTGCCCAGCGCGGTGTCGCGGTCCTTGCCGAACACGGCGGAGTTCTCGATCTCCTCGAGCGAGATCACCTGCGCGTCGAGGGCGTTGATGGCCGCGACGATCTTGGCCTGCTGGCGCAGGAAGTTCGCCTGGTCGGCGGCGCCGCGGGCGTCGCATCCGCTGCGCACGGTGATGTTGGCCCCGGCACGGTCGGTGTAGTAGCTGCAGCCGGTGAGGGTGTCGCCGGTGGTGGAGAAGTAGTTGAGCACGTTGAAGGTGCCCAGGCGGATGTCGCCGCCCACGTCCTCCGGGGCGGCCGTGCGGGTGTCGGCAAACGTGGCCGGCTGCACGGTGGCGGCGTTGGCTGGGACCAACGCTTCTTGGGGCTGGAGCTTCCAGGCGGAGTTGCGGTAGTCCAGGATCGCCGGCTGGGTGAAGGTGACGGCCGCGCCGATGCGCACGGGGGCTTCGGTGGACAGGTAGGGAACCGGCTTACCCTGATTGCTGGAGCTGAGGTAGTTGGTGCTGGCGCCGTCGTCGAGGGTGATCGCCCGGGCGGCGTTGGCGGCCACGGCGGCCGTGTAGCCGGCGCTGCCGGGCCGGTCGGTCACGGTGGGGTTGACCAGGGGCGTGGTCCCGGCCGCGAGGCCGATCTCGGCGTACTGGTTGGTGGTGTAGTTGTTGGTGACCGTGACGTCGCCGACCGGGGTCACGAGCATCCCTTCGAGACGTTCTCGCTCGGCATCGGTGCTGGGCAACGTCAACTCGCTGGGTAGCGGCGCGGTGATGCCGCTGCCGTCAAGGGGGGTGATGTCGTCCAGGGTGCCGATGGTCATCTGGGTGAGGCCGTAGTACTCGCTGACCGTACCGACGACGCTCACGTAGTCACCGACCGCGACCGAGCTCGTCAGGGTCTTGGTGTACACGAAGATGCCGTGCGAAGCCGCATCGGTGCTGCTGCCGCCGGTGCCCGGGGTCTGCAGGTAGAAGCCGGCGAAGCCGCCGACGGGTAAGCGGCCGTGACGATGCCGACGGTCTTGACGGTGCTTCCGGCCAGCGGGCTGGTGTCGCCGGTTCCCTGGATGGCGCTGATGGCGGTGGTGTCGGTCGGCGGGGCGGGCGGTGTTGTGGGTTCGGGTGTATCGGTGGGCGGCGGGGTGGGGGTGGCCGCCGTCTGGCCGGCCGCGTTGGTGGGCGTGATGCTCGCCGACAGGCTGATGTCGGTGGCGTTGTTGTCGGTGTCGGCGAACGCGGTGCGGTTCAGCGACTTGACGTCGGTGTTCGATGACGGAGCCGGGGCGACGGCCGCCTCGAAGGTGAGCGAGGCGCCGTAGCCGACCAGGTCGATGACGGCAGCGTTGCCGGCCGAGTTGCCGGCCTCCAGGCTCAGGGCCGAGGTGGAGTCAGCGAGGATCAGGGTTCCGCTGGTGCCGCTGGGGTTGAGGGTGGAGACCTGGTCGGGGGTGGGCAGGGCGGCACCGTTCGCGCCGTTCGCATTCGACCCGCCGGAGACGAGATAGTACCCCTTGGCCGGGATCGTTCCGGTCAGAGCGACGGCCGCCGGGCTGTCGGTGACGACGCCTGTGGCCTTGCGGTACTGCAGCGACCAGGAGGACAGGTCGATGGCTGTGTCGGTGGGGTTATACAGCTCGACGAACTTGGCCGAGAAGGCGGCTCCAGCGCTGCCGCCGCTGAGGTAGGCCTCATTGATCACGACTCCGGTGCCGGCGGGGTTGGCCTGGGCAGGGATCGCCACGAGCGGGACGAGTGCCAGGCACGCTCCCAGCGCTGAGGCGAGGGCCAGCCGAAGCGGGCGGGGTGGGGCGAACGACATTGAAGACTCCTGGTGAATGCGATGAACGGCTGAGTGAACAGGGTGCAGGGCAGCAGGGCAGCAGGTCGTACGGGGGTGGAATTCGGGTTCCGGTACAGCACACCGAGCAGGCTTTCGGGCACGCCGCACACACCGAGGCAGGCAGCGCACACCGAGGCGAGTCGGCCGGGAAGTGCTGTCCGGTGAGCTTAACGACCGACTGTGTCCGGTTGGTTACGAGAGATCTAATTGCTCAGATGAGCAGAGAAAAGGTTCCATCGCCCACATCTGAGCGGATGTCAGGTCAGGCGCTTGAGCATCCGGGTGTTGCCGAGGGTATTGGGCTTCACCCGGGCGAGGTCGAGGAACTCGGCGACACCCTCGTCGGGAGAGCGCACGAGTTCGGCGTAGACGTGCGGGTCGACAGTCTCGGTGCCCATGTCCAGGAATCCGTGCCGGGTGAAGAAGCCCACCTCGAAGGTGAGGCAGAACAGCCGGCTGAGGCCGAGCTCGCGGGCATCCGCTTCCAGCCGGTCGAGAAGCGCATGCCCCACACCGCGGCCGAGCCAGTCCTGGGAGACCGCGAGGGTGCGCACCTCTCCGAGGTCCTCCCACATCACGTGCAGGGCGCCGCAGCCCACCAGGGCGCCGTGGGCGTCTTCGACGACCCGGAATTCCTGCACGGCCTCGTAGAAGACCACCCGGTCCTTACCCAGGAGGATGCGCTGCTGAACGAGCGGTTCGACGAGTTCCTGGATGAGCGGCACATCACTCGTGCGGGCCCGACGGACCGTGAAACCCTGCTCTGTCACGTCCGCCCACTCTCTTGGCCGCTGAGATCGTTGATTTTCCTGAAAGGTCCAGTCTAGGGCGGCGTCTGGGCCGCGCCCGGGCGGGTTAACGAGGGAACGGCCCGGCGGAATCCGCCGGGCCGTTTCTCAGTGTGGTGCTAGTCGCTCGTGATGGCGAGGTCGGGCGTGCCAGGGCCGGTGCCCACGCTCGCGGCGGTGTTGATGCCCACCGAGACGGCCTCGTTGCGGTTCGTCGTGGTGAACACGTACTCCCCGTCGACGAAGTCCACGTGCACGTGGTCGCCGGCGTTGAGCTCGCCGTGCAGGATGCGCTCGCTCAGACGGTCCTCCACCTCACGCTGGATCGCGCGACGTAGCGGCCGTGCACCGAGGGCGGGGTCGAAGCCGACTTCGATGAGGTGCTCCTTGACCGCGAGGGTGATCTCGATGGTCATGTCGCGGTCGAGCAGCCGGTCACCCAGACGCTTGACGAACAGGTCCACGATCTGCAGCAGTTCGGGCTTGGACAGCTGCGGGAAGACGATGATCTCGTCGACGCGGTTGAGGAACTCGGGCTTGAAGTGCTTCTTGAGCTCCTCGTTCACCTTTCCGCGCATCCGGTCGTAGCCGGTGGACGTGTCGCCCTCGAGCTGGAACCCGACGGGCGAGCCGCTGATGTCCCTCGTGCCGAGGTTGGTGGTCATGATGATGACGGTGTTCTTGAAGTCGATCACGCGACCCTGGCCATCCGTCAACCGGCCCTCTTCCAGAATCTGGAGGAGCGAGTTGAATATGTCGGGGTGAGCCTTCTCGATCTCGTCGAACAGCACCACGGAGAACGGCTTGCGGCGCACCTTCTCGGTGAGCTGGCCGCCTTCTTCGAAGCCGACGAACCCGGGAGGGGCGCCGAACAGCCGCGAGACGGTGTGCTTCTCGCCGTACTCACTCATGTCGAGCGAGATCATGGCGGCCTCGTCGTCGAAGAGGAACTCGGCGAGCGCCTTGGCCAGCTCGGTCTTACCGACACCGGTGGGGCCGGCGAAGATGAACGAACCGCTCGGACGCTTCGGGTCCTTCAAACCTGCACGGGTGCGACGGATGGTCTTGGCCAGAGCCGAGATGGCCTCTTCCTGACCGATGACGCGCTGGTGCAGTGCCTTCTCCATGAAGACGAGCCGCGAGGACTCCTCCTCGGTGAGCTTGAACACGGGGATACCGGTGGCCTGGGCCAGGACCTCGGCGATCAGGCCCTCGTCGACCACGGCGGTGGTCTTGACGTCGCCGGACTTCCACTTCTTCTCCAGGCGCAGACGCTCGCCGAGGAGGTTCTTCTCCTCGTCGCGGAGGCCCGCTGCCTTCTCGAAGTCCTGGTCCTCGATCGCGGTCTCCTTGGCGGCACGAACCACGGCGATCTTCTCGTCGAATTCGCGCAGCTCCGGCGGGCTCGAGAGGATCGAGAGGCGCAGGCGTGCGCCGGCCTCGTCGATCAGGTCGATGGCCTTGTCGGGCAGGAAGCGGTCGGAGACGTAGCGGTCGGCGAGGTTGGCCGCGGCCACGAGGGCGCCATCGGTGATGGAGACCTTGTGGTGCGCCTCGTAGCGGTCGCGCAGACCCTTGAGGATGTTGATGGTGTGCGGCAGCGACGGCTCGTTCACCTGGATGGGTTGGAAGCGGCGCTCGAGAGCGGCATCCTTCTCGA
The DNA here is from genome assembly GCF_019443325.1 of Cryobacterium sp. PAMC25264. Lineage (NCBI taxonomy): Bacteria > Bacillati > Actinomycetota > Actinomycetes > Micrococcales > Microbacteriaceae > Cryobacterium > Cryobacterium sp. PAMC25264. The sequence goes on from NZ_CP080383.1 coordinate 2,917,850, forward strand.
AGTGCTTGCGGTACTCATCGAGCGTGGTCGCACCGATGGTCTGCAGTTCACCGCGGGCGAGCAGGGGCTTGAGGATCGACGCCGCGTCGATGGCGCCCTCGGCGGCACCGGCTCCGACGAGGGTGTGGATCTCGTCGATGAACACGATGATGTCACCGCGGGTGCGGATCTCCTTGGTGACCTTCTTCAGGCGTTCCTCGAAGTCACCGCGGTAACGGCTGCCGGCGATCAGCGAACCGAGGTCGAGCGAGTAGAGCTGCTTGTCCTTCAGCGTCTCCGGAACATCGCCCTTGACGATCGCCTGGGCGAGGCCCTCGACGACGGCGGTCTTTCCGACGCCCGGTTCACCGATGAGCACGGGGTTGTTTTTGGAGCGGCGGGAGAGGATCTGCATGACCCGCTCGATCTCCTTCTCGCGCCCGATGACCGGGTCGAGTTTGTTGTCGCGCGCCGCCTGGGTGAGGTTGCGTCCGAACTGGTCGAGAATCTGGCTGCCCGCGGGGTTGGCTGCGGTCTCGTTCGCGCCCACCTGCACCTGCTCCTTTCCCTGGTAGCCGGAAAGGAGCTGGATGACCTGCTGGCGCACCCGGTTGAGGTCGGCGCCGAGCTTGACCAGCACCTGGGCGGCAACGCCCTCGCCCTCGCGGATGAGCCCGAGCAGGATGTGCTCGGTTCCGATGTAGTTGTGGCCGAGCTGCAGGGCTTCGCGCAGGCTCAGCTCGAGGACCTTCTTGGCGCGCGGCGTGAACGGGATGTGACCCGTGGGCTGCTGCTGGCCCTGGCCGATGATGTCCTGCACCTGCTCGCGCACGGCATCCAGGGAGATGCCGAGGCTCTCCAGGGCCTTGGCGGCCACGCCTTCACCCTCGTGGATGAGACCGAGCAGAATGTGCTCGGTTCCGATGTAGTTGTGGTTGAGCATCTTGGCCTCTTCCTGGGCCAGGACGACGACACGACGAGCTCGGTCGGTAAATCTCTCAAACATATGAACACTCCCTTGGCGCCAGGGCGGTTATGGCACCGATACAAAGAGAGTAACCAGCGCAAGCTCCGAACCGGGCCTCTGTTCGCCGTGGGCGTGACGGATGCCGACACCCGGCGTGACCCATCGCGAGGAGCCCGGGCCGGCGACAACGAGACAATTCCGCGGAAACTCTTGCCTGACACATCGATAATCGATATGTTGATCGCACTGGACATATCGATAATCGTTAGGACGATGACCTCATGCCAACCACTCCTCTCACCCGCACCGAGCGCACCGACCGTCTGGAACGCCGGTTCGGCCGCGGGCTCACCTGGACCGTGCTTGTCGGTGCCGTCGGCTGGGGGCTGCTGGCCACCGTGGTCGGCATCGTCACCGTGCTGGCCCAGCTCGTGCAGGACCGCTTCGACGTGACCCTGCTCGCTGATACACCCGTGCCTGACGCGGCATCCGGCGGCACGGCCCGCCTGGTGGACGGCTCTTTCGACACGGCGGAGGTCACCGTCACCGGGCTCAGCGCTCTGCCCCGGTTCCTACTCACCCTGGAAGGCGCAACGACCGTGGCGACGACGTTGCTCGTCTCGGCCACCGTGGCCTACTTCTGCTGGGGAGTGCTGCGACGCCGTCCGTTCAGCCGCCCCGTCTTCGCCCTGGTGGCGCTGGTGGGTTACGCGCTGCTCCTGGGCACGATCCTCGGCCAGGGTTTCGGAGGGCTCGGCCGCATGATCGCAGCCGGCGAGCTGAACGGCGCCGGCGTCGAGGGCTTCTGGCCGCTGGCCACCGTGGTCGATCTCGGCCCGGCCGGCACCGGACTCGTGCTGCTCGTGGCCGCCGGGGCGATCTCGATCGGCCAACGCATGCAGCGCGACACCGACGGCCTCATCTAGTGGCGCCCGTCGACGACGACGAGATCACCGGCATCCACTGCCGGCTCGACGAACTGTTGGTCGAGCGCGGCCTCACCCTCACCCGGCTCAGCGAGCTGGTCGGGGTGAGCGTGGTCAATCTGTCGGTGCTGAAGAACGACCGGGCCAAGGCCATCCGCTACTCGACCCTGGCCGCGGTCTGTGTGGCCCTGGACTGCGAGGTCGGCGACCTGCTGGTGCGCGCCGACTGATCTCTCGGCCGCCGTGGTCCCCTTGCCAGCACTGCGGAGTGCGCAAATACTGGCTGCATCGAGGTCAGCGCAACTCCCCGACCCAGAACCGCAGGCGAAAGGCGGCGGCACCATGGACGGCACCAGAAATCTCGACCCACCGGGCAGCGGGAGCGCCAACGGCGCCATTCACACCTCGGGCACCGCCGCACCGCCGGATCCGGCCGCGGAGATCGCTCGGCTCTCGGCCGAGAACGCTCGGTTGCGGGCGCAGGCGGGCCCGGGTGCCGAGCATCGTGCGGCTGCGCGCTGGCGCGCATTCCTCGCGGCGCTGCTGATCGCCATCGGCGTACTCCTGGCTCCGGTCAGCGTGGTGTCGTACTGGACCAAGGGATACGTCAACGACACCGATCGGTTCGTCGCGTCCCTCGCCCCGCTCGCAGACGATCCGGCCGTACAGGCCTACATCGTCGACGAGATCGTCACCGTCGTGAACGACAACATCGACATCGACGCCACCACCTAGGACCTGTTCGCCGGGCTCGCGAACCTCGACCTCCCACCGGCCGCACAGAAGGCCCTGTGGTTGCTCGAACAACCCGCCGTTCAGGGCGTGCAGGGACTGATTCGATCGACGGCCACGAACATCGTCGCCTCCGATGCCTTCGCCCAGCTGTGGGAACAGGCTCTGCGCACCAGCCAGACCCAGGTGATCGCGGCGTTGCAGGGTGAAACCGGCTCGGCGCTGGCGATCAGCGACACCGGAGAGATCGGTATCCAACTCGGGCCGATCATCGAGGAGGTCAAGAACGAACTGGTCAACCGGGGCTTCTCGCTGGCGCAGAACATTCCGGCGGTCAATCGCACCATCGTCGTGGCCCAATCCGACTCCCTGGTGCAGGCACGCACCGGCTATCGGCTACTGAATCTGCTCGGCTTCGTCCTGCCGCTGGTGAGCCTGGGCCTGATCGTGCTCGGCGTGCTGGTGGCCAACCGGCGCTCGCGCACCATGATCTGGGCCGGGCTCACCCTGGCCCTGTCGATGGCCCTGCTCGCGGCCGGGATCGCGGTGGGGCGCATCCTCTTCGTCAGCGCGCTCGCGCCGACCTACCTCCCCACCGACGTAGCCCGGGCGCTGTATGACGCCGTGGTGCCGTTCGTCAACGCCACGGCCCTGTCGGTCGGGCTGGTCGGCTTCACCGTGGCCGTCGTCGCCTACCTGGCCGGGCCATTCCGTGGCTCCACCCTCGTGCGCCGTGCGACGGTCCAGACCTCAGCCCGGCTCCGGCTGGCCGCGGCGAACGCGGGCGTCACCACCGGCCGGTTCGGGGCCGTGTTGTACAGGTATCGGCGGGTCGCCCACGTGCTGATCGGGCTGGCGGCGGCGGCCGTCGCGATCTTCTGGCGACCTCTCACTGCCCCGGTCATCATCTGGACGGCGATCCTCGCCCTGGTCGCTGTACTCCTGGTCGAACTTCTGCAATGTCCTCCACTCCCCGCGGAGCCCGGCTTCGAGCCACCGCCGTCGTCCTCCGCTCCGACTGGCGACGGGGGCGCCGGCCCTCTCGCTGCCACCCTGCCTCTTCCTCCGGTTGTGTCTGCGACACGGGACGCCGCCGTGCTCGCCGGCCAGACCGGTCCGACGGAACCTCTCGAGCCGATTCCCGGCCGGGGTCGCCCGGATTAGGCTCGCAGGGTGAGCAATCTAGAAACCGAACCGGCCGAGATCGTCAGCACCGGCGGGGACGACATCTCCGCCGCTATCGAGATCCTCACGCCGCGAGACGTGCCCCTCGGCGGTCCCCGCGCCATGGGTGTGCGGCGCACGCTCCCCCAGCGCCGGCGCAGCCTGATCGGCGCCTGGTGCTTCGTGGACCACTACGGTCCCGACAACGTCTCCGTCACCGGCGGCATGGTCGTGCCGCCGCATCCGCACACCGGACTGCAGACCGCGAGCTGGCTCTTCGCCGGCGAGGTCGAGCACCGCGACAGCGTCGGCAGCCTGGCCCTGGTGCGGCCGGGCGAGCTCAACCTGATGACCGCCGGGGCCGGCATCAGCCACTCCGAGGTGTCGACGCCGGCCACGACCGCCCTGCACGGCGTGCAGCTGTGGATCGCGCTGCCCGAGCTCACCCGGCACCAGGCCCCGCGCTTCGAGAACCACGTCATCACCCCGGTCACCCTGAACGACGTCACCCTGCACGTGTTCATCGGCAGCCTGGCCGGGCAGACCGCGGCGGCCCTCGGCGATACCCCGCTCGTCGGCGCCCAGCTGGACCTGCCCGCCGGGGCCTGGATCGACCTGGAGGTGGAGACCTCCTTCGAGCACGGGGTGCTCGTCGACACCGGCACCGTCTCGGTCGTCGGCACCCCGGTGCGGCAGAACGAGCTGGGCTTCGTCGAGGCCGGGGGCGGGCGCATCCGCGTGGCGAACACCGGGCATACCCACGCCCGCGTGCTGCTGCTGGGCGGCGAGCCGCTCGGCGAGCAGATTGTGATGTGGTGGAACTTCATCGGCCGCAGCCACGACGAGATCATCGCCTGGCGGGCCCAGTGGCAGTCCGACGTGATCGACGGCACGGATGCGGGCGGTCGGTTCGGCCACGTCGCATACCATGGCGCCGCTCTGCCGGCGCCGGCTCTGCCCACCGTGCGGCTGAAGCCCCGGGACTGAACGCGACTGCCGATCGCGCCTACTGAACGGCCGAGGTCAGCCGGGCCAGGTTGTCCAGGATCGTCGAACGCAGCGGTTGCTTCATCCACTCGTCGAGGGTGAGCTCCCGGCTGTCGGCCCGGTAGCCGTCTTCCACCTCGCGGAGCGCCTCCACGAAGGAGTGCCCACGCACCATCAGCGATACCTCGAAGTTGAGGCTGAACGAGCGCATGTCCATGTTGCTCGACCCGATCACGGCCACGTCATCGTCGATCGTGAAGTGCTTGGCATGCAGCACGTACGGCGCCTTGTACATGTAGATCTTCACGCCCGCGCGCAGCAGTTCCTCATAGTACGAGCGCTGGGCGTGGTAGACGAGGGCCTGGTCGCCGATCTCGGAGACGAACAACTCCACGTGCAGGCCTCGCTGCACAGCCGTGGTGATCGCGTACATGATCGACTCGTCCGGCACGAAGTACGGGCTCGTGATCACGATGCGTTCCTGCGCGTAGTACAGCAGCGCGAGGAACAGGCGCAGGTTGTTCTCGCCCACGAAACCGGGGCCGCTGGGCACGACCTGGCAGTCGATGGGGTCGGACACATCCTCGGGGTGCACCGGCTCGATGTCTCGGGTGAGCAGCTCGTTGGTCTCGCTGTACCAGTCGGTGATGAAGATGGCGTTCAGGCCCGACACGATGGGGCCCTCGAGCCGCACCATGAGGTCCTTCCACTTGAGTCCGCGGCGGATGTTGGACTTCATGTTGTAGGTGCGGTCGATCACGTTCTGGGACCCCATGAACCCGACCCGGCCGTCCACGATGACGAGCTTGCGGTGGTTGCGAAGGTCAGGTCGTTGCCACTTGCCCTTGAACGGCTGCAGCGGCAACATGAGTTCCCACTTCACGCCCGAGTCCGTCAGGCGCCGCTTGGTCTGCTTGAATCCGGGCTTCCGGGCCGACTGGATGTGGTCCATCAACACCCGCACGGTCACGCCGCGCTTGACCGCGTTCTCCATGGCGTCGAAGAAGCCCGCCGTGGTGTCGTCCAGGGAGAGGATGTAGAACTCCACGTGCACGTACTTGGTCGCCCTGTCGATGTCGGCGGCCATCGCGGCGAGGGTCTCCTCGTAGTTGCCGTGCAGGTGGGCCCGGTTGTCGCCCACCAGCGGCATGGCGCCGAGGTTGCGGTTGAGCTCCACCACGGACTCCAGCCAGCCGGGCCAGGGGTGCTCCCGGGTGACCCGTTCCATGCCCGCGGTGCTGTCGAGGATGAACTGGTTGATTTCCGCCTGCTTCTCGACGCGCTTCTTGGGCAGCGTGCGGAACCCGATCAGCAGGAACAGGAGCGCCCCGAAGTAGGGGATCAGGAAGATCGCCAGCAGCCAGGCCATCCCGGAGGTGGGCCTGCGGTTGCGCGGGACGACGATGATGGCCACGACCCGGATGGCGAAGTCAACAAGGAATGCCACCACGAGGAGGATGGTGGACAGGTCGATTCCGAACACGCTTAGCCGGCCGGTTTGTCGAGGCCGAGCTTGGCCCGTTCTTCGGCTTCGATGCGCGCGTAGGCGTTTCGCTCCGTGCGGTCGGCCCGGATAATGGCACGCATGATGATCCAGAAGATCACACCGACCAGAACGGTGGGCGCGAGCGAAAACAGTGCGTTGGCCCAGAAGTCATCCATAGTCTCTCCAGCCTACGCTGTCCCGCCCCGCCCCCTCCCGCGAGCTGTGACTTAAGCACCAGAATTCCCCGGTTTTGCGTGCTTTTCTCACAGTTCGCGAGGGGGAAGCGGGGTTACTTGACGAGGATGCCCCAGATGCCGGAACCCAGCAGGTACAGGCCGATGCCGCCCACCACGATCCAGATCATGATCCGGTTGGTCGACGGACCCTTCTTGCCGCCGTCGTCGTCGGGCTTCAGCTCGTCCTTGGGCAGAAAAGTCATCATGCGGTCACTTTACCAACGGGAAGAGGATGGTCTCGCGGATGCCGAGGCCGGTGAGAGCCATCAGCAGGCGGTCGATGCCCATTCCCATGCCGCCGGTGGGCGGCATGCCGTGCTCGAGCGCGCGCAGGAACTCCTCGTCCAGGCGCATCGCCTCGGGGTCGCCGCCGGCGGCCAGCCGGGCCTGTTCCACGAAGCGTTCGCGCTGCACGACGGGGTCGACGAGCTCGGAGTAGCCGGTGGCCAGTTCGAAGCCGCGGATGTAGAGGTCCCACTTCTCCACGACGCCATCGATGGACCGGTGCCCGCGCACGAGCGGGCTGGTGTCCACCGGGAAGTCGAGCACGAACGTGGGGCGTACGAGGTCGCCCTTGACGAAGTGCTCCCAGAGTTCCTCGACGTACTTGCCGTGGATCGGGTGGTCGACCTCGACGCCCTCGGCATCGGCCAACACCTGCAGGTCGGCCAGCGGGGTGGCCGGGCTGATGGTCCGCCCCACGGCCGCCGACAGGCTGTCGTACATGCTGATGCGGTCCCACTGACCGCCCAGGTCGTATTCGGTGCCGTCGGCCCAGGTCACGACGTGCGAGCCGCCGGTGATGGCCGCGGCGGCATCCTGGATGAGAGTCTGGGTGAGCTCGGCGATCGAGGTGTAGTCGCCGTAGGCCTCGTAGGCCTCGAGCATGGCGAACTCGGGCGAGTGGGTGGAGTCGGCGCCCTCGTTGCGGAAGTTGCGGTTGATCTCGTAGACCCGGTCGATGCCGCCGACGACGGCGCGCTTGAGGAAGAGCTCCGGGGCGATGCGCAGAAACAGCTCGGTGTCGAAGGCGTTGCTGTGTGTGGAGAACGGCCGGGCGGAGGCGCCGCCGTGCATGGTTTGCAGCATCGGCGTCTCGATCTCGAGGAAGCCGCGCGCGGTGAAGGTCGCGCGCAGGCTCGCGACGGCCTGCGAGCGCTGCACGACGGTGCGGCGGGCCTGGTCGCGGGCGATGAGGTCGAGGTAGCGGCTGCGCACCCGGGTCTCTTCGCTGAGTTCGGAGTGCAGGTTGGGCAGCGGCAGCAGCGCCTTGGCGGCCACCTGCCACTCGGAGACCATGATGGAGAGCTCACCGCGACGGGAGGAGATGACCTCACCGGACACGAAGACGTGGTCGCCGAGGTCGACGAGGTCCTTCCAGGCCGCGAGGGACTCCTCGCCGACGGCGGCGAGCGACACCATGGCCTGGATGCGGCTGCCGTCGCCGGACTGCAGGCTGGCGAAGCACAGCTTGCCGGTGTTGCGCAGGTGCACGATGCGGCCGGCCAGGCCCACCGTGACGCCCGTGGCGGCATCCGCCTCGAGGTCGCCGTATTCGGCGCGCACGGCGGGGATGGTGTGGGTGACGGGCACCGACACCGGGTAGGCGCCACCGCCGGCGTTGGTCGCCGCCTGGTTCAAGCGGTCGCGCTTGGCCATGCGCACGGCCTTTTGCTCGCTCAGCTCGGCCGCTGCGGCCTGGGCGTCCTGCTCGTCGTTGCCGGGAGCGGCGTCGGGGGTGGTGCTCATGCGGTTCTCCGTCGGTGGGCGTGCGCGGGCCGCAGCCAGCGCCTGGGAAAGTCGGTTAGGGAATGTCCAGTGCGATGTTGTCGATGAGCCGGGTGCTGCCGACCACCGCGGCGACCAGCATTCTGGCCGGGCCTCGGTAGTCGTCGGCGACCGGCAGGTAGGTGTGCGGGTGCACGACAACGAGATAGTCCAGTTTAACCAGTGGCTGGGCGCCGATGACCGCGTGCGCCGCCACGATCGCGGCCGGCACGCCGGCCGACGCGGCCTCGGCGGCGGCCGCGAGGCCCACTGACAGCGACCGGGCCGCGTCGCGGGCGGGGTCGTCGAGGTTGCGGTTGCGGCTCGACAGGGCCAGGCCGTTGTCCTCCCGCACGGTGGGAACGACCTCGATGCCGAGCCTGAGGTTGAGGTCGGCGACCATGCGCTCCACAAGGAACACCTGTTGGGCGTCCTTCTGGCCGAACACGGCGATGTCGGGTTCGACGATGTTGAACAGCTTGGCCACCACCGTGAGCATGCCGTCGAAGTGGCCGGGTCGGGCCGCGCCCTCGTACAGGCTGCCGATCGCGCCGGCGGTGACGCGGGTGGAGGACGCTCCGTCCGGGTACATCTCGCGAATCGTGGGCGCGAAGACGAACGCGGCGCCTTCCTCGGCCAGTGCCGCCACATCGGCGTCGAGGGTGCGCGGGTAGGTGTCGAGGTCTTCGTTCACACCGAACTGCAGCGGGTTCACGAAGATGGAGACCACAACGATGGCGCCGAGGTCCGCGGCGCGGCGCACGAGGGCGCGGTGGCCGGCGTGCAGGGCGCCCATCGTGGGCACGAGCACGACATGGGCGTCGCCGCCCTGGGCGGCAACGTTCTGCTTGGCGAGGCAGAGTTGGCCTCGCAGCTCATCGATGGTGTCGATGACTTCTGGCTTGGTGAGCACGGTCACTGGTCCTCCGGGTCGAGCGGGTATGGCAGGTCGAACGGGTGGGGCAAGGTCTCGAGGCCGTCGAGCGGATGCGTGGCTCCGTTGCGGGTGAGCGCGTTCTCGATGGCCGATCGCACAAGCGGCGCGATCACAGCGCCGGGCTGCTCGATGCCGATGCCCTGCAGCAGCCGCGTGGACTGCTCGACGATCGAGGTGGAGAACGCCGTGGCGGTCTCGATGGCCTCGGCGTAGGCGGCGCGGTCGGCTTCGGCCACGATCACCGGCTCACCGCCCATCTCCACTACCAGGGCCTGACCGATCGGCAGCACAGGGGCGGGCGCGGTGACGGCGAAGTAGCTGTCGGCCAGCCGGCTGATGTCCAGGCTGGTCCCGGTGAACGACATGGCCGGGTGGATCGCCAGCGGGATCGCGCCGGAGCGCAGGGCCGGCAGGAGCACATCCGTGCCGTACCGCGCCGAGGTGTGCAGCACCAGCTGGCCGGGCTGCCACGTTCCCGTGGCGGCGAGCCCGGTGACCAGGCTGTCCAGCTGGTCGTCCGGCACGGCGATGATCACGAGTTCGCTTCGCTCCACGACCTCGGGCACCGTGAGCACGGGCACCTGCGGCAGGATCGCCTCGGCCCGGTCGCGGCTGGCCTGGGAAATGGCGGAGATACCCACGAGGGCATGTCCGGCACCGGCGAGGGCCGCGGCGAGGATCGGGCCGACGTGCCCGGCGCCGATGACGCCGATGCCGAGCCGGCCGGGGCGTTGGCTCACCAGGTCACCTCGGTGCTCGGGCCCAGCGGGGTGGTGCCAGGCGGAGCCGCGGCAGGCGGAGCCGCGGCAGGCGGAGCCGCGGCAGGCGGAGCCGCGGCAGGCGGAGCCGCGGCAGGCGGAGCCGCGGCAGGCGGAGCCGCGGCAGGCGGAGCCGCGGCAGGCGGAGCCGCCGCGAGCGGAGCTTCGGGGACGGGAGCAGGGGCGGACGTCTGGTCGGCGACTTGAGCGGTGCGACTCCAGTGGTGGCTGGTGTCGGAGTCGGCCGAGGCGACCGCGCCGGCGGACACTGCCTCGAACAGACGCACGGCTTCGATGCTGTCGATCACGCCGAGCGTCGCGCTGACCGGGCCGGCCACGGTGTGCAGCCTGGCGGTGGCCAGACGCAGCCGTCGCCGGATCGGGCCCTGGTCGATACCGACGCTTTGCAGGCGGGCCAAGGGCACGAGCACGAGGTCCCTGGCCAGCACTCCGCGGCGGAGCAGCGCCACGTCGGCGGCCACCGCGTAGCCGGTGCGCCGCCAGGAGAAGGGCCGGAGCCACGCGGCACGGCGCGGAGCGTTGTGGAAGCCGTCGTCACCGCCGCGGGAGGTGAGGCCACGGTCGATGAGCGCCCGCTGGGCGTCGTCGGAGAAGGCCGGCAGGATCAGCTCGAGCACGCGTTCGACGTCGCCGAGCGACCCGACCGGGAGCACCGTCGTGGCCGCGGCGCCCGCCGCGCCCTCATTGGTGGAGTGCCCGGCCTTGTTGATGCGGATCTGCCACCAGCCGAAGGGGCGCCACAACAGCGGCTGGTTCACCCCCACGGCGTGGATACGCCCGGGAGGCAAGGTCTCGTTGCTCGTGGTGAGCAAGCCGAAGCCCACCCGCACCCCGTCGCTGGTGCCCGCGATGCTGTACCGCAACGACTTGGTGAACCGGGAGAAGTAGTAACCGAGGCTGCCGATCAGGCCGGGGACGATGGCGATGAGCAGCCATTCGCTGCCGCCGACGACCACCGAGGTGATCAGGGCCACCACGCCCACCAGCAGGAACAGGGTGAACCCGCTGAACACTATCGACCCGATCAGTCGCACGATCGGGATGCGCACGACCGACTGCGGCGGCGCGGCATCCGGGTCCAGCTCCGGCGCCAAGAATTCGCCCACCCGTGCGGTGGCGTAGTCCCCGAGCCCCTGCCGGAGCCCGCGCCCGTTCGCCTCGGCGGCACCGGAGCCCTGGACGGGTTCGCCGGGTTCGCCGGGCGACACACGCGGTTGCCGGGCACCGGAGGCCAGCTGCAGGATGTCGCGGCGCAGCCCGTCGGCCAACGCTGAGCCGAGATAGGCCAGTTGCACATTGGCGTCCTGCCCGGCCACGCTCACCTCGAGCTTGGCGGCGCCGAAGAGGCGGGGAATGAGCGGGCGCACGATGTTGACGCCCTGGATGCGGTCCAGCCTCGCCTTCCGGTGGCTGCGGAACAGGATACCGCTGCGCACCTCGACCGACTCGTCGGTCACCCGGAAGGTGTGCATGCGCCACGAGAGGCTGAAGGCGATGAGGATGACCACCAGGATTCCGCCGGCGATGAGGAGGGCCCAGCCCACGACGCCGCGCTCGTAAATGGTGTCCAACGGGTCGCCGGACTCCCGCGGGATGCCGAAGACCAGGTCGACGACTCGTTCGCGGAAGTTGGCGATGACGAACCCGAGCAGGGCGAAGACGAAGATACCGCCGCGTAGCAGCGGGCTCGCGGGATGCAGGCGGTGCCACTCCCCGTCGGCGAGGGAGGTCACAACCCGGCCCGCCGGCTCTCGGCGAGTTCCACGAGACGGTCGCGGAGGGCGTCGGCATCCGCCTCGGCCAGGCCGGGGATGGCCACACCGGACGAGGCCGCTGCGGTGACGAACTTGAGGTCGGCCAGGCCGAGCAAACGGGCGACCGGGCCGCGGGTGATGTCCACGAGCTGCATGCGACCATACGGCACCGAGACGAAGCGCTGGTACATGATGCCGCGGCGGAAGAGCAGGTCGTCCGCACGCAGCTGATAGCCGATCGAGCGCACCCGGCGGGGCTCGAGCACGAGGGAGATCAGGGTGATGAGGGCGACGAGACCACCCACCCAGAGCGCCCAGTCCTGTTCGAGCACCAGCCAGAGAAAACCGGTGACCGCGCAGACGATGAGCAGGAACACGATGGTGCCCACGATCTCGACCATGACGTACTTGGGTGACACGCGCTTCCACTCGCCGGCCTCTGGGAGGTTCAGTCGTGCTCCAACCGGCGGAACCGGCATCGGCGCGATCTCGCCGCCGAGGTTGTCAGGCATGGGCTGCTCCGCCATTGTTCGGTCCCCCGTTGTCGTGATCGTGGTCGTCGTCCGGCGGGAGTGTGCAGAAGTGCTCCGCCACGAGACCGCCCGCCAGGAGGATCACCGCGCCGAGCGCCATCCCGATTGCGAGCCACAACGATGTTACCGCCGGCACCACCGAGCGGGTGAGGATGAAGACCACGATGCCCAGGCCCACGCCGAGCAGGAGCGAGCCGCTCAGGCTGGATGCCTTGGCGAGCAAGGCCACCCGCATGGCCCGGAACGGGTCGACCCGCCGGGTAGAGCGGCCCCGGGTGGCCTGCCGGATCGGCCAGGCGAGGGCGACGAGGATCACGGCGATCAGTACGAGCGCGAGCGGCAGGGTGAGTGGCGGAACGAAGATGGGCGCGCTGAAGGCCGTTGCCGCCAATTCGGCCAGGAACCCGACGACCAGGCCGACCAGGCCGAGGGCGATCAGCGGGGTGGGCGAGGTGCGCTTCATGTCCGGGGCTCCTGCAGACCGGGGGCGACCTCGGTGTGGGCGACCTCGGTGTGGGCGGGGTCGGTGCTGGCGGAGACCGGATGCGCCCTGGCCGTGCGGTCGGCGACGGCCAAGAGTTCGGTCACCCGGCCGCGACCGGGGATCTCGGCATCCGCGTCGATGTCGGCCCAGGGCGCGAGCACGAAGTCGCGCTCGGCGGCACGCGGGTGCGGCAGGGTGAGCCTATCGTCGTCGATCTGCAGGTCGCCCACGCAGATGAGGTCGATGTCCAGGGTGCGGTCCCCCCAGCGTTCCTCGCGCACCCGGCCGTGCGCGTTCTCGATGCCGTTGACGGCGTCGAGCAGGGCATACGGGTCTTCCGACCAGAGCAGGCTCACCACGAGGTTGAGGTAGCCGGGGGCGTCGAGGTCCACACCGTCGGTCTTCACGGCGTCGGAGGCGTAGACGGGCGAGATGGCGATGAGTTCCGCTTGGGACAGGTCGGCGATCTCCCGCACGGCGGCGGCCAGGGTGGCCTCACGGTCGCCGAGGTTGCTGCCGAGGGCCAGCACCGCGGTCCGTGGAGTGTCGTTGGTCTCCGTCATGCTCGGCTCCCTTCCGAGTGGACCAGAGTCGGCTGCGCGCGGTCGCTCTGCGCGCGTTCAATCTGAACCGAGACATCCGCGAACGGGATCTCGATGGGCGCCTGCGGTTTGTGCACCGTCACGCGCACACGTTCGGCGGCGTCGTGCGCGAGCACCACGTCGGCGATCCGCTCGGCCAGGGTCTCGATGAGGTCCACGGGGTCGCGGCGCACGGCATCCGCCACCTCGACGGCCAGTTCGCCGTAGTGGATGGTGCGGGAGAGGTCGTCGCCGGAGGCCGCCGCCCGGAAATCCAGCCACACGGTGACGTCGATGACGAACTCCTGGCCGTTCTCGCGTTCGAAGTCGAAGACACCGTGGTGCGCGGTGATCCGCAGCCCGGTGAGGGTGATCGAGTCGGTGCTCATGACCCTATTCTGGCCGAATCGACCCGGGCCAGCACGTTGAGGGCGGTTCGGGTGCCGGCCACGTCGTGCACGCGGACCGCCCACATACCGGCCTGGGCGGCGAGCACGCTGAGCACGGCGGTCGGCAGGTCCCGGTTCACGATGGGCGCGTCGTCCGGTAGCAGGGCGGCCAGGAACCGTTTGCGCGAGGCACCGACCATGACGGGGAATCCGAGCGCCGAGAACGCGTCCAGCCGGCCGAGCAGGCGCCAGTTCTGGTCGGCGTCCTTGCTGAAGCCCAGCCCGGGGTCGAGGACGATCTGGCTGCGCCTGACGCCGGCGGCCTCCAGAGCAGCGACCCTGTCGGTCAGTTCCGCGACCACCGTGGCGACCACGTCGTCGTAGACGGCGAGGGTGTCCATGGTGCGAGCATGGCCGCGCCAGTGCATGGCGATGTACGTGAGCCCGGTGCGCGCCACCACGGCCGCCATTCCGGGGTCGCCCAGGCCGCCGGACACATCGTTGATGATGTCGGCGCCGGCGTCGGCGGCCCGCTCGGCGGTCTGGGCGTTGAGGGTGTCGACACTCGTGACGATGCCGCGGCGGTGCAGTTCGGCGATCACCGGGAGCACCCGGCCTTGCTCCACCTCGGGAGTCACCCGGGCGGCACCGGGCCGGGTGGACTCGCCGCCGACATCGATCAGGTCGGCGCCGTCGGCGTGCAGGTCGAGGGCATGGTGAACGGCCGCCTCCGTGCTGGCCCAGCGTCCGCCGTCGCTGAAGGAGTCCGGTGTGACGTTGAGCACACCCATGACGAGGGTCACCGCGGTACCCCGGTCACAGCGAACCGCCGATGAGGGCGATGATCTCGGAGCGCGCCACCGGCTGGGCCAGCTCGCCGCGGCTGGCCATGGTGACGGTGGAGCTGCGCGACTGGCGCGGACCGCGCGTGGTGACACATCCGTGGCTGGCGTCGAGAACCACGAGGATGCCTCGCGGCGCGAGACCGGCCTCGAGGGTGTCGGCGATCTCCTCGGTCAGCCGTTCCTGCAGCTGGGGCCGCGCCGCGAGAGTCTCCACGACGGCGGCGAGCTTGCCCAGACCCACGATGTGGTTGCCGGGCAGGTAGGCGAGGTGCGCGATACCGAGGAAGGGAAGCAGGTGGTGTTCGCAGACGGACCGGAACTCGATGTCGCGCAGCAGCACGAGTTCGCCGGTGCGCTCCCCCACGGGCACGCTGTCCCGCAGGTGCTCGAGCGGGTCGGTGCCCAGACCGGAGAAGAACTCGGCGTACGCGGATGCGACCCGCTCCGGCGTGGTCTCCAGGCCGGGCCGTCCGGGATCCTCGCCGATGGCGGCGAGGATCTCGGCGACGGCCGCCTGGATGCGTGGCTGGTCGACTCCCACGGGCGCCGCGCTACGCGGTCGCGGGGCGGGGTTTGCGGGCCGGCGCGCGCTTGGGCTTGTCGGTCTCGGCGCCGCCGCTGGAGATGCCGCCGTCAACGGCCGCGCCGTCGATGGGAGCCTTCGGCGCGGGCATCGCGATGGGCGGCAGGTCGGAGACCGGGCGCTTGTCGCTGGAGAGCCACTGCGGACGCGGCGATAGCTTCTGCACCCCGGCGAAGATGTCCACCAGAGCGGTCTGGTCGAGCGTCTCGTGCTCGAGCAGCTTCGCGGCAAGGTCGTCGAGGATCGCACGGTTGGCGTTGATCACCGTGTACGCCTCGTCGTGGGCGTTCTCCAACAACTGGCGCACCTCGGTGTCCACCCGCTCGGCGAGCCGCTCGGAGTAGTCCCGCTGGTGGCCCATGTCGCGGCCGAACATCATCTCACCGGATGCCGAACCCAGCTTCAGCGGACCGACGTCCGAGCTCATGCCGAATTCAGTGACCATCTTGCGGGCCGTGGCTGTGGCCTTCTCGATGTCGTTCGATGCACCGGTGGTGGGGTCGTGGAAGATGATCTCCTCCGCGACTCGACCGCCCATGGCGTAGGCGAGCTGGTCGAGCAGTTCATTGCGCGACACCGAGTAGCGGTCCTCGAGGGGCATCACCATCGTGTAACCGAGAGCACGTCCGCGCGGCAGGATGGTGATCTTGGTCACCGGGTCGGTGTTGCGCATAGCCGTCGCCACGAGGGCGTGTCCACCTTCGTGGTACGCGGTGATGAGCTTCTCCTGGTCGCGCATCACGCGGGTGCGACGCTGCGGGCCGGCCATGACCCGGTCGACGGCTTCGTCGAGGGCCCGGTTGTCGATCAGCTGTGCATTGGAGCGCGCGGTGAGCAGCGCGGCCTCGTTGAGCACGTTGGCCAGGTCGGCGCCGGTGAAGCCCGGCGTCTTGCGGGCGAGCACCTCGAGGTCGACTCCCGCGGCCATGGGCTTGCCCTTGGCGTGCACCTCGAGGATGCGCTTGCGGCCGTGCATGTCCGGCGCATCCACGCCGATCTGCCGGTCGAAGCGGCCGGGCCGCAGAAGCGCCGGGTCGAGGATGTCGGGGCGGTTGGTCGCCGCGATGAGGATCACGTTGGTCTTGACGTCGAAGCCGTCCATCTCCACCAGCAGCTGGTTGAGGGTCTGCTCGCGTTCGTCGTGCCCGCCGCCCATGCCGGCACCGCGGTGGCGTCCGACGGCGTCGATCTCGTCGACGAAGATGATCGCCGGGGAGTTCTCCTTGGCCTGCTGGAACAGGTCACGCACGCGGCTGGCACCGACACCCACGAACATCTCGACGAAGTCGGATCCGGAGATGGAATAGAACGGCACCCCGGCCTCGCCGGCGACAGCGCGGGCAAGCAGGGTCTTACCGGTTCCGGGAGGGCCGTAGAGCAGCACACCCTTGGGGATGCGCGCGCCGACGGCCTGGAACTTGGCCGGTTCCTTGAGGAAGTCCTTGATCTCCTGCAGTTCCTCGATGGCCTCGTCGGCTCCGGCGACGTCGGCGAAGCTCACCTGCGGAGTCTCCTTGGAGACCAGCTTGGCCTTGGACTTGCCGAACTGCATGACCTTGTTGCCGCCGCCCTGCATACCGGAGAGCATCAGCCAGAAGAACGCACCGATCAGGAGCACCGGCAGCAGGATGCCCAGCAGCGAGAGGAACCAGCTGGACTGGGGCACCTCGTCGGTGAAGCCATCCTTGGGGTCGGCGGCCGTGACGGCGTTCACGACCTCTTCGCCGCGCGGGGCGACGTAGTAGAACTGCACCTGCTCGCCGTAGGTGGCATCGGCCTTGGTGAGGGTGAGGTCAACGCGCTGGTCGCCGTCGACGATCTTGGCCTCGGAGACCTTGCCATCCTTCAGGAAGTCCAGCCCCTGTTGGGTGGAGATCTCGCGGAAGCCCGACATGGTGAGGAGGCTCGACCCCACCCAGACGGCGATTACCGCAAGGATGATGTAGAGGAGCGGCCCGCGCAGAAGTTTCTTGACGTTCATGGTGGTGACAGGCTACCGCTCCCGCACTGGGGGAACACCGAGTGTTCGCCCAAAGGGGAACTGGAATACGCCGGGAAGTGGCGCTACTCGCCCGTGGAGTACACGTGCGGTGCGAGCACCCCGACCGAACGCAGGTTGCGGTACTTCTCCGCGTAGTCCAGGCCGTAGCCCACGACGAACTGGTTGGGGATGTCGAAGCCCAGGTATTTCACGTCGATCTCGACACGGGCAGCGTCGGGCTTCCGCAGCAGGGCGCAGATCTCCAGGGAGGCGGGGCCTCGGGAATTGAGGTTGGCCATCAGCCAGGAGAGGGTCAGGCCGGAGTCGATGATGTCCTCGACGATAAGCACGTGTCGGCCGTGCAGGTCGGTGTCGAGGTCCTTGAGGATGCGCACGACACCGCTGGACTGGGTGCCGGAGCCGTACGACGAGACGGCCATCCAGTCCATGGTCACCGGGTGCACGAGTTCGCGGGCCAGATCGGCCATGACCATGACCGCGCCCTTGAGCACGCCCACCAGGAGCAGGTCCTTGCCGGCGTAGTCCGCTTCGATCTGCCGTGACATCTCGGCCAGTCGGGCCCGGATCTCGGCCTCCTCGATCAGGATTTCGGTGAGGTCGCCGTCAATGTCACGAGGTTCCATGGGAGCGGAAAGGTCCTTTGTTCTGGGTGTGTCGAGCTGCCGAAAAGAAGAGCATGTCCCCCTGCCGTTCCACTCTAACGCCTGGCAGGTCGAGCGCCTTCTGCCCGCGCCAGTGCGTGACCAGCCGTGCGACGGCCAGGATGTGGCTGCGTTCAAGTGCGGCGCCGAACCCGTCGGCGGCCACCATCCGGATCATCCGCTGCCGGAGTGCGGCCGGCTGGGCGGCCAGCGCGGCGACCCGCACCGAGGAGCCAGACTCCCCCACCGTGACCGCGCCGGCCAGCAACGCGGGCACCAGTGCGTCGAGGGCAGCGGCGTCCTCCCGCAGGCTCACGGCGGTGCGGGCGAGCGCTTCGGCGATACCCGGGCCGAGCTCGGCCTCCAGCAGCGGCAGGACGCTCTCGCGTGCCCGCACCCTGGCGTACCGGGGATCGAGGTTCTGCGGATCGGACCAGGCGGTGAGACCCGCGTCGAGGCAGGCCTGCCGGGTCTGGGCGCGGCGGATGCCCAGCAGCGGGCGCCGGAACCGGCCGGTGACCGGCGCCATGCCGTGCAGGCTGGTGGCGCCAGAGCCGCGGGCGATGCCGAGCAGCACGGTCTCGGCCTGGTCGTCGAGGGTGTGGCCGAGCAGCACGGCGACGGCCCCGGTCTGCTCCAGTGCGGTGTCGAAGGCCGCGTAGCGGGCGGTGCGGGCGGCGGCCTCTGGGCCGTCGCCGCCGGCATCCGTCACGTCGACCGTCTGCACCAGGACCGGGTCGAGGCCGAGCCCGGCGGCCTGGGCCGCGGCGGTGAGGGCGACCCCGGCGGAACCCGCCTGCAGGCCGTGGTCGACGATCACGGCTCCGGCGCGCAGCCCAGCCCGGGGCGCCTCGAATGCCGTCGCGGCGGCCAGCGCCAGCGAGTCCGCCCCGCCGCTGAGGCCCACAAGCACCAGGCCGCTCTCGGGCAGCATCTCCCGCACTGCGCGGCGCAGGTCGGCGATGGCCGGCGACAGGCGCGGGCGGCGGGTGGACTGCATCCAGTAACGTTATCCGCAGACTTCGAATAAGGGAGATATCAGGCCATGGCCGAATACGACGCAGTCATTGAAATCCCACGTGGTAGCCGCAACAAGTACGAGGTGGACCACGAAACCGGTCGGGTCTACCTCGACCGGGTGCTGTACACGAGCTTCGTGTACCCCACCGACTACGGGTTCTTCGAGAACACCCTGGGCCTGGACGGCGACCCCGTCGACGTCCTGGTGCTGCTCGACTTCCCGCTGTTCCCGGGCGTCGGCGTGTCCGTGCGCCCCGTCGGCGTGTTCAACATGACCGACGACGGCGGTTCAGACGCCAAGGTCATCGCGGTTCCCGCCGGCGACCCGCGCTGGGACCACATCCAGGACGTCACCGACATCCCGGAGTACACCCGCAAGGAGATCGAGCACTTCTTCGAGCACTACAAGGACCTCGAACCGGGCAAGTGGGTCAAGACCGAGGGCTGGGGCGACGCCGCTGAGGCCGACCAGATCGTGCGTGACGGGCTCAAGAAGCTCGTGGACGAGGGTCACTGACCCCGTATAACCGTGAACGACCGAAGCCGCTTCCCTGACGGGGAGCGGCTTCGGTCGTTAAGCGGCCGGGCTCAGGATGGCCGGCCCACATAGGGCGCGACCTCGCCGGCCGACCAGATGCTGTGCACCCGAACAGGCTTGCCGACGTCGGGCGCCTCGAGGATCTGTCCGCCGCCGACGTAGATCGCCACGTGGTAGTAATTTCCCGGCGAGCCCCAGAACAGCAGGTCGCCGACCTGCACCTGCGAGAGCGAGACGAGCTTGCCCTGGCCGGCCATGGTGTTGTACTGGTTGGTGGCCGAGTGCGTGCCGATATAGATGCCCGCGGCAGCATAGGCGGCCTTGGTCAGACCAGAGCAGTCCCAGACGTCGGGGCCGGCACCGCCGAGCCTGTAGGCCTTGCCGAGCTGGGCGCGGGCGAACGAGATGGCCGTCTCGACCGCGGAGGCGTTGGGCGCAGAGGGCGTCGTGGTCACGGGGGCTGCCGGGGCAGGGGCCGCCGGCGCCGGGGCAGCAGGGGCAGCAGGGGCAGGGGCAGGGGCAGCAGGTGCCGGAGCAGCCGGCGCCGGCGCGGCGGGCGCTGCCGCGGCCGGGGCGGATCCGCCCGAGGCCGGGGCTGCGGGGGCCGCTGCGGCCGGTGCGGTGTTCTTCACGGCGGCCGCGGCGGCGGCCTGGGCCTTCGCCAGGGCGGCGGCGGACGCGGCGGCATCCAGACCGGTCTGGTACTCGCGCTCGACCTCGGCGGTGGTGTCCTTGAGCAGGGCGAGCTGCTCGTAGAGTTCTGCGGACTTGGCCAGTTCGGTGTCGAGGGCCGCTTGGGCGCTCTGGGCCGCGTTGTTGGCAGCGTCGTACTTGTCCTTGGACTCGGCGCTCAGGCGCTTGCGCTCGGCGGTGGCCGCCGCAGCCTGCGCGATGAGGGACTCCGCGGTGTTCTTGTCCTGCACGGCCTGCCGGTAGATGGTCTCGGACTGCTCGCTGAGCTTGCTGGCCGTGCCGAGCTGGCTGAGCAGGTCGTCGGCGGTGTTGCCGTTCAGGAACAGGTTGAGCGACAGGTCCTGGGCACCGGTCTTGGCCAGGTGCGCGGCGATCAGGCCGGCGCGCATCTTCGAGGTGTCGGCTGCCTTCTGCGCCACCGCTGACTGCTTGTTCAGGCTTTCCTCGCGGGCCGTGGCCGCGTCGAGGTCGTCCTGGGCCACCCGGTAGGCCTCTGCGGCCATCTGGGAGCCCTGGGACGCTTCTGCTGACGAGGTCTGCAGGCCCTCGAGCAACCCGGTCAGGTTCTCGATTTGGCTCGCCTTGGCGGCTTCGCTCTCCTTGGCCTTGGCGACTTCGTCCCAGCTGGGGTAGTCCTCATCGGCGAACGCGGGGGCGGCCACGCCGGCGGATGCGGCGACCGAACCGATCATCGCGGCTGACAGCAGTGCTGCCGAGGTACGGCGCGAGCGGCGAATGGGCGTGGTGTCAGCCAAGTGGGGCTCCCCTGTCGGACATGAATGGAACGGCGTTGATGCGGTTGCCGCCGGTGCGCACCTCGAAGTGCAGGTGGCAGCCGGTGGAGGCGCCGGTGGTACCGGAGCTGGCGATGTTCTGGCCCACGTCAACGCGCTGGCCGACGGAGACGAAGATGCCGCCGTCACGGATGTGCGCGTACCCGGTTTCGACACCGTTGCCGTGGCTGATCAGGATGAAGTTGCCGTAGGTGCCGTAGCGACCCGCATAGGTGACGGTACCGGTGGCGGCCGCGTAGATCGGCGCGCTACAGCCGGTGCCGATGTCGGTGCCGTAGTGGAATCCGCCGCTGCAGCCTCCGCTGCCACACAGAACGGACCGCGCACCGAAGCCGTCGGTGATGCGACCGCCGGCCGGCACGGCCCAGCCCTGGCCGCCGATCGATCCGCCGCTGAGTCCGGCGCCGGCGGTGCCGGTGGCAGAGCCGCCGGAGCTCGGCCGGGACGCTGCCGCGGCTGCCGCGGCAGCGGCCTGCTCAGCGGCCACACGCTTGCGCTCTTCTTCGGCCAGGCGGGCACGTTCGACGACGCCGGCCTGGTAAGCGGCGGCCGTGGTGGCCTCGGCATCCTGCATGAACTGAAGCTGTGCTTCGAGAACCACACTCTGCGCTTCGGACTCTGACAGGGCCTGGGCCGCCGCGTCCGCGGCGTCCTGTGCGGCGGCCATGGCAGCCTCGGCTGCCACCCGCAGGGTTTCCCGCTCGGCCTGCGCGACGGCGGCCTGGTCGCCTAGCGACTGGGCGGTGTTGTTCGCGGTCTGAGCCTGCTCGTAGACATCGGTGCTGCGTTCGACGAGTTTGCTCATGCTGCCGAGCTTCGAGAGCAGTTCGTCGGCGCCTTCGCCGCTTTCCTGCCCGTCGATGAAGAGGTTCACGCTGAGGTCGGTTCCGCCGGTGCGGTAGAGCTGGGCGGCGAGCTGACCGGCCTGGCGCGTGGCGGCATCCGCCTGGGTCTTGCTTGCGTCTGCCTGGGCCTGCAGGTCGCTGGCCCGACGACTGGCGTCATCGAACTTCTCCTGAGCCGTCTGCAACTCCACGCCGCGCGCCTCGGCCTCGGCCTGCGTGCGTTCGACTTCGGTCTGGAGTCCCGCGATCGCGTTCTGGATCTGGGTGACCTGATTGGCGGCGGCGGCGGTGTTCGACTTGGCGGCCTGGAGTTCGTCCCAGGTCGGGTAGTCGACGGCCATGGCCGGGCTGATCGGGCTGGCGAGCGTGACCGCCAGGGTGAGGGCGGCGGCGAAGCCGGTCAGACCTATGACGTGCTGACGGGTTCCGGAGGCCCGGCGCGAGCTGCGCAGCCGGTCGGGCCGCATTCGGCGCAGGCCGGCGCGAATGCCGTGACTGATCACGGTTGCCGTACTCTTCATAACTCCCCGATCGGGCTTTTTGTTGTCACATCCGTCACTGTGGCAACACAAGTCACAATAACAAACCCGCCTGAGCGGCCGGGTCCACTAAAAAACGTAACCTGCCCGATGCCAGAATCGCCGACCATTCGCGGGCGCGGTGAATGCGACACGCCGAAGGACGTCTCGGCCGAACGAGGCTCCAGGCCCGGAATTCCGGGGCAAACGGGCAGGTTCAAGGTCGGGGCGACCCCAACGCATTCGGCCGATTTGAACTCTGGCCGTATCTCACCTTATAGTTATGCGTCGGAAGTTATCAGCTTCCGGGAAGTTCGGCCCCATCGTTTAGCGGCCTAGGACGGCGCCCTTTCACGGCGTTAACACGGGTTCGAATCCCGTTGGGGCTACGCATACTGTAGGTTGTACTCGGCACGAAAAGTTAGACAGCACAAAGCACGACAGCATTAAAGTTTGGCCCTGTAGCGCAGTTGGTTAGCGCGCCGCCCTGTCACGGCGGAGGTCGCCGGTTCAAGTCCGGTCAGGGTCGCCAAGGCGACAAGCCCTTTCGAAAGAAGGGGCTTTTCTCCTTACAGAAGGCGCTCACGTAGCCGCCTTCTGGCCCTGTAGCTCAGTTGGTAGAGCGTTCGACTGAAAATCGAAAGGTCACCGGATCGACGCCGGTCGGGGCCACTTGGCCATCTGCGGGCTTCTACCGCAGGTGGCCTTTTTTGTGCCCGCGAACCGTGAGCTAAGCACCCAAAACGCGCCACATCCGGTGCTTTTCTCACAGTTCGCGGATGTATGCGAGCATGTGGGCATGCAACGCTCTGCCTCCGCACACCTCGAACTTCAGGCCATGGGGCCTGCCGAGCTGGTCCTGTCCGTCGCCGTCGCCGCGGATGCGAGCGCCACCGAGCTGCTCACGATCCTGCAGGACGGCCGGCCGCTGGACTACCGGGAGGCCCTGGACCAGCACGGCACCCGTTTGCAGCTCGTTTCGGTGCAGGCCGGTCGGATCGACATCGACTACACCGTCGAGGTCTCCGGCAAGTCGCCCGAGGCCGAGGTGACCGACATCGACATTGTGCGGTACCTGCGGCCGAGCCGGTACTGCGAGTCCGACCACCTGTGGCCCACCGCCCAGGCCGAGTTCCGCGGCCTCACCGGCACCGAGCTCCTCAACGCCGTCACCACCTGGTGGGCCGGCACCTCAGCTATGTTCCCGGCGCCAGCCTGCCCACGGATGGCGCGGTGCGCACCCTGCTGGCCCGGCAGGGGGTCTGCCGGGATTACGCGCACCTCGTCATCGCGTTCCTGCGCGCCCACGACGTGCCCGCCCGCCTTGTGTCGGTGTACGCGCCGGGGCTCTCGCCCATGGACTTCCACGCCGTGGCCGAGGCCTACCTCGACGGAGCCTGGCAGGTCGTGGATGCCACGGGCCTGGCCCCCCGGCAGTCGCTCATGCGGATCGCCACCGGTAGGGACGCCGCCGACACTGCGTTCCTCTCCTCCGCCGGAGCCGCCGTGCTCCTGAACGTGCTGTCCGTCACGGCCGTCGCCGACGAGCTCCCCCGCGACGACACGACCGCCCTGGCCAGGCTGCGCTAACCGCTGTCCGACACCTCTCGCCGAGTCGGGGTAATCCGGTCATACTGAGGGCGACCACACCCACCGCCACTGTCTGACAGACCTTTCGGGACGGCACTCATGACGCAGGACACCGAGCAGATCGCACCCACCGCCGACGTGGACCCGCGCGCCACGATCGGGCCTGACGTCACCATCTGGCACCTTGCCCAGGTGCGGGAGGATGCCCAACTGGGGGCAGGGTCGATACTCGGCCGCGGCGCCTATATCGGCCCCGGCGTCATTCTCGGCGCGAATTGCAAGGTACAGAACTACGCTTTGCTCTACGAGCCGGCCGTGCTGGGCGACGGTGTCTTCATCGGACCGTCGGTCGTGTTCACCAATGACATGTTCCCCCGCGCCGTGAACGTCGACGGCAGCCGCAAGGGCGCCGAGGATTGGGACGCCGTGGGGGTGAACGTCGGAGCTGGGGCCTCGATCGGTGCCCGTGCCGTGTGCGTTGCCCCGCTCCGGATCGGTCGGTGGGCCCTCGTCGGGGCCGGAGCAGTCGTGACTCGGGATGTCCCGGACCACGCAATAGTCGTGGGCGTCCCGCCCGGCAGGTCGGCTGGGTCGGACCAGCGGGAGTCCCCCTGGTCTCGGCCGGGGACGGCCTCTTCACCTGTCCGGCCACCGGAGAGCGCTATCGCGAGGTGAACGGCGCCCTGTCGATCGCCTCCCCGGAGCGGTGATCATGCGCCGCCGCTTCGTGGCCGTGGTCGCCCTCGCGGCCGCTGCCTTCCTCGCCGCGGGAGCATTGGCCCTGCAGCAGGCCGGTGTCGTGCCCGATCCGGCGGCGACATCCGAGGCCCGCGGGACAGGCTCACCCTCGTCAACGCCGGGAACGGAATCCCCTGCCTCGACCCCCGCACCCCATCTCCCCGACGCCCAAGCGACCACGCAGCCCGGGGAGTCGACAGAGTCGCGGGCCACCGGACCGGATGCACCTGCGGGCACCGCACCTCAGCCGGCTCCACTGCCGGCCCTGGTGACGCTGCCCTTGCCGGACACGTCAAGCGCAACCGGGTCGGTGGTGGCCGGTTTCCCCGATCGGGTTCTCCCCGCCGCTCCGCAATCCTCAATCGCCTCCAGCTCCATCACAACCGAAGGCTCCCGCCTTCAGGCCGCTCTGGTGGCCGAGACGCCCCTCACCGTCGGAGAAGTGCTCGATTTCTACACCTCTGCCCTGACGGCACTGGGTTTGGTCGGCGCCCCCGTGCCTGCGCCCGACGGGTCATCCGCACTCGCGTTCACTCGAGGAGTGAACAGCGTCACTCTCACTGCCAACCCCGTGGACGGCGGCTCCGAGTACACAGTGCTCGGTATTTTCTCTGCGGAGAGCTGACTGTGCCCTGCGTGGTGTTGACGGCAGCGGACTGAGCGCCCATGTACATTTCCTTCTCGGATCGGAAAGGCGGCGTCACGGCGCCGACGAAATCAGCAACGAAGGTCTCGTCGGTGGTGGTCAGCCTCGGCGTAGTGAGTATGCTCACCGACATCTCCTCCGAATCGGTGGCCGCGATCCTTCCGCTCTACATCACCGGTGTGATCGGGCTGTCCACCGTCGCCTACGGCTTCATCGATGGGCTGTACCAGGGCATCAGTGCCTTCGTGCGCATCGCCGGCGGCTGGGCCGCCGACCGCGGGGATCAACCCAAGTGGATCGCGTTCTTCGGCTATGGAGTGTCCGCGCTAGCCAGGATCGGCCTGCTCTTCGCCGCCGGGTTCGGCGCCCTCGTCGCCGTCCTCGCGATCGACCGGCTCGGTAAGGGCGTCCGCACGGCCCCGCGGGACGCACTCATCGTCGCCTCCTCCGCGCCAGACAACCTCGGCCGGTCCTTCGGAGTGCACCGCATGCTGGACACCGTCGGCGCGGCGGTCGGACCGCTGCTGGCGTTCGTGGTCCTGTTCTTCATCCCCGACGGGTACAGCACAGTCTTCGTGGTCTCCCTGACCTTCGCGATTCTGGGCGTCGTCATTCTCGGCATCCTGGTGCCCAACACCAGGCCGAGGGCGGAGCGCGCGGCAGCGGCCACTGACCCTCGGCCGGCTCGATTCCGCTGGCGCCAACTGGCCGATCCACGGCTCCGCCGCCTTCTGATCTGCGCCGGGCTCCTGGGGATGCTCACCATCGGCGACGGCTTCATCTATCTGGTCCTGCAGAACAGGGGGGCATTCGCCGCAGCCTGGTTCCCCCTGCTGTACGTGGGCACCAACGTCGCCTTCCTGCTTCTGGCGATCCCACTCGGCCGGCTCTCGGACCGGTTCGGGCGCGGGCGCGTCTTCATCATCGGCCATGTCGCCCTGCTGGCCGCGTATATCAGTGCCGCGCTCCCGACGGCCGGCCCGCTGGCGACCGTTCTCTGCCTCGTCCTCCTCGGCACGTTCTACGCTGCGACCGATGGGATCCTGGCCGCCCTGGCCTCGCAGTGCACGCCCGAGGAGGCCCGGGCCAGCGGGATCGCGGCGGCGCAGACCGTGGTGGCGCTCACCCGGCTGATCGCGTCCACCGGTTTCGGGCTGCTCTGGTTCTCGCTGGGGCGGGAAAACGCGATGCTGGTCGCGGCGGCGGCCCTGGCCCTCGTGATCCCGGCCGCGGCGCTCCTGTTGCGCGGCGTGGTCTCCCGGCGGCCGGCGAGATGACCACCCGACGCCGGATCTGGCTGGTGGCCATCATCGGCATCGTTCTGCTATCCGGTGCCGCCGGGTACGGGATCGTAGCGTGGGCGGAGCACCGCGCCAGCGCGTCCGCCCCCAGCGAGGTGGAGTCCGTGGTCACAGACACCCGGCCGGCCGGAGCACGAGTGGTCTTTCGCAATACCGCACTCGGGGCCGGGTATGGCCTCGTCGCGTCCGTTCCCCTGTCGGACCCCACGGCGGCCCGCAGCGTCACCGCTCAGGCCTGCGACCGGGTCTACGCCACCGCCGCCCTGCAATCGTGCCTGCACATCGATCGGGGCGTGGTCACGACATTCACCGGAACCCTGAGCGACGCCGCCGGCCGGGAAACCCGCTCATGGCCCCTGGCCGGGGTGCCCAGCCGCACCCGCATCTCGGCCGACTCCACCCTGGTCGCCGCCACGTCGTTTGTAACCGGCGAGTCGTACGGCACCGTGGGATTCGCCACCATGACGACGATCTCCCGAACCGACGGCAGCCAGGACTACGGCAACCTCGAGGACTTCGCGCTGTTCGTGGACGACGTGCGCGTCACCGCGGCCGACCGGAACGTCTGGGGGGTCACGTTCAGCGACGACGACTCTGTGTTTTATGCGACAGCGGCGTCGAACAACCAGACCTGGCTGGTGCGCGGCGACCTGACCGCCCGCACCCTGACGTCCATCAGGGAGACCGCCGAATGCCCGTCGCTCTCACCCGATGGGGGCCGTATCGCTTATAAGAAGGAGGTCTCCACCGCAGCCACGCCGCACTGGACGATCGCCGTGCTGGACCTCGGCACCGGCACCGAGACCCTGCTGCCCGAGAAACGCAACGTGGACGACCAGGTCGTCTGGCTGGACGACGGCACTATCCTCTACGGGCTCGGACGGGACGGCGCTGTCGGCGACAGCGATGTGTGGTCAGTGTCCGCCGACGGCACGAGCGACCCCGAGCTGTTCCTCGCACACGCGTGGTCGCCGTCGGTAGTTAACTAGCGCCGGCGGCTCACGCCGGCGTCCTTCGCTCAGGTGGGGAGCCTCGAGTGCTCACTCCGCGGCGCCCAGGCCGCCTGCTCGATCAGCCGCATCGTCTCGCGCGCCGTCGCTCCCCAACCATGGGTGACCCGTTGTGCCATCTCCGTTCGCGCCACCCCTGGCATCATCCGGTCGACGGCTCGGCCCAGCCCATCGGCCAACGCCCCCGGCGTGGTGACGGACCACTGGACATCGGGGTGTCGGAGCACATCGCGGGCGTACGGGACTTCCGTGACGACGGGTATCACGCCGGCGGCGAGCATCTCCTCTGCCACCAACGTGATGTTTGTGAACGAGATCGCCAATCCGGCCTTGCTCGAGTTGTACAACTCGTTGAGGGCGCTCGGGGAGAGCCGCCCATGTTGAATGACGGGAATGCGCCAGTTGTCGTCTGCGTCACCGTAGAGATGGATGGGCTCTGCGGGGTGCCTCCGGTGGAACTCCTCCAGCGCCAGTCGACCGAGTCGGTAACCGCGTCGATCCGAGCCGGGCTTCGTGTAGTAGACCACCCCTGAGCGCTGTGCAGCCGGATTAGCCAGCCGGTAGACATCAGTGTCGCAGCCGAAGGGAACGATGGAGTGCGCGATGCCGCGGTCCGCGAGTTCGCTGGCCACGAGCTCGCCGAGCGCGATGTTGACGAAACCGAAGCGATAGCTGTCTTCGGCGAGCGCGTAGAGGGTGCCCTTCGGGTGGAAGTAGGGCTCGAAGTCCTGAATGAAGTAGAGCAATGCCGCAGCCGAACGCACCCTGGAGGCGATCACGTGGGCGCTCTCCCAGGAGCTGGCCACATAGGCATCAGCCCCATCGATCCCCAGCGTCGCATTGCGCACCTCGGCCGACACTCCGGGCCAGAACCGGCGCATCACGCGCTGGTGTCGGTCATGGTCCCCGCCGTGCCTGTCGTAGAAGTAGACGATGCAGCGATGGCCGGCTCGCTCTGCGGCCTCAACCATGCGAAACAGGGTCGTGTGTCCGCCGGAGCCCGGGCCGGGCGGCGTGCAGACCCACCCGATCGTGAGGGGACTGCCGGGCGGGATGGGCTCGCCGGGTGGGCGCGCCTGGCGGGTCGAATCAGCTATGTCCGAGTCGAGCAGCGGAAAGTCGAGGGCTTCGACGTCAAGTCTGGTAGCGAAGCGCCGGATCAGACGCCTGGTCGCGTCGGTCAGGCCGTCCTGCCGCGCCCGGCGCGCGATCTCCCGGAGTCCGGGGGTTGTCCTCATCGGTGGCACCGGTTCTGGATTACCGTGCAGCGAGGCGGTCGGTAGCGTGCGTCCGAGGCCAGCGTACGTCGCGCCACGACCGCGACATCGTTCCTGCTCATGCGTTCGACTCCGTGATCCCCCGGGCGGGACTTGTGTTGCTCGGCTTGCCGCTGTGCAGTGATTATGCCCCGATGCGCTCTGCCGCGATCCCCCCTGTTCGAGGCACCGGGCGCGCGGAGAGCTCAGGATGTGCGGCGGCGCGCCCTCCGTCGGGCGAACAGACGATCCGCGAACAGCGCCATGATCACGGCGCCGGCCAAGCCCAGGAGCACGGTCACCAAGACCGCTCGAGTCGGTTGACCCGACACGTAGACGACATCAGCCGTGGCGGGAGAGACCAGGACCCCGACGCTGTAGGCGTCATCGACGCCGCTCTGCTGCTGGCGTTCCGTGACGATGCCGGAGAGGTCCGCCACCGTGGCATCCAGAAGGGCTCGCGCACGTTCGGCGTCCGGATTCACGACATCGACGATGAGGACGGGATTGGGAAAGTTAAGATTCCACTGATTCCCGTCGTTGACCAGACGAACGCTGACGCCCGTACGCACACCGGCGCCGGCCAGAGTGACGTTGGGCGACGCGAATCGAATCTGGGCGGCATTCCCGTTGTACTGCCGGTCTACAAGAGCGGCGAAGTCGATCAGTTCTTCAGCGCGCTCCCCGATGGCGTTGTCCCCCTCGGTCAGCGCCGACGGCGGAAGTAGCCGTACCGAAGCCTGCGCCGAATACACCCCTGGCATATGGGCTACCAGGACCGCACACAGCGCCGTGAGCATGAGCGCGGCAAGAACAATGATCCACTGTCGGGCGATCACGCGAAGGAGCTGAACCATGGTCATGACCTGCACCTTAGTTCGAACCTTCAACAAAAGGCACTTTCAGTCTATGTTGGGGACCTCAAGCCCCAAAAGAGTGGAAGTGGGTCGGACATGTACTTCCGCGATCTCGGTCTGAGCCTCGTCCGGCGTTGGCCGTTACTGCTGATAGGAATCGTTTTAACGGCCGGTCTAGCGACGGCCGTCTTCATGTTCGTCCCGGCCTCCTGGACAGCGAGAGCGAGCGTCCTGATCCTGCCGCCTGCGACGGTTGTCGGCGATACGGGCAATCCGTACCTCTTCCTCGGTGGGCTCGGGCAGGCGTCGGACGTCCTGGCCAAACGGCTGGACGCGGAAGACGCCCATACCTCGGCCCAGGAGCGCTACAACGGAGGCGACTTCACCGTGGGGACAGACCGGGGTTCGCCGGCCCCCGTGATCCTGATCGAGGTGGATGCCCCCACAGCGTCCGAAGCTCTCGAACTCGTCGGGAACCTTCACTCACAGGTTCCCCTCGAGTTGGGCGCGATGCAGCGCGACCTCGATGTGCCCTCAGCTGCCCTCATCACGACGTCTGACATCACGGTCGACTCCGTGGCGACGCTCAATCCGAGAGCGCGCATCCAGCTCACCGCCATCGCCGCGGTTGGGGCATCGCCTTGACCGTCTTGCTCATCGGATTCTTCGACGGGCTTGCGCGCCGGCGCCGACGCCGTCCCGGCTCCGACCCCGACGCCAAAGCCGATGCCGATGCCGATGCCGACGAGCTCAGCGAGCTCGACGAGCTCGATACCATCCCCGAGAACGAACGTATGCGCGAGCCGGCATACCGATCCCGGACGGCAAGCGACGAAACCGCAACGGCGTAACCGGTGACTTCCCTCCGCACTGGAACAGAGCTGAGGCGCCACGCCACTCCGCGGGCGGCACCGGATGCGGTCACCATGCTCACGATCTACCTTGTGGTCCTCTACGGCATTCCGTCCACATTGCGTGTCAGCGCCCTGGGCAGCATGGGCTCCATCGGCATACTCGTGGGTCTCGGCACTCTGATCTGGTGGGCCTGGTACCGGATCCAGCTGCGAGAACCGATCGATGAAGTCGGAACCAATCCGGTGCGCATCGGTGTGTTCGTCGTCGGAGGCGCGCTGCTGCTGAGTTACCTCGCCGCGATGACCCGAGCGATTCCCTCCGCGGAGATCAGCCCGGCCGACACCGGCATGCTCCGGGCCGCCGCGCTGATCGGGGTTGCGTTGCTCGCGCTGGACGGCCCGCCGAACATGGACCGCTTCATGGTCTTCGTCCACCGGTTCGCGCTTGCGGGTGGCCTCATCGCCGCCCTCGGGCTTCTGCAATTCGTGACCCAACAATCTCTGGTGGACCAGATACCGCTGCCCGGGTTCGTGGCGTCGGCGGACTACTCCAGCCTGGTGCTGCGTGGGGGGCTGACCCGTCCGGCCGGCACGTCGGTACACCCGCTGGAGTATGCCGTGATCCTGTCGATGACCCTCCCGATCACCATCGTCTGCGCCCTGCACGCGCGACGTGGCCGAGCGGTGGGTCTGTGGGTGATGGCCGGCCTCATAGTGCTCGCCCTCATGGTCTCGAGCTCTCGTTCGGCCTACGTCGGGCTGGCCGTCTCGGTGATACCGCTGGTCTTCGGCCTCGGACGCACCGCACGGCGCTGGATGATCGTGGGAGGTGTCGGGCTGACGGGCTTCGTCTACATCATCGCGCCTCGGGCCCTCACCAATCTGCGATACCTTTTCGTCGCCGGCGCCGACGACCCCAGCGTGCAATCCCGGACGTCCAGCTACGCGGTGATCGAGGCGCTCTTCCCGCACTTTCCCTTCGCGGGCCGAGGCTTCGGCACATTCCTTCCCGAGTACCGGATCTTCGACAACGAGTACCTGGTGCTTCTGATGGAAATCGGAGTCGTCGGGCTGCTCGCCGTGATCGGACTTCTGGTCGCAGCAGCCGTCGGAGCGGCGCACGCGCGAAAACGTTCCAAAGATTTTTTCACGCGCGATGTGGGTGTCGCGCTGATTGCATCTCTCGCCGCGGGAGCTGCGTTATTGGCCTTATTCGATGCTCTCTCTTTTCCCCAGGCAGCGGGCACTTTATTCTTGACGATAGGGCTGTGCGGAGCGTATTGGCGACTCCTGACTCATAAGCTCTCCTAGCCACATTCACGGCGCATACGCAGGCCTATCCGCGCGCGGATTTAGTGATGCAACCTCATTTTTGATTAGGGAACCCGGCGGACCTCGCCTAGCATTGCCGAGGTCACCCAGGCATTACCCCCCAAAAGGGGGTACAGGTTCGCGCCTGAATCCGTAATCAGAAACAGGCGGCCGACTCCGGTCGCGTAGGAGGATCCACCCGATGACATCTATCGGCAAAGCATCGAAGCACACGACACCGAAAACTCGGCACCGTCCGCTGATCGCAACGGCGATCACCTCGGCGGTCGTCATCGCCGTTATTTCAGGAGGCAGTCTTGCCGCTTCCGCCCACCAAGAAGGCGGAGACGCCAAGTCGTCGTCTTCCGCGGCGGCTCACCAGAAGAGTTCCAGCACATCGCACTGGTGGAAGGACGCTCAGAACGACGGCAAGGGACACGGCTCCCAGTGGCGCAAGTGGGGACACTCCACGCCCTACCGCCCCACCCAGCCGGCTACACCTCCGGTCACCGCGCCGCCAGCGACCGAGCCACCGGTCACCACACCGCCCGTCGCCGAGCCACCGGTGACGGCTCCCCCCGTCGCCGAGCCACCGGTGACCGCTCCCCCCGTCACCGCGCCACCGGTCACCACACCGCCCGCGGAGTCCGCTCCGCAGACCGGCAGCTGGCCCACCGCGGCCACCACGGGATACCCGGCAGGAACCAACCTCACCCCCATGGGCGGAATCACCATCACGACGGATGGCGCCGTCTACGACGCCGTCGAGTTCAGCGGCGACGTGGTGGTCAAGGCCAACAACGTGACCATCCGCAACTCCAAGGTCAACGGCCGCATCGATATCCGCGCCCCCTACGCGGGACTGCTGGTGCAGCGGGTTGAGATCGCCGGCCCCGGTGCCGGCTACACAACCAAGTACCCGGGCATCGGCTACGACAACTTCACCGCTGATGGCGTCAACATCCACGGATGGGGTGATGGAGCCATGTTCGACTCGAACGTCACGATCAAGAACTCCTGGATTCACGACATCCCCGTTTCGGGTGATTCGCACAACCAGGCCATCCTCAGCCTCGGTGGCCCGAACTTCACCATCGTGAACAACCGTCTCGACGCCGGAAACGAGGGCAACTTCACCGCAGCACTCTCGTTCCTGAACCAGTGGGGCGCGTTCACGGACACCCTCGTGCAGGGCAACCTGTTCAACGGTGGCGGTTACTGCGTCTACGCCGGCGGCGAGGACAAGGGCAATTCGGCGCGCCCCTCCTCGAACGTACGATTCCTCGACAACTCGTTCGGCACTGAGAAGAACTCCAAGTGCGGCTACTACGGCCCCGCCACGGCGTTCGACAAGAGTGGCGCCGGCAATGTGTGGTCGGGCAACGCCATGACGAACGGAACCCCCGTCACGGCACCTTGACGAACCACGCCCCGTAAGTACACTGGCGGCATCTCGGGTCTCATGAGGTGCCGCCAGTCGTATTCGAGGGGGAACCATGTTCGGTCGTCCGCTTCGGCAGTCCTGTCCTCGGCGCCGACGATGAGCGGGTGCCGCACATCTATCGTGATCGCTGCCCATAACGAAGCGCAGGTGATCGCCCGCACACTGGCGGCGCTGGAACCCTCTGTTAGTTCGGGGGACTTCGAGGTGCTGGTCGTCTGCAACGGCTGCACGGACCGCACCGCACAGATCGCGCGCGGCTTCGCCGGGGTCACCGTGGTCGAACTCGACACCGCCTCAAAGGTCGCCGCGCTCAGAGAGGGTGATCGTCTCGCGGCCTCCGGGGCGCGCATCTACCTCGATGCGGACATAGTCCTCACCAGCCGGGCCGCGACGGATGTCGCTGCAGCACTCACGACGGGCGCCCTGGCCGCACGTCCTCCCCGGAGCTTCGACGCGCACCATGCGGCCTGGGTCGTTCGCCGCTGGTACGCCCTGCGCCAGAGCCTGCCGTCGATCTCCGGAACCCTGTGGGGGGCGGGTTGCTACGCCCTGTCAGAGGGCGGACGTTCCCGATTCGGTGAGTTCCCCGACATCCTCTCCGACGATCTGTTCGTGCACAGCCTGTTCTCCGCCGAAGAGATCGTCATCGTCGCCACGGATCCTGTCGTCATCACCACACCGAGACGGACCGCGGACTTGCTGCGGATCCTGCGCCGGCACCACCGCACGCAGGGGGAGGTCGCTCCCGCTCTCTCCCCGATCGGCGGCCGGGCCAGCCAACTCAGCGATATCCGCACACTGCTGCAGAGGGATCCTCTCCGGATCATCGACGTCGGCGTCTACGTCGCGACGATCGCCTGCGCCAGGTTGCTCGCACTTACCGCGAGCGGTGGTGGCTGGGAGCGCGACGCGAGCTCGCGCGAGGCGCGCTAAGCGGCCCGCCTCGCCACCAAGTGCATGTCGAGGAAGACTCATCTACCACTGGCGGGCACAGGCAAGGTTCGCTACTGTGTGCGCCACCACGCAGGATGCGTGCGCCGAGGGGAGTCACACCTGTGCCAGCCAATCGAGTACTCATCATCGTGCAGAACCTGCCGGTGCCACTGGATCGTCGCGTCTGGCTGGAGTGCAACGCACTCGCTGCGCAGGGGTACACCGTCTCCGTGATCTGCCCGAAAGGGCCGGGTGATCGGTCGTATGAGTTGCTCGACGGGATCGCCATCTATAAGTACCGTCCCAGCCCGGCAGCGCGAGGTGTGTTCGGATTCGCTGTGGAGTTCACCTGGTGCTGGATTCTCACGGCGTTGCTGTCAGTGCGGGTGCATCACCAGCGCGGTTTTGATGTCATCCAGGCCTGCAACCCGCCGGACACGTACTGGTTACTCGCTTGGCTCTGGCGGGCTCGCGGTGTGCGCTTCGTCTTCGATCAGCACGACCTCAACCCGGAGCTGTTTCTCTCCCGATTCGGCAAGCCGACGTCACCCGCCGCACGGGTGGAATTCCGGGGCCTGCTCTGGTTGGAGCGAATGACCTACCGGATCGCCGACCGGGTGATCTCGACCAACGGATCCTACAAAGCCGTTGCCGAGCGGCGGGGGCACAGGGATCCCGCAACGGTGACCGTCGTTCGCAGTGGGCCGGACACGCGGGTGATGCGCCCCGTCTACCCCGACCCGGCCATCCGCGGCGACGCTGACGCGCTGCTGTGCTACCTGGGCATCATGGGCCCTCAAGACGGCGTAGAGACCATGCTCGACCTCATGGAGGAGTTGGTGCACAAACGCGGCCGAGTGGGCCTGCACGCCGTGCTGCTGGGCTTCGGGGACTGCCTTGAAGACCTCAAGACCCGCTGCACGGAGCTGAATCTCGACCAGAATGTCCGATTCACCGGTCGAGTCGGGCCGGCCGAGATAGCCCAGTATTTGAGTGCGGCCGATATCGGTATCGGGCCTGACCAGAAGACACCGTTGAACGACGTCTCGACGATGAACAAGACCATGGAATACATGGCGTACGCGCTCCCCTCCGTGTCTGTGGAACTCCTGGAAACACGGGTCTCGGCCGGGGAGGCCGGCATCTTTGTCCCGTCGGGCGATATCAGCGCATTCGCCGACGCGGTCGAGGCACTTCTCGATGACCCGGCCCGCCGGGTCGAGCTTGGTCTGGCCGCTCGACGCCGAGTCTCCGAGCACCTCGACTGGAGGCCTCAGGCGAGCGCCTACGTCGCGGTGTTCGACGATCTGTTGGATTCACCACCCGACGCCACCAGATACGCCGCGTGGCCCTTCACCAGCTCCGGGATGGATCTCCCCGCTGGCAGGCGCTACGTCACTCTCGACGACGAGGCCGAGTTGGCCCGCTTCATCCGGGAACGGTGCGAATTGCCGGTGCCAGCAGCCGAGTCAATCAGGGCCACGCGCGACACTGACTGAGCCTGCCTGGGCTTCGGGCGCACGTCAAGCGGCTGCGCCGCCGGGCACGCCTCAGACCAGGCCCGCGCCGACAGGCACCAGGAGCAGGTCCGTGACCAGGTTCCGGGGAGTCACGGCGAGACAACGTCATCGAGGTCCGGAACAGCGCGGGCTTCGCGCCACAGAGACCTCCACACGCGAACAGTGACAGCCACGTACGCCAGCAGGCCACTCATCCCACCAGCGATCAGCGCCAGCCAGGAGTTGCCGACCAATGATGCAACGAATGCTGCGATCACCGCGGCAAGTATGGCGGCCGCGGCCAGGGGTAGGAACGCCCAGAGCTGAGCCGAAATCCGCGCGCGCAGCACCCGCGAAATTGTGACCATGTAGAGCGGCACCACAACGAGCCACGCGACCACGGCATGCGCCCAACCCGCGCCGGCAATACCGAAGAGTTCGACTCCGAGCAGCATGGCCGGGATGAGGGCGATCAGCCAGACGGCCTGCACCCAGAGCAGACCGCCCGTGCGCCCCGCCCCCACACTGAGGTCAGCGAAGAGCTCGGACAGAATGCGGGCAGCACCGAACACGCCGAGACCGAGCAGCGCGACCGCGGCGGGCGCCCAACGCTCACCGTAGAGGGCTGTCATCAGCGCTGTACCGAGGGCACCGATCATCGCGCACACGGGGAACGCGGCCCAAGCGATGCCTTGTACCAGGCGGGGGGTCAGTGCGGCCAAGTGCCCACCCGCGGCCAGGCGCCCGAACGCAGGCACCGCAACCGTGCGAATTATCGTCGTCAACACCGTGCTCGGCAGGGCCGCGAGATTGAAGGCGATGAGGTACAGGCCCAGTTCCTGTGGTCCGAGCTGCCGCCCCACGATGATGTAATCGACGTTCAACAGGATGAAGGCCAGGAAGTTTGCGCCGGCCAGGGGAAGCCCGAGCCGGAGCAAGCCGGGCAGCTCGGCGCGGTTCCAGCCGGGCAGGTAGCGGCGCGGAACGATGATCCAATAGCCGATGGTGGACATCGCCTGGCCGATAACGCGGGACCAGGCCAGAGCCATGGCGCCCCAACCGATCATGGCCAGCGGCACCGCGATCAGCATCGTGACGACGATGGAACCGATATCGACGACGAGCCGGCGTTTCTGCAGGAAGTCCCGCCACACCAGCGCGGTGGGCACCGACGCGAAGGATGCCAAGATCACGCTCAGCGCCATGACCTGGATGACAGGGGTGGCGCTCGCGTCTCCGAGCGCGACAGCGAGCCAGGGTGCGGTCAGGACCATGACGAGGGTCAGCACGGCCCCGGTGACGAGTGAGAGGGTGAACACCGTCGGTGCGATTGCATCCGGACTGCGATCGCCCCTGGCGATGGATGCGGTCGTGCCGAGTTCGGTGATGTTCAGAGCGATTGTCTGTGCGACGAGGGCGACCGCAAGAGCACCGAATTGTTCGGGGGCGAGGATACGGGCGAGGATGAGGGTCGTCAGGAACTGGAGCAGCTTGGACAGCGCGACGTTGAGGGATCCCCACGCCGATCCGCCCTTCACCCGGGAACGAAGGGACCGCTCTGGGGTGATCTCCGCCCTGGTCACGCGATCCCAGCGATTTCAGAGAGCACACCGCGAACCCTGTCGAGCTGGGTGCGACCGCGTTCGATCATCCGCTGCCTGGATGCGGGTGTCTTGCCACGTGAATCCCGCGAGACCCTCCAGCTGATGCGCCGAGCCGACGACGATCCCGGCGACAGCTCCTCGGCCAACGCGAGCAGTTCCTGCACCTCGCCACGATGCGCTCCACGGTCGAGTTCTCGCGCCGCGAGGATGTTTGCTTGCCGGGCTATGGCCTGCCTCGTCCGGACGATCAGGCGGTCGGACCCGGGCACCAATGGCGCGAGCTCGGGCCCGGTGAGGACCTCGAAGGCCGTGAGCCGGTGGCGCATATCGACGGCCATCGTCGCGAACTGTGTGAGGTGCATGTTCTCTCCGTGCATTCGGTAGAACGCCTGAGGACGGCCGTTCACCCGCGCTACATCCCACCGTGCCGCCGCACGCAGCCAGAATTCGAGATCACCGGAATGTGGCAGCTCGGGGTTGTAGCCGCCGGTCTCTCGAAGCGCTCGAGTGCGCATGACGGCCTCGGGGGACACGATCAGATTGCGGCCGCTCGAGGCAGTCCAGTCAATCCAGTCCCGTCCGTTCCATACGCTCCAGGTCTCCGGCAACGGCCGGTGCCTGGGCACGGGGTTGTCATGGAAGACCGACGCATGCCCATAGACCAGGCCGACACCTGGAAACCGGTCCATTAGTCGGGTGGCGCGTCCGAGCGCCCCTGGCGCCACCACATCGTCTGCCGAGACGAGGGTGACGTACTCGGTGTCTACC
Source organism: Cryobacterium sp. PAMC25264 (assembly GCF_019443325.1). Classification (NCBI taxonomy): domain Bacteria; kingdom Bacillati; phylum Actinomycetota; class Actinomycetes; order Micrococcales; family Microbacteriaceae; genus Cryobacterium; species Cryobacterium sp. PAMC25264. The sequence goes on from NZ_CP080383.1 coordinate 2,955,841, forward strand.
GCGGCCAGTCCGTCGTTGTAGGTCTGGATGTGACCGCGGTTGTGCGCGTGGATGATCGCGCTGACACGCGGGGAGTTCTCCTCGGCGAGGCGCGCTGCGACATCGCCAGAGCCGTCTGGCGAGGCGTCATCGACGATGATGACGTGTGTCCGGACATCTCGCTGGGCAAGCACACTGGCAACGAGTTCCGGCAGGAAATGCCCATAGTTGTAACACGGGATCACGACGGTCACCGACGCCGGGCCGGCGGCGGGACCTGGTCGCACCAGTCTCATGATCGCCGCCCCTCCCGACCGCGCGCGAGACGCTCCCGCGGCACTCCGCTCACGCTGAACCGTGTGGTCACGGGGTCCTGCCGAAAATCATGTCGATCAGGAAGCTGTCGTTCGTGGTCTGATCTGGATACCCGTAGCCATAGACGCCCGCCGACGGTGGCGATGACAGGAACCCGTTCACAAGCGGGAGGGCCGAGCCGTTGGGCACCCGGGCGAATGTCCCACCCGAGCTGCTCACCGTGACACGATATTCCGCACCGACGGTGAGATCGATGGCCTTGGTCAGTACCCCGGTCTGCCAGCCGGCGGTCGCTTCACCGACGAATGGGACCGTAGCCAGGAGCTTCCCATCGGGCCCCCACAGGTACCCGGTGCGGGTCGGGCTGGTGTCAGCACCCACGTAGAACCGGACCCCGGACACAGCGCCCGCAGCGGACGGGGTGAAGCGTGTGCCGACCTGAAGGCCGCGATCGTTGACGGTGTGGCCGGGTACTTCGGGCAGGAACGATGCAGAATCCTCGATAGCGGGCACATCGGCCGTGACGAACTGCCAGGCGGTAATGGTCTCGCGCTGGGCGGTCACCGTCGCCGTATAGCTCGTCGTCCACTCAAGCGGCACCGTCGGCGTGAAGTCGACGACGCCGGTTTTCGGGTCGTAGAGTGACTCACCGGCGACATCACCGGTCGGACCGGTGAGAGCGATCGAGGCGGTATCAACTCCGGAGACCGTCGCCGCCACCAGGAGTGTCGGGCTGACGCCGTCAGCGTCTTCAGCCGGAGCCCGTGAGCTGATGTCCGCCGAAACGGGCGCATTCTCTGCCTTCGGAGTGACCCGGGTTTCTGGTGAGGGGGTCGGCGTCGAGGTCTCGGCCGGCGCGGGGGTCTCCGTGGGCGTGGGCGTCGGCGTTGAGGTCTCCGTCGGCTTGGGCGTCGGCGTCTCCGTCGGATTGGGCGTCGGCGTCTCCGTCGGCTTGGGCGTCGGCGTGGAGGTCTCCGTCGGCGTCGGCGTCGAGGTCTCGGTCGGTGTGGGCGTGGAGTCGGGTGTCGGCGCCGGCATCATCCGGGCGGCGGGCGGCGGGGTGCTTCCGGTCGAGAACACGACATCCACCAGGTAGCTGGTTGCCTTGTAGCTCGAGGTGGGCATTGCGCCACCCGCGCCGTAGGCGTAGATCCCATTTGTGGCGGTCTCCGAGGTGATCGGACCACTGGTTCTTTGGGTGGCGAAGTAATTCGCACTGGCGGAGTAGTGGCCAACGGGCGCGTGATACGAGACGACATAGCGTTGGCCGGGAGTGAGCGCCACCGGGGTTGTGAGGGTGGCCGTCTGCCAACCGTTGGCGGATTCCCCGGTGAAAGTCACGGTTGCCAGCTTGGCGCCCGCAGCTGACCAGAGCGAGCCGGTGTGGGTGCCGGAGTTTCCGCTGCCTTTGTAGAAGCGGATCCCGGTCACCGATCCCGGCTGGGAGACCGTGAAGGCCGTGCCTAGCTCGATGCCCGTTGTGCCATCGTTGACGGAGTCGATGGTGGGCGTCGTCGAGCCGAGAAGGGTGAACTCGCCGCTCGGCGCCGGAGCGGGAGCGGTAGCGGTGGTGAACGACCACGCACCACCGGTCGGTACGGTGCCCGCCACTCCGACGCTTGCCGAGTACTGAGTACCCCAACCGAGCACAGCGGCCGGCGTGAACGTGACTGTGCGGGAGACCGCGTCGAATGTCGACGTGCCAGCGACATCTCCCGCGGGCCCGCTGAGCGCCAAGGCCGGGGTCTGCGCGAGAGTTCCGGCCGAGAGCACCGCCGAAATCGTGCCGGATGGGCTGACCCCGGTCGCGGTCGCGGCGGGTGTCGTAGACGTGACCGTCACCGGAGCCGGAGTCGGCGGTGTTGTCGTTGTCGTCGTGCGGAACTCGACGTCGACGAAGTAGTTCGATGCCTTCCAGGTCCCCGTCGGGAACCCGCCGGTCGCGCCGTACCGGTAGAGCCCGTTCGCCGCCGTGTCTGCTGTCAACGGCCCCTGGCTGCGGAGCAGGGAGAAGTAGTCCGGCGTGTTCGAATAGCGTCCGTTGGGGGCCAGATAGGACACGACATAGCGCTCCCCCGGCGTGAGGGTATACGGCGTCGAGAGCGCCGCCGTCTGCCATCCGGTGGCCGTCTCGCCGGTGAAGGTCACCGTCGCGAGTTTGACGCCTGCGGCGGACCAAAGGCTGCCAACATGGGTTCCGGTGTTTCCTGTCCCTTTATAGAAGCGGATGGCGGTGACCTGTCCCGCTTGGGAAACGGCAAAGGACATACCCAACTCCACGGCCGCGCTGTCCGCGGTGGCCGCGACCGCTGGTGTCTCCGTCCCCAGGAGGGTGAACGTGCCCCCCACCGGAGTATTCGCGGCAGTGGTGAACGACCAGGTGCCTCCCGCAGGGACGATTCCGGAGATCGACACCGTCGCCGTGTACACGGTCGACCAGGCCAGGGTCGCGGCCGGCGTGAAAGTGACCGTGCGCGTGGAGGGCGCGTACGCCGACGTTCCTGCAACGGCCCCTGCTGCTGTGGTCAACCCGAGTTGCGGGACCGTGCCGGTGGGCACGTCGGCGGAGAGCACGGCCGTGACCAGACTCGACGGCGGTACCGCGGTCTGGTTCGCTGCGGGGCTCACCAAGGAGACGGACGCCGGCTGCGGCGGGAGCGCACCGTTGGTCACGAAGACCACGTCAAGGAAGTAATTGGTGGTCGATGTCGAGGTCGGGGATCCGGTCCCGTAGGTGTACCGTCCGGCAGTCGCCGCTACAGAGAGAGGTCCGTTCGTGAACCCGGCGTTGAATGCACCGACCGTCGCCGAATACTTCCCGGTGGTGGACTGATAGGAGGCCGTGTAGCTCACTCCAGCTTGGACAGGAACGGGCTGGGCGAAGTACACGGTCTGCCACCCGGATGCTGACTCCGCCAGGAATGTCGCGGATGCGAGCGCTTGACCGGTGCTGCTCCAGAGCGTGCCGACGTGCGTTCCGGTGTTACCAGGTCCCTTGTAGAACTTGACTCCGGCGATGGCACCGGTCGCGCGGGCCGTGAACTGCACACCGAGGGTGACCGGGCTGTCGTTCACCTGCGCGATGACGGGTGTCACGGCCGGGCCGAACAGCGAGCACGGGCATGCCGCATCGCTGGCTGCCGTCGTGAATGCCCACGTCGTCCCGGAAACCACGGGGGATCCGTTCGTTCCGGTAGCCGCCAGGGTCACGCGGTACGAGGTATTCGGCGCAAGCGCAGTGGCCGGTGTGAACAGCGCGGTCCGGGAGCTCGGGTCATAGCTCGTCGCACCGGCGACGGGCGAACCGGCCGCCGTTTGCACGGAGAAGGCGACCGAGGCTGATGTCACGTCGTTGGACAGACGAGCGCTGACCGTCGTGCTCGTGGGGACGGACGTCGCGTCAGGAGTCGGCCACTGGCCGGTCGCAGCGAGCGGCGTGGTGTTGACGGTATCGAAGACGACATCGACGAAGTAGTTGGAGCCCTGATAGGTCTCGGCGGGGAACGCCCCCGGCGCGCCGAATACGCCCGGGTCTGGTACGCCGAAACCGCTCGGTACCGCGATCGGCGAGCTCTTCCGTGTCGAATACGGCCAGTAATACGATGCAACCGAGTAGTGACCCTGCGGGGCGGTGTAGGACACGACGTAGTTCTGGCCGGCTGTCACGGCCACGGGGGTATCGAAGTTCGCCGACTGCCATCCTATGGAGGTCTCGGCGGAGAACGTCACTGACGCGAGCTTCGCACCGGCACTGTTCCAGAGCGAGCCGGTGTGGGTGCCCGTGTTCGCCGCGCTCTTGAAGAAGCGCACGCCCGAGACAAAACCGTTCGTCTCGGGCCGGAACCGCATGCCGGCTTCGACGGCTGACGTGTCGGCGGAGTCCTGGATGGCCGGCACCACTTGACCGAAGACCCCAGTCGGGCCGGTTACGACGAGGTTGACGGAGGTGGGGGTAGAGGGGTAGTTGGCGCTGTCATCGATCGCTCGGACACGAATACCGGCGGAGCCGAGGCCGGTCTGGTGATACGTGTACGACCATGACGTAGTCCCTGTCGCGGGGCGCCACGTTGCGCCGCCGTCGACCGAGACCTCAACCCCGGCCACGACACCGCCGACGTCGGAGGCGGTGCCCGTGACTGTCACGGCAGTACCCGCGGCGATTGTCGAGTTCGTGACCGGCGCAGTGACCGTGGCGACCGGCGCGGTACTGTCGGTGCTTTTCTGCGCCGTGGCGAGTCCCGACATGAGGGTAGAAGGCTGCGAGCCCATGTCTGCGAGGAGATTCACCTGCGCCTGCTGCATGGCGGCGTTGGCAGGGGCGCCTTGACCATCGTGGGTCTCATCGAGACCCCAGGCCCACTGGACGCTTCCCGCAGAAAAGACCAGCACGCCACTTGGCGCCCTGTACAGGGTCGTATTGTGCCTGGTGGTGCCAGGGACGACAGTGTTTCCGTAGTCCGTGAGGTACTCAGGGGTCGGGCCCACCGTCGTCGACAGGTGGATGAGGCCCGCCGGCCGGTACCCATTGTCGACGTCCTCATCGGACTCGTAGCCGACGGTGTGCGGTGCCAGCTGCGTTGAGGTGCCAGCCGCCATGGTGCTCAGTCCCGAGTTCTTCCAGGTTCTGAGTTTTCCCTCCTGTGCAGAGACTGTCACGGCAAGATCATCGTGGTTGGCCTGGAACATGGTTCCAGTCAGGGCATTTTCGGGCAGGCCGCCGCCTGCCTGTTGTGACGCGAACCGGGGATCTCGCCAGGTACCTGTCCACTGGCTTGACGGGTCGATCTTCGCGTTGCTCCAGGTTTCCTTATAGGAGACCAGAGTGCGGTAATTCGTGGACGTTCCGCTCGCCGCCGATGCCTCATATCGGGTACGCCAGTACCCCGTGTTGCCGGTGAGGAACTGCAGGTTGACCCCGGCGTCACGCGCTGCGAAGAGATTCGCCCGTTGGGCGCCGGACCAGTACTCGTCGTGGCCTACAGAGAGGAGCACACGGTGGTTGGCCAGGAGAGAGCCGAACCTATCCGTGTCGATGCCGCTGAAGTAGCTGACGTCATAGCCGTTTCGTTCCATGAAACGCACTTGGGCGAATTCGCTGCTGAAGTAGAAGTCGCGTTTGGTGGTGCCCGCCCTCGTGACGAACGGGCGGTTGTAACTGATCTTGTAGGCCCGCCCGTTCGCGGCGCCCTCGTAGAAGTCCGAGCCGCCGTACGAGTTGTAGGCCTGCCAGGTGGGGTCGGAGGTTTGGAACAGCACGTCGGAGCCTGAGCTCTGGTCACGCACGATGAAAATGATGTGACTCTCGCCGCCTGTATCCGGGCGGCGCAACAGCGCAACATAGACACCGGAGACCGCATCGTCCGGCACCAACCAGCTGGCAGAGACGCCCCAGTTACCACAGTCGTACAGTTCGGTACTCAGATCGGACAGGCACTGGGGCTGGGTCTGCGGCCGAGCCGCGGACGGGGTGACGGACGCCACCTTGCGGGCGCCCAGGCCCTGGTACCACCCGGTGCGGTAGAGATCGATGGTGTAGTTGGAGGCGTCGGTGTCGATCTTGAATTCGATCGTGGCTCCGTTTTCCACGGAGATATCGGTGCTGAAGCCCTGGATGGTGGGGTCGCCCGCACCGTTGATGTCCCACGTGTTGGGATTGGTGCCAGGTTTGGCGTTCTCACAAGCCACGGGGTTGGCCGCTGCCCGGCATCCGCTTGCCGCGTTCGCCACCGTGGGCGATGCGGTGAGGCTCGTGATGACCAGGGCCGCGGCAAGCGCGAGCGCAAGCGCGAACCGGCTGTGGCGCCAAGCGGAGGGACCCTGGTGCGCGGTGATCGGTGCTGACGCCATCGGTAATCCTGCCGCTCATGTCGGGTCATGGGGAGGAGGGCGCACGACTCCAGGGAAAGAGGCCACGCGGCTCGCAACTCGGTAGTGAGAACCTATGAGGATTGTTCAGATCAAACCAGTCCCCCATGCACCCCCCAATCGAGTGCCACTGCGCCGGCTGAGGCACGGGTGCCGCCTGGAGTGACCCCCGAAAGGGCCACAGCGCGCAGGGAGGAATGTGGATATTGTCGGCAAGCTGAAACAGATCCAAGAAGGGGGCGCCGCCGTTGACCGATCGTGAGATTGACGAAGCGCCCCGCCGCGGGCATCAGGCGGTGGTAGACGTTGCTGCCGTGGTCGTCACCTACAACAGCACCCGGCACGTCGCCGCACTCCTCGACAGCCTGCCGGCCGCATTCGGCGGACTGACCTATTCGGTGGTGGTCGTCGACAACGGTTCAACCGACGGCACTCGAGACATTCTGGATCGACGAGCCGACTGCGAGGTCGTTCGGGCCTCGAACGATGGCTACGCGGCCGGAATCAATCGGGCGGTGCTCGCCTCACCCGACGCCTCGACGGTCCTCATCCTCAATCCCGATGCCACCCTCGACCCCGACGCCGTGCCACGGCTGCTCGAGGTGCTTCGGCGGCGACCCGGCGCCGGAATCGTCGCGCCGCGTGTGCGTGAGGAGGATGGCAGGCTGTCTCCCACCCTGCGACGTGGACCGACCCTCGGCCGGGTCGGCGGGCTGAGTTTCACGAGACTGGCGGTGTTCGCCGAGCGCATCGAACTCCCTGGCGCATACGAGACCGAGCATGAGGTCGACTGGGCCGTTGGCGCGATTCTCCTTGTCGACCGGAGGTGTTTCGATGAGTTGGGGGGTCTTGACGAATCCTTCTTCCTCTACTCCGAGGAAACCGATTTCAGTCTCAGGGCGCGTGACGCGGGATGGACCACGGTCTTCACCCCGCGGGCCGGCGCGATGCATATCGGCGGTGGCTCCGGCGAAAGCGCGGCGACGCACACTATGCAGATGCTCAACCGGGTTCGCTTGTATCGCCGGCGCACCGGTGACCTGCGCGCGTGGATCTATTTCGGTTTGACCGTCGTGGTGGAAACCAGGCGGGCGGTGTTGGGCCAACGAACGTCCTGGACGACGGTGCGCGCGCTGCTGCGGCCGGCGCTGAGGCCGCCTCAGTTGAGGGCGAGCTCAGCGTTCCTCCCCTCCTAACCAGCTCAGCGGATCCGTTTGACCGCGCTCGCCAGCAGGTTGCGCGCGTCCCGCACACCGGGACGATGTGTGACGACCGCACGGATCGATTCGGCCGTGTCGCGAGCCGTGACGCTGTAACGGGACTGAAGCCATACCGAGGAGCGCGCGGGGAGCCGATCGCTCGTGTAGACCGCGCGGTAGTCAGTCTTCCTCAGCTCGGCGAGCAAGCGACGATCGTACCGACCGAGTGGAAGGGCGGCCTCGTCGATGTCTCCACCGCTGGCCTCCGCGAGGGCGATGCGTGCATCGACGAGCTCCCGGCGAGCCTCCCGCGGGCCCAGCCCGCGCCACGGAATGTGCGTCCAACCATGACTTCCGATCTTCATGCCGACGCTGCGCATCTCCCGGAGGTCGGCCGACGAGAGACTGGCGGGATCGTCCAGACGGCCGGCGAGAGCGAAGAACGAGGCAGTCAACCCGCGTTCCTGCAGCGCCGGGAGCGCGACCGCGCTGTCAGACCGATTGCCATCGTCGAAGCTGAGTCTCACCTGGGATTCACCTCCCACCTCATCAAGGATGCGGAGGAAATTGGCTTCTGTCACCCAGTACAGGGACTCGCCGGTCTCCCGCTCGTGATCGATGGTTCCGATGCCGTGGAAGCACAGGTTGATGTTCATGCCCAGCCCGGGTCCCTTCCGTGCTGACGGCTCGCGTTGTGAGTCCGTCAACATCAGCTATCGTGCACAGTACCCCGTGTGGAGCGTATTGTGCCGTACGATCGGCTCATGGATCGGGAGAGAGCGGCCGTTCGCCCCATCACGGACGGGGATGCCCTCGCCGTTGCCGAGTTCCTCCACCGTCACCTGAACCCACGGGTCAGCACGGCGGCGTGGGGGGCCCTCCTTGCGCCACCGTGGGGCGTCACGGCGCCCAACCACGGCTATCACCTCCTCGCCGGCGGCAGCGTTGTCGGAGCCTATGCTGCGGTGTACTCCGAGCGTGAGGTTGATGGGGAGCAGCGCAGGTTCTGCAACCTCGCTGCGTTCTGCGTACTGGATGAGCATCGAGCCGACGGCCTTAGGCTCATCCGGGCGATCCTCGCGCAGCCCGGCTATGAGTTCACCGACTTCTCGCCGAGCGGAAACGTGGTGGCACTCAACGAGAGGCTCGGCTTCGCCGCCTTGGACACCGCAACCCGGTTGACACCGAATCTGCCCAGCCTGCCCCGCCGCGGCCTCACGATCTCGGACGACCGTCGACGTGTGGCTGACGTCCTGACCGATCAGGATGCTCGGGTCTACCGGGACCACCGTGACGCGCCCGCCGCCCGTCACATCGTCGTGACCTCTCGCGGTGAGTACGCCTATCTCGTTGTCCGCAAGGACAGCCGCAAGCGACTCCCGATCTTCGCGTCACCGCTGTACGTCGGAGGGAGCCGAGAACTGCTCCGATCGGCGTGGCCACAGGTCGGCTCACACCTGCTGCTGAGGCACGGGGCACTCGCGACCCTCGGCGAGCGCCGCGTACTCGGCTTCGTCCCTGCCCTCGGCATGGACCTGGGCACCCCCCGGGCCAAGATGTTCCGCAGCCAGACGCTGGCGGCCACCACCATCGACTATCTCTACAGTGAGCTGACCCTGCTGGACTGGTAGTCGACGCGTCAGTTGGCCGGCGCCACAGGGGTGCCATCCTCCCATCGGTTGTTGCTCCACACATTGCCCGGTGCGTCGGAATCGAACGAGGTGATCGGCCCGAAATCGCCGCACTTGCTCGTTGTGCCACGCTGCCAGATATTGTTCGTGAACCGGATATCCCGGGTTCCGACCGAGTGCGGCTTTCCCGTCGTGGAACCTCCGTAGGTACAGTAGCCGCCGGACCCGGCGATGAACACATTGCCGTCAATGACATTGTTCTGGATGACCGCAAAATCCCCGTAACCGGTGAGTGCTCCGGAGCAGCCACCGTCCGGGGGGACGTCGGGAGCATCGCAGGCGATGGTGTTGCCGCGAATGACGGCATTCGAGCCCATCCGGATCCCGGACTCGTGGTAATACCCCGTCGCATCTGTGAACTGCCCGTGCACATAGGATCCCTCAACCGTGCACTCCCGATAACACATGACCGACCGTTTGCCGCCGGTCACGTGCACCCGGGTCGCCGTGAAGCTGACGTCGCCGATTCCGGTCACGGGGTTGTCACCCGAGTTGACCTCGCTGTCGCTGATGCTGAAGGAACCCGCACCGTCGTCGGCGCTGTAAACGAACCCGTTGATCTGCGATCGCGTGATCACGACCCCCGGCGCATCGATCTGCAGCGGCCAGCAGTCCACCTGTTTCTGGTCGATGACCGTGTTCGGCGTTGTGATCCGGCACTGGCCCGTGTAGTCCGAGAGGGTGGTCCCCTGCGGTAGTCCCGTCGTCTCGGCCGAGGGAAAGTCCTCCGGGATCGTGCCGGGCGCCCGCGACGGCTCCGTCGAGCTGGAGCTTCGGGAGTCCGGTCCCGTGGGACCTGGCGAGCCCATCGAAACCGCGACCCACAGAGCTGCCGTTACCGACAACACGAGCAGAAGTAGGATCACCGCGATCAGGCGCCTTCGCCGGAATGCGGGCGTGCCCGACGGACCAGCGGCCGGAGCATCGGGGGCGTGGGGCATCGGGGTTCCGTTCGTGTTCGGCCTCAGGCCGTGGCCAACTTCGCGTCGACGAACCCGGTGAGGGTGCCGACCGTGTCGAAGATGTCGGCGCCGAACTCATCGTCGTCGACGGTGATGTTGAAGCGCTCTTCGAGGGATGCCACGAGGCTTACGACCCCGAACGAATCGAGTTCAGGCATCGACCCGAACAGTGCGGTCTCCTCCCGCAGGTCTTCCGGGCGCTGCTGCAGTTCGAGTGCCTCGATCAGCACGGTGCGGACGGCGTTCAGGGTGTCGGTCATCGGTATTCCTTCGTGGGGATCGGGTGTGGGCTACTCAGATGGGATCAAACGAGGACCTCCGCGGGAGCCGCGTGTCCGAGGAAGGCGGTCGGGCTGGCGGTGAGACCGTACGCTCCCGCCTGGAAGATCACGATGAGGTCGTCGATGTCGGCTTCGGGCAGCTCCACGTCCTTCGCGAGCAGGTCGAGCGGGGTGCACAGACAGCCCACGACCGTGACCGTCTCTGCAGAGGAGCTCCCGACCCGGTTTCCGACAGCGACCGGATAGTTGCGGCGGATGGCCTGGCCGAAGTTGCCCGACGCGGCGAGCTGGTGATGCATGCCGCCGTCGACCACGAGGAAGGTCGTGCCGCGCGACACTTTTCGGTCCAGCACCCGGGTGACGTAGACCCCGCACTCCCCCACGAGGTACCGTCCGAGTTCGATGACCGGACGCGCCTCGGGCATCCGCTGCCGGATCGGCCCGTCCACAAGCTCGTGGAGGTTCTCGGCGACGGCGCCGAGGTCGAGCGGCTGGTCTTTCTCGACATAGGGGATACCGAACCCGCCGCCCAGATTGAGGTAACGCACCGGGGTGGGCAGGTGCTCCGCAAGACCGCTGACGAGGTCGACGGTTTGTCGTTGCGCCTCGGCGATGATTTCTGCGTTCAGGTTCTGCGAGCCGGCGAAGACGTGAAAGCCGAGCACATTCGCTCCGGCCGTTGCATAGTCGCGCAGCACGGCGGGCACGTGTTCGGCGTCGATCCCGAATTGCTGCGGACCACCGCCCATCCGCATACCCGACCCCTTGACCGCGAAGTCGGGGTTCACCCGTACGGCGACGTTCGGCTCGATCCCGAGTTGATCGCCCGCCGCGAGTACCCGGCGGAATTCGGTGCCGGACTCGACCTCGATGAGGATGCCGGCCGCGACGGCCTGGCGGATCTCGGCCGGGGTCTTACCCGGACCGGCGAAGCTGACCTGGCCGGCGAGGATGGTGGTGTCCAGCGCGGTTCTCATCTCCAGCCCTGACGCGACGTCGATCCGGTCCAGCCGTCCGGACAGGTGATGCACAACGGCGGGCATCGGGTTGGCCTTCATCGCGAAGCTGAGTTCGACCTGCGCGGGCAGCGCCGAGCGCAGCTCGTCCACACGCCGGTCGAGCAGCGCCCGGTCATAGGCGAAGAACGGTGTTGACCCGACCCGGGCGGCAAGTCTGGACAGCGGCATCCCACCGACCCGAAGTTCGCCGCCTAACGTGCCGAAACCGGCGATGTGCTCGTGTGGTTTCATCCGGGCACCTCCGACAGGACCTCTGCCAGGAGCGCCGCGCGATCGTACTTACCGTTGGGCGAGCGGGGTAATGACTCGCGAACCTCTATGCGGGCGGGCACCATATATAGAGGTAGCACCTGCCGCAGAGCCCCGGACAGAGTGTCGACGTCGACCTCGGCCGCGGGCGTTGTCGACGAGATCACGAGCACTATCCGTTGGCCCAGTGCCGGGTCGTCCTCGCCGAGCGCGACGGCGTCACGCACAAGACCGGTGCTGTAGGCGGCCTCTTCGACCTCGCTTGGGCTCACCCGGTAGCCCGACGTCTTGATCATGTCGTCGCTGCGGCCGACAAAGTACAGAAAGCCCTCCTGGTCCGCCACCACTGTGTCTCCGGACCAGACGGCCCGCTCAGGTGCACGCCACGGTTGCTGGGGATAGTGAACCGGCCGATAGCGTTCCGCCGTCCGGATCGGGTCATTCCAGTAGCCAAGCGCCACCAGGGCTCCCCGGTGCACGAGTTCTCCTTCCTCTCCGGGCGCGCACGGCGTCCCGTCTGGACGGAGTACGAGAATCTCGGCGTTCGGGATGGCTCGGCCGATCGAGTCGGGGCGCCGGTCGATTTCGGATGGGTCGAGATAGGTCGACCGGAAGGCCTCGGTGAGCCCGTACATGAGGTACGGGTCGGCCTCGGTGAAGATACCCCGCAACCGGTCCAGCATCGGCCTGGGCATCCTGCCCCCGGTGTTCGCCCAATATCTGAGCCGTCTCGCGGTTGCCGGTGGCCAGGCGACCTCGCTGAGTTGCAGCCACAGCGGGGGCACACAGGTGAGGGCGGTGACCCCGTACTGTGCGCAAAGCTTGGGTACCTCCAGCGGCAGCAGGTAGTTCATCAGCACACAGTGAGCGCCGACGGAGAAGGCCGTCGTCACCTGGCTCAGCCCGGCGTCGAAGCTCAGCGGAAGTACGCTGAGGATGACATCGTCGCTCGTGTTGCCCAGATAGGAACTGACGCTCTCGGCGCCGACGATCAGGTTGCGGTGGCTGAGCACGACACCCTTGGGTGTGCCGGTGCTCCCCGAGGTGTACAGGATCGCCGCCGGGTCGAGGTCTATCGCCGGTGGCTCTGGCCGGTCCTGGGTCGCGATCTGCCCGTCCGGCCACCGGTGCGTCTGCCAGGGTGTCTCCGGCCCGGACGGAGTGTGCCCGGACGGAGTGTCGCCCACGACGATCACATGAGCGACCTGCGTGACCGGCAGGACCGCCCCGAGTCGGGCTAGCCGGTCCGCCGAGGTGATCAGCACCGCCGCCGCGCTGTCCTGCAGGATATGACGCACCTGGGGTGCCTTCAGCACGTGGTTTATCGGGACGAAGACGCCCCCGGACGCAGAGATGGCGAAGATCGATGCGACGGTCTCGAAGCGCTTTTCCAGGTAGATCGCAACCCGGTCTCCCCTCCGCACTCCGAGCGCGTGCAACCGCGCGGCCGTGGCGAGTGCCATCCGCCAGGTCTCGGCGTAGCTGATGGTGGCATTGCGGTAGCTCAGCGCGGGGGCGTCCGGCGTCAGCACGGCCGCCTGTGAAAGCAGGTGGTGGAGGTTCGTCCTGACCACGGTATGCCGTCGCCACTCTGCGCTCATGACACAGCCCGATCGGCCAGGACCGGCACTTCTCCTGCTCGTGATCGTGCCCTCAGACTTCCGACGAGCGCGGCGGTGACCAGCGATTGCTGCACTGCAGTGAGGTGCGGGTACATCGGCAGCGAGAGTATCCGCCGCGCGGCGGCTTCCGCCACCGGAAAACGGCCGGCCTGATAGCCCAGTCCCGCGTAGGCGGCCGTGAGGTGCAACGGAGTCGGGTAGTGGATGGCCGCGCCGATCCCGGCGGCCCCGAGTTCAGCGAGCACCCGGTCGCGTTCGGCGACCTGGACCACGTAGAGATGCCAGACGTCCTCGTTGCCGGGCCGGGTGGCGGGGAGCCGCACCTCGGTGAGGTCGGCAAGCATCCCCGCGTACCGTTCGGCGGCCGCGCGGCGGGCGGCGTTCCACGTGTCGAGCCTGCGTAGCTTGGCGCGCAACACCGTGGCTTGCACGGCATCCAGACGCGAGTTCACGCCAGCCCGGTCGTGCACATACTTCACCGAGCTTCCGTGAGCAGCGTAGTTCCGGACGAATTCGGCGACGGCTGGGTCGTCGGTGAGCACTGCACCGGCATCTCCGGCCGCTCCAAGGTTCTTGCCGGGATAGAAGCTCGTCGCGGCGACCCGGCCGAGCGCACCGGCTCGGCCGATCGTGGCAGTCGCCCCCTGTGATTGGGCAGCGTCCTCGACGACGACAAGCCCGTGCCGTGTCGCGATCTGCAGGAGTGCTTCGACCGGCGCGGTCTGGCCGTAGAGGTGCACGGGCACGATTGCCCGAGTGCGCGACGTGACGGCCGCTTCGACTGCAGCGGGGTCGATGAGGAGGTATTCCTCATCGACGTCGACGAAGACCGGGGTCGCACCCAGGCGGGTCACCGCCTCGGCGGTCGCTATGAACGTGTTGACGGGGATGATGACCTCGTCGCCTGGGCAGATACCGACGGCCCGGAGTGCGAGCTCGACCGCATCGGTCCCGTTGGCCACTCCGACGCAGTGCCGAACGCCGATGTACGCGGCGTACTCCCGCTCGAATGCGGCGACCTCGGCACCTCCGACAAAGGCCGCGGACGTGAACTGTTCCCGCCAGGCGGGCAGCACCTCCTCCGCGATCTCCGCCTGTTGGGAGACGAGGTCGAGAAACGGGACTCTCATGCTGGTATCACCTTTCGTGGACCGGCCGGCACGCCCAGCCAGGTTTCCTCCGATGGCAGGTCCTTGACGAGCGCGGCCCCCATACCCAGGACCGAGTATTTGCCGACCCGTACGCCCTCGCGCACGCTCGCGTTCATGCCGAGGTACGCGCCTTCGCCGATCCACGCGTGGCCGCCGAGTGTCACGCCGGCGCAGAGAGTGGCGAAGGACTCCACGAGGTCGTCATGGGTCAATGTGACATTCGGCATGATGACCACATGCCTGCCGAGCTCGACATTGGTGGTCAGCACCACGCCGGCAAGCAGGATGCTCCCCACCCCGACTGTGCAATCTGCCGGCACCACCACGCTGGGATCGATGACGCTGACGAAGTCGTCGTTGCCCCGGCCGTACCCGGCCAGGCGAGCGGCGATAGCCGCCCGGGTGACTCCACGTCCGGCGCAGATAACCAGCCGGGCCTGCGGGTGATCTGCGACCTGACCGGTACCGCCGAGGATCGGCAGTCCGTCGAGACTCTTGCCCCATCGGGTTTCGTCATCGTCGAGGTACCCGATCGCGGTGTGCAGTCCCGATCGCCGAAGCACGGACAGCGCCTCCCGAGCCAGGCCGCTCGCCGCGACGAGGAGCACCTCAGCCATGCGCGGCCACCGTGAGCGGAGAGAGCAACGCATCGATGACCGTAGTCTGTTCCGCATCCTCGAGCTGGTGGTAGAGCGGCAGGATCAGGGTGTTGCCGGTGAGCCGTTCCGACACCGGCAGCGGACCGCGGTATGACGGACTTCCTTCGTACGCCGGCTGCAGGTGCGCCGACATGATGCCTCGTCGAGCCGACACCCCGGCTTCGGCCAGGCGCACCAGTAGCGTCTCACGGTCGAACGGATAATCCGGGCCGACCTCGACCCAGTAGGACTGGTAGTTCGAGGTTCCCCACTCCGGGTCGCCTACCGGGCGCAGCCCTACGATGCCAGACAGGGCGGCTGTGTAGCGTTCGGCGATCTCCCGCCGACGGCGCACGATTTCCGGCAATCGGCCCAGCTGGACGATCCCCACCGCTGCCTGCATGTCGGTCATCCGATAGTTGTATCCGATCTCCAGGTACTCCTCTGCCGGAGCGAGAATGCTCGCCTGCCGGTCGCTCGCCGACACGCTCATCGCGTGTTCCCGCAGGCGCCTGGCTCGCTCGGCCCAGTCTGAATTCGAGGTCGTCAACATGCCGCCCTCTCCCGTGGTCAACAGCTTGCGGGGGTGGAAGGACCACGCCGCCAGCGCGGCCCCGGCCCCCACTGGCCGACCCTTGTAGGTGGACCCGGCACCGCAGGCGGCGTCTTCGATCACCACGATGCCCAGCGGATCGCAGAGGTCGCGGATTGGGTCGAGGTCGACGGGCACCCCACCCTGGTCAACGACGATGACGGCTCGGGTCCGATCGGTGAGGGCGGCGGCGATGCCGTCTGCGGTGACACATCCGGTGTCGGGGTCGACGTCGATGAACACCGGTCGCGCACCGACGTAAGTGGGGGCGTTGGCCGTGGCAACGAAGGAGAATGAGGGAACAATCACCTCATCGCCGGCCTGGACCCCGGCAACGATCAGCGCCAGGTGCAGTGCCGTGGTGCAGTTTGAGGTCGCCACGGCGTGGTTGGCCTGCATCGACGCTGCGAACTCGCGCTCGAACCGGGCCACCCTGGGGCCCTGCGCGACCCAGCCGGACTCGATCACCTCCGTGAGGGCGAGGACCTCTTCTTCCCCCAGCCACGGCTTCATGACGTTGATGCGGCTCATGACACCACGCCCACACGACCGGCCGAGATCTCGTCGCGCTGCGGTTGCCACCAGTCGACGAGCCGTCGCAGACCGTCGTGCAATCCGACCTGAGCCTCGAAGCCGAGCTGCTCTCGCGCCGCTCGGGTATCCGCCAGACGCCGGACAACGCCGTTGACCGCACGGTCCGGGCCGTGCTCGACCGCCAGGTCGGAGCCCATCACCTCGAGAAGCGCCTCGGCCAGACCTAACAGGGTGGTCTCGGTTCCGCTGGCCACGTTGTACACACCCTCCGTGCGGTCGCCGGCGGCGGCCAGGAGATTCGCCCTGGCGATGTCCGTGGTGAAGATGAAGTCCATGGTCTGCAACCCGTCGCCGTAGATCAACGGCGGTCTCCCATCGGCGATGCGCTCCATCCAGCGCACCAACACCTCGGTGTAGAGACCGTGGATATCCATCCGTGGACCGTAGACGTTGAAGTAGCGCAGAGCCACATAGTCGAGCCCGTACATCGAATGGAAGCTGCGCAGCATCCCCTCGCCGAACGATTTGGCCGCGCCGTAAAAAGTGTCGTTGTTGGTGTGGTGATGGCTCTCCGGCGTCGGGAAAGTCTCGGCCAGGCCGTACACCGAGGCACTGGAAGCGGAGATGACCTTGTCGACACCATGCGCCGCTGCGGCCTCCAGGACATTGAATGTTCCGTCGGCCAACACCTCATTGGCGAGGCGCGGCTCCTCTGCACACTGGGTGATGCGAATAGCCGCCTGGTGGAAGACCAGGTTCGTGCCCGCCGTCACCCTCCGCACCACAGCAGCGTCACGGATATCGCCCTCGATCACAGCGACCCGCCCGTCGGCCATCGCGCCGTCGAGGTTGGCCATCCGGCCGCGAACAAAATTGTCCAGCACGTCGATGTGGTCGACGCCCGCGTCGAGCAGTTGGTCAACGATCGTGGATCCGATGGTGCCCGCGCCGCCGGTGACCAGCACACGAGCGCCCTGCAGCGCAGTCATGCCGGTTCCCCCGCCAGCTCTGCCTGGAGCACCGGTACCCGTGGCGTCATCGGAAAGGTCACGACCACGTTCTCTGTCAGGCTGCGACTGGCAGCCTCGAGCACCTCGAGCACCCTCAACCCGGATCCAGCGTCGGTGCGTGGAGCGCGCCGCTCCAGGATGCTCGCCGCGAACTCAGCGGTCATGGAATCCAGCGCTTCCCGTTCCGACAGAGCGGGCGACCAGGTGTCGCCGAGTCGGTAGGAGATGGCGGCAGTCCGTCGCTCCAACCCATCCAGGGATTGGGTCTCCAGATCCACGCCACGGTCATAGACACTGACCCGCTGCTGAGGGTTGAGGTCATCCCAGACCAGGGTGCGCTTGGTGCCGCCGATGATCATGGTGCGTATCTTCGTGGGACTCAACCAGTTGACGTGGACGTGCGCGATGGCGCCGTGCTGGAGCGGGAGCGTGAGGTAGCCGACACACGATTTACCGGCGCCGAGGGGATCCGCCCCCTGCGCAGAGACGCTGAGCGGTCGCAGACCACCCGGGAGGACAAAATCGATGATCGAGAGGTCGTGCGGGGCAAGATCCCAGAACACATCCACATCCGGCTGGATCAGACCGAGATTGATGCGGACTGAGTCGATGAACAGGATGTCGCCGAGCGCTCCCTCGTCGATGAGCTCACGGATCTTCAGCACGGCCGGGGTGTAGCAGTATGTGTGGTCCGTCATCAGGACCAGCGAATTCTCGGCGGCGACCCTGGCCATCGATTCACCTCGGCCACTCGTGTCCGCGAGCGGCTTCTCCACCAGGACATGCTTGCCGGCGGCGAGCGCCGCGCAGGCGATGCCGTGATGCGTCGACGCGGGCGTGGCGATCGCCACGGCGTCAAGGGTGTCATCAGCGAGGAGAGAGGCCACTGACGAGGTCACCCGCACCCCACTTCCCCGACCCGCGACTCGCTCCGCGCGCTCAGTGTCCAGGTCGCAGACCGCAGCGAGATCCCAGTGCGGGCTCGCCCGGAAATTCCGGGCCAGATTGGGCCCCCAGTATCCAGCGCCGATGACAGCGATCCGCAACGTATCGGTCACAGTGAACCCCTATAGCTTGAAGGCTGATGTAACGAGCTATGAGCGCCCTCATACCTGAGGGTCGCTCACGCAGTCACAATGCCACTGCGTTGGGCACTTCGCTGCCCCCAACCGGGGGTGACCTGGGCGGCCTGGAACTGCCCCCTGTTCAGGTCACAGCGCGGAAAATGCGGAGCAGGTATGGTCACGTCGTGAGGTCCTGAGATTCCCTCATGTGATGCACGACGATCGAATTCGCGTCCTGCGAAGGCCCTCGTCACCTGCATCACTGCTCGATCCGCCTCACTGCTTGACCTGTTCCGCAACCCGCCCGAACCTGTAAACCCGAAATGCAGGGGACCTTCCGTGAATACGTCTATCGCGGGGCGACCTATCCGTCGACCCCAAAACACGCCGACGCCGACAACGGCAGGTGTGGCCCGAGCTCGGCCCGCCCGGCTTCCTGCCGGAAGCGCCGGCCCCCGATGAGCGCGCCTACGCCACGTTCCCCCGCGCCCGGAGGAATCCCGGCGGGTTACCGGACCCCGCTCCGCCTGGTCAGGACCGCCCCAACACCCATCACCGAGGCGACGCCCGGCGCGGGTACTGTACGAGGGCTGTCCGGCGCCGCCTGGGCACGGCATTACCGAACGAAGCTGCGCCTGACGGATGCGGCGGTGATCAGCGCCTCCGTGACCGTTGCCTTCCTGGCCCGATTCGCCCTGGTCGACCCGGCGGCGCTCACGAACCCGTCCACGGCCGGGGTCCCGTTGTCCTATTGGGCGATCACCGTTCTGGTGATCGGAACGTGGATCATCACTCTGTCGACCTTCCGCACCCGGGACTCCCGCGTCGTGGCGGTGGGGGCCACCGAATACAAACTCGTGATCAACGCCACCCTGCTGACCTTCGGAATGCTGGCGATAGCCTTCCTGCTGTTACAGGTCGACACGTCTCGCGCATACTTCGTCTTCGCGCTCCCATTGGGGCTCTCCGCTCTGGTTCTCGAACGCTGGCTCTGGCGCAAATGGCTCATCAGGCAACGTCGCTTCGGCCACTACCTCTCCCGGGCCATCGTTGTCGGGGGGCGGGACGACATCGAGTACGTGGTGCGGCAGATCAACGACAAGTCCGAGGCGGCCTATCACGTGGTGGGCGCCGCGCTTGAGGGCGACAACGTGACGAGCATCACGTCCTCCGGCCATCACGTTCCCGTGGTGTCCGATTTCGCCCACGTCGCCCAGGCGGCCCAGACCCTGGACGTGGACGCCGTCATCGTGGCCGGGCATCCCAGCCTGGGCAGCGGCTTCGTGCGCAATCTGGGTTGGGACCTGGAGGGCACTTCGGCCGAACTCGTCCTCTCCAGTCGGCTGACGGACGTCGCTGGCCCGCGCATCCATTTCCGTCCCGTCGAAGGCCTCCCGCTGATCCACGTCGAAATCCCCCAATTCGACGGTGCCAAGCACGTGCTGAAGCGTGCGCTGGACATCACGCTCGGCGGCGCAGCGCTGCTCGTGGTCAGCCCGGTGCTCCTGGTGATCGGCCTCCTGGTGAAGCTGGACAGCCCCGGCCCCGTCCTGTTCCGGCAGGAACGGGTGGGGCGAAACGGCCGCACCTTCCACATGGTCAAGATCCGTTCCATGGTGCGTTCCGCTGAGGACCAGCTGGCCGGGCTCCTCGAGCAGAACGAAGGCTCAGGGGTGCTCTTCAAGATCCGGAGCGATCCGCGAATCACCCGGGTCGGTCGCGTTCTGCGCAAGTATTCCCTGGACGAACTGCCGCAGCTCTGGAACATCGTGATGGGGCAGATGAGCCTGGTCGGGCCCCGCCCGCCGTTGCCGTCCGAGGTGTTGAACTACGAGACGCATATGCACCGCCGGCTGTATATCAAACCCGGACTGACCGGCATGTGGCAGGTGAACGGGCGCTCAAACCTCAGCTGGGAGGAGAGCGTGCGACTGGACCTCTATTACGTCGAGAACTGGTCGCTCGCCGGCGACCTCATGATCATCTGGCGCACAGTGAAGATCGTGCTCCGGCCGTTGGGCGCGTACTGATGACGCCGGATCACCGCGAACCCGACAGCAGGTTCACCGCCCGGGCGCTGCGGATCGCGATGATCGGCACCCGCGGGGTGCCTGCGACGTTCGGCGGGTTCGAGACCGTGGTGGAGGAAATCGGGCGGCGGCTCGTGGACCGCGGGCATGCCGTGACAGTGTACTGCCGGGCGCCCAGCGGCCCGGTTCCGCCGGGGACCGTCTACCTGGGCATGCGACTCGTGCACCTCCCGGCGCTGCGGCCGAAGGCCCCCGCATCCCTCAGCAATACCGCGGTCTCGGTCGCGCACGCCACCACCGGAGCGCGTCCCGACGCCGCTTTCGTCTTCGGGTACACGAACGCCCCGTTCTTGCCGTTGCTGCGTCGGCGCGGCATCCCGACGACCGTGCACCTGTCCGGTGGCGAGTGGGAACGCGACCGCCGGGTCCGGCCACGCGGGCGGTATTCCCGGTGGGCCGAACAGGCGACCGTGCGGTCGGCCGACGCCCTCATTGCCGACTCCCAGAACGTCGCGGACTACTACAGCAGGGAGTTTGCCGCTTCGACCGAGCTGATCGGCTACGGGACCCGTCTGCTGCACGATCCGCCGGCCACGCGTCTGGAGGATTTAGGCCTGCGACCGCACGGGTTCCACCTGGCGGTGGCCCGGTTCGGGCCCGACAACCATCTGGACGCGATTCTCGACGGCTACCGGCGCAGCAGCACCCGTTTGCCACTGGTCGTCGTCGGCAGCCCACCGGGCTCTGGAGCCCAGGCGCGCCGCCTCGCCACGTTGGCCGAGGATCCTCGGGTGCGGCTGGTGAGCGGGGCGTGGGACCAGGAGCAGCTCGATCAGCTGTATGCCCACGCGGTGAGCTACCTGCACGGGCACTCTGTGGGAGGTACCGACCCGTGGCTGTTGCGTGCAATGGGTGCCCGCACCGCCGCAATCGCCTGGGACGTGCCCGTCAACCGCGAGATGCTGGGCGCCTACGGGGCCTACTTCCAAGACCCCCACGCACTCGCCGCGTTGATCGAGGATGCGGAGTTGAACCCGCACCACACACAGGAGGTCAGTGAGGCGCTGCAGCGTCGTGCGGCCGCCCTGTACAACTGGGGCCACGTCACCGACGGCTATGAAGACCTCGCCCAAAGACTCGTTTCCGGCCACAGCACCCAGGGGGCAAGCCCCGGACGCAGCGCGCACCCGCGCCACCGTGTGCCTCGGGGGCATCCCGTGGAACCGGGATCAGTCGTCGAACGCGAGCAACCGACATGATGCCGTCGGCCGATCTGGGCATCGTCGTGGTCAACCACGGCTACCCCGACCAGCTCGAACGTAACCTGGTGGGAATCGGGCAGAGCGTCCGGCCGGCCCTGATCGTCGTGGTCGACAATTTTTCCGGGATCGCCCAGCGGGAGGCGATAACTCGCCTCTGTGCCCGCGAAGGATGGACCCTGCTCGCCCCCGGACTCGATCTCGGCTTTGCCGCCGGAGCGAACGCTGGGGCGCGGCTGCTGCGTTCGCGCGGCTGCAACCTGCTGCTCCTGCTCGATCCTGCGGTATGGATCGACGCTGACGGGGTCCTCGTGCTGGCTGCGGCCTGCGTCGCCGACCCCCAGCGCATCCTCGGTACGAACATTCGCCGCCCGGATGGTTCGATGTGCGACGGCGGCGGCACCGTGGACGTCCGCCACGGCCACGCACCGACCCGTGACGGTGCGGCCGGCTCAGCACCGGACGGCTGGCTCAGTGCCTCGTGCCTGATGATCCACGGCTCCCTGTGGGACTGGCTGGGCGGCTTCGACGAAACCTACTTCCTCCTCTGGGAAGACGTCGATCTGTCGTGGCGCTGCGTGGCCGCCGGCGGCACCCTGGCCGTGCGTGACGACATCATGGTGCTCCGGAGCGCGCCGGATTCCATACCGGCCGACGGAGCCGACCTGGTGCGGATCTACTCGAATTGCCGGAACCGGCTGGCCTTCGCGGCGGAGCATCTGAGCCGCCGACATCTTCTTGACTGGCTGCTGCACAGCCCGGCTATGCCGCGGAAGTGCTACGGGCCGAGGGCCAGCGGAGTGCGGCGAGACGCGCAGGACCCATGCTGGCCGCCGCCGTTCGCGGCACGGCAGCGGGATCGGCTGTGGCGCTGCGCCGGCTGAGCAGGCCTGCACCCGATCGGCCGGGCGGGCACCGCGCCGACGAACGGCGATCGGCCCCCGAACAGAAGACCATCGGGTGATGCGGGTCCTGCAGTCGTTCGCGGGCGCACCGAGCACCACCAATCCCTATCTACTCCAACTCAGCACGCACCTGGGCCCGGACCCACACGTTCTCGGCTTCAGCTGGGAACGCGCCCTCATGGAACGCTACGACGTGTTCCACGTGCACTGGCCCGCGGCCTTGCTGCACGGTTCGACCTCGTTGCGCAGCCTGGTGAAGCGTCTGTTGTTTCGCGCGCTGCTCCTTCGGTTGTGGCTCGGCCGGCGCCGTACCGCCCTGGTGCGTACGGTGCATGACGACCACGGCCAGAGAGTGGGTAGCCGGACCGAACGGGCGCTGCTGGCGCGCCTGGATCAACGCACGACGTTGTGGATCCGGCTCACTCCGGCGACTCCGATCCCCCAGGCCGCGCACGTGCGCACGATCGAGCACGGTGACTACCGCGAGTGGTTCGGCTCGATCGATGAGTCGCCAGCGATGATGGGCCGGCTGCTGTTCTTCGGACTCATCCGTCCGAACAAGGGCGTGGCGCACCTGATCGAGGCCTTCACCAACCTCCGCTCCGGCCCGGACGGAGAGGCCGTGTCCCTGCGGGTGGTGGGCAGCCCCACGACCACGGCCGTGGGCGCGGAGATCCTCCTCGCCGCCGGCGCCGATTCCCGGGTCACTGTGACACTCGGGCGTCCCGGCGACGCCGAGCTGGCCGCGGAGATCGAGCAGGCCGAACTCGTCGTGCTCCCGTACCCGGACCTGCACGGTTCGGAGGCCTCCGTGCTCGCCCTGTCGCTGGCCCGGCCGATCCTGGTGCCCGGCACCCCGGTCGCCCGAGTGCTGCAGAGCGAAGTCGGTGCAGGCTGGGTGTTCACCTATGCCGGGGGCCTCAGCGCGGCGACACTCGGCGACGCGCTCACGGGCTTTCGGTCGGGGAAGACCGGTGGGGGCAGCAGGCCGGACCTGTCGACACGCGCCTGGCCGCTCATCGCCGCCCAGCACCGCGCCGCGTACGCAACCGCTGTGCGGCTGGTGAAACGCGAGACAGACCCGGTCTCCGCGCCCGCCGAGCCCGGCTGACGGACTGGACGGCGGTCTACCGAGGCGCGGAACCCACGAACGCACTGGCCGGTACGCCGGCAGCGTAGGTCACGCAGACCTTCACCAGTGCGCGCTGGTCGACGGGAACGGCGAAAAGGAAATCGGCCGTGGTAGCGGCGCCCGGCGGAAGGCTGTCGGGAAACGAACGACCGTCCGAATCCGGTCGGCCGGAGATGGGCAGTTGCTCGGCACCCACGGACATGGCCACCTGCACTGATTGCAAGTTCATCGTGTCGGGAGTGTCATTTCTCAGGACCACGCTGACGCGAAGGGCCGGGACCGCCTCCCCATCCTGGACCACGCCGGCGGTGACCGATCGCAGTGGTTCGAGGCCGAAAACCACCCCGGGCACGGGCGCGACCGGCTCAGTCAGCGACACCGGAGGCAGCTCAGCCAGGGGCTTCACGGCAACGGGCTCTATCAAGAGCTGCGTCTCGGAACCGGCCGACGTGAGCGTTCCAGCATCCGGCGGAGCGGTCACCGGTACTGTGCTGAGCCCGCCGTCCACAGCGGTCTGGCGGGACGTCTCCCCGGTCGCGCCGGCCGGTGGCGCCCCGCCGGAGCCGGCGACTTGGAGGCTCGCCGCGAACAGCACGACGGCAACGCCGACGAGTAGGACGACGCCGCCGCCGGCCCCCCACCGGCGCACGCGGGCTTCACCGCTGGGGGTGTCGGGTGTGGGCATGGTCGGGTATAGGCATGTCGGGTTCCTGCCGCTGAGGCCGTTTCGGGTCGGCTCACCAGTCGGTTCGCTGGTCCTGACATTTAGGCACGGTCCCGCCCCGCTGCCAAGGCCTTCGCCACGGGTTGCGGCGGGCTACCCGGCGAAACGGTCGGTGGCGTCCAGCAAAGCGGCGCGGATGCCCGGTTCCTCGAACGAGTGGCCGGCATCCGGAATCATCTGGAAGTCGGCCTCCGGCCAGGCCTGGTGCAGCGCCCACGCCGTGAAGGCCGGCGTGCACATGTCGTAGCGGCCCTGCACGATGACGCCGGGGATGTCCTTCAGCGTGCCGGCGTCGCGGATCAGCTGTTCCGGTTCGAACCAGCCCTTGTTCATGAAGTAGTGGTTCTCGATGCGGGCGAACGCCACGGCGAAGGCCGGTTCGGTGAACCGTTCGATCGTCTCGGGGTGCTGCAGCAGGGTGATGGTGGACGACTCCCAGGTGGACCAGGCCACACCCGCGCGTTCGCGCACCGACTGATCGGGGTCGTGCAGCAGACGGCTGTACGCCTCGATCAGGCGGCCGCGCTCGGCGACGGGCACGGGGGCGATGAAGCCCTCCCAGAGATCGGGGTAGATGGCCGCGGCGCCGCCCTCGTAGAACCAGTCGAGCTCGATGGGCCGGAGCGTGAAGATGCCGCGCAGGACCAGTTCGGTGACCTTGTCGGTGTGGGTCTCGGCGTAGGCCAGAGCGAGCGAGCTTCCCCAGGAGCCCCCGCAGACGAGCCACCTGTCGATGCCCAGGTGCTCACGCAGCCGCTCGATGTCGGCGACCAGGTGCCAGGTTGTGTTATGCGTCAGATCGGCATCCGGTTCGCTGGCGTGCGGGGTGCTGCGCCCGCAGCCGCGCTGGTCGAAGAGCACGATGCGGTACTTCTCCGGGTCGAACACCCGGCGCTGGGTGGGGCTGGATGCGCCACCCGGGCCGCCGTGCAGGTACACCGCCGGCTTGCCGTCCGGGTTGCCGGAGACCTCGTAGTAGAGGGTGTGGCCGTCGCCGACGTCGAGCATGCCGGTGTCGTACGGTTCGATCTCGGGGTAGAACTCTCTCATGCATCGAGCCTACGACCCGGGTCGGGGCCGCGGGGGTGAGGCTCGCGGCGCACCGTCGACACGGGCGCCACGAGCATCCGTCGCGGCTCAGGCGTCTCGGCGTTTGAGCAGCACAGCGGCACCGGCGAGCGCCACGGCCACCCAGCCCAGCACGACGAGGATGTTCTGCCACGGCTCCAACGGTGGGGACGCGAGAAAGCTTGCCGTGCCCGCGTTGGAAAGCACGTACGGCAGGAGGTCCGCCACCCACGTCGCCGGTATGAGCTGCAACACCGTGGGGAGCAGCAGGATGATGCCCAGCGCCGCGGCGATGCCGCCGGCGCTGCTGCGCAGGATCGTGCCGAGCCCGAGGCTGAAGACCGCGACCAGCGACAGATACAGCGCGGCGCTCATCAGCGGGAGGAACAGGTCCGGATCGGCGAGGCTGGCCGAGATGCCCTTGCCCGACATGATCGGCGAGGCCACCAGGTAAGAGCCGACGACGCTGATGAGTCCCACGACGTAGGTGCAGACGAACAGCACGACGGCCTTGGCCGCCAGGACGGGCAGCCGACGGGGAACCGCCGTCAGGCTCGAGCGCACCATGCCGGTGCTGTACTCGCCGCTGATCGAGAGCACGCCCAGTACGGCGACGACGAGCTGGCCGAAGATGATCCCGAAGGTGGACACCTGGATCATCCAGTTAGCCTGGTCGGAGGCCGGCACCTGGGTTCCCTCGAGGGTGAGAGTGCTCGACATCAGCAGCGCCATTCCCAGGGAGATGACGATGACCGTGGCGTAGGACCAGATCGTGGAGCGCACGGTGCGGAGCTTGATCCACTCGGAGTTGAGCAGGCCGCCGAAGCTGAGGCCTGAGCCTGAGGCTACGAAGGGGTGGGTGGTGGCTGGTGCGTGGGGAGCCACTGTCGTGGTCATCGGACACTCTCCTGGAGGTCGGCCGCGCGGTGCTCTGCGGCGGGGTCGTCGGCGGAACCGCCGGTGCGGTATTCGACGTCGTTCTGGGTCAGGGCCATGTAGGCCTCTTCGAGAGATGCGCTAATGGGGGTGAGCTCGTGCAGCGCGATGCCGGCGCGGGCGGCCTGGTTGCCGATCTCGGCCGCAGCCACCCCGGAGATCTCCAGCAGGTCGGCCTCCGACTGCGTCACGGTGACGTCTGGGCGCTGGAACAGGGCGGCAAGCTCGGGTGCGTAGGGGGTGCGCACCCGTACCGTATTACGGTTGGCGGCACCGATGAGGTCGGCCACCGGCGCATCCGCGATGACCCGGCCTCGGCCGAGAACGATGAGGTGGTCGGCGGTGACGGCCATCTCGCTCATGAGGTGTGAGGACAACAGGATGGTGCGGCCCTCGCCGGCGAGGTGGCGGACCAGATTGCGCACCCACTGCACACCCTCGGGGTCGAGCCCGTTGACCGGTTCGTCGAGGATCAGCGTGGCGGGGTCGCCGAGCAGGGCCGCGGCAATGCCGAGGCGCTGTCCCATACCGAGGGAGAAGCCGCCGACGCGCTTGCGAGCGACGGATTCGAGCCCGGTGAGTTCGATGACCTCCCTCACCCGGCTGGCCGGGATGGAGTGGGTGGCGGCCATGGCGAGCAGGTGGTTGTAGGCGCTGCGACCGGTGTGGATCGCCTTGGCGTCCAGGAGCACGCCGACCTCGCGGAGCGGTGCCTTGTGCTCGCGGTACTGCTTGCCGTTCACGGTGACCAAGCCGTGACTGGGCCGGTCCAACCCTACGATCATGCGCATGGTGGTGGACTTGCCTGCACCGTTCGGGCCGAGGAATCCCGTCACCCGGCCGGGCTGCACCGTGAAGTCCACGGAGTCGACCGCGGTCTTGCTTCCGTAGCGTTTGGTCAGGGACTGTGCCTGGATCATCCGGTTCCTCTTCCCGTCGTCTGCGGGAAAAGATGCATGCCGCATCGTCCCCCACAGACGAGAGTAGGCGCACCGGCTGGGCGCAGCATCCGTCGAGCGGATGGTTGTGCCGCATCCGGCCTCATCCTCGCGCCCGACCCACCCCCAGTCCGGGGGCGGCTGCGGTCAGGGGCGGCGGGCCGGCTTCTCGGGGACGGGGACGGTGCCGGCAGCACGCTGATCGCGGTAGTACTGCCGGGCCTCGACCTGACGTTCACGCTCGGCGCCGGTGGCGATAGCCGCCCGCAGGTGCTCGGGGGCGTAGCCGAACGCGTTGACCAGGTCGAGGGCATGCGGACGCAGCCGGGCGATGATGCGGTCGATGTAGGCGGTCACGGCCTGCGCGCGCTTGCCGGACATGCGCCCGTTGATGAGGTACCAGGCCGCGTGCTCCTCGATCAGGCGCAGGCCGAAGAGGTCGCGCAGCCAGGTGAGCACCTGCCGGGTACCCGCCTGGCTGGTCGACTCGACGGCGCGGGTGAAGGCCTCCCACTGCAGAAGCTCGGCGTGGGCGCGCGCGGCCTCGATCAGCTCGTTCTGGTGGCTGTTGAAGAGGGCGGCGGCCTCGTTCTTGGGCAGCTTGTGCGCGTTCCGCAGCGACTGGGCGATACCGGCGATCATGGTCTCCACCCGGTCGGTGAGCAGAGCACGCTGGGTGGCGGCTTCCCGGAGCGCCCCGATGCTGCGAGCCGTTGAGCCCCGATCGATGACGGACTGGCCCAGTCGGCGCAGCCCGGAGCCGTGGTACGCGCGTTCGGCGGTCTGTTGCACGACGTAGCGGGCGAGGACGCCGGCATCCGCACCGGCGAACTTACGGTTGCAGTCGGTGAGCAGCCGCTTGGCCACCAGCTGGAGCAGAACGTTGTTGTCACCCTCGAAGGTGGCGTAGACATCGAGGTCGGCCCGGAGACCCACCAGCCGGTTCTCGGCGAGGAAGCCGGCGCCACCGCAGGCCTCGCGCGCCTCCTGCAGAGTGTCCAGCGCGTTCCAGGTGGACAGCGGCTTGAGCGCCGCCGCGAGGGTCTCCAGGTCTTGCCGGTCGACATCCGTGGCCGCGGCGCCGCTGAAGACCTGGTCGAACTTCACCAGGAACTCATCGTGCGCGAAGGTCTGCGCGTACACGGTGGCCAGGCGCGGGATGAGCCGGCGCTGGTGGCGCTGGTAGTCGAGGATGACCTCCTCGTCAGTGTCGCTGCCCGCGGTGAACTGGCGGCGTTCGCTGCCGTAGCGGATGGCGATGGTCAGCGCCACCGCGGACGCCTGCGTCGCGGCCCCGTCAAGGGACACCCGCCCCTGCACCAGGGTGCCGAGCATGGTGAAGAACCGGCGGCCGGGGCTGCCGATCGGGCTGGTGTAGCTGCCGTCTTCGGCCACGTCACCGTAGCGGTTGAGCAGGTTGGTGCGCGGAACGCGCACCTGGGTGAAGTGCAGCCGGCCGTTGTCGATGCCGTTCAGGCCGCCCTTGAGACCGTCGTCCTCGCCGCCGATGCCGGGCAGGAAGGCGCCGGTGTCATCGCGGAGCGGCACGTAGAACGCGTGCACACCGTGGTTGACGCCGAGGCTGATCAGCTGGGCGAAGACCACGGCGGCGATACCGTCGTTGGCGGCGTTGCCGAGGTAGTCCTTCCAGGCCGCGCGGAACGGGGTGTGCAGCACGAAGTCTCCCGCCTCGACGTCGTAGGTCGCGGTGGTGCCGATGGCGGCGACATCCGACCCGTGGCCGGTCTCGGTCATCGCGAAAGCACCGGGTACGGCGAGGCTCATGATGCCGGGCAGCCACTTCTCGTGGTGAACCGTGGTGCCCAGGTGCAGGACGGCGGCGCCGAAGAGACCCCACTGCACGCCGGCCTTGATCTGCAGGCTCGGGTCGGCGGTGACGAGTTCCTCGAAGCCGGCGATGTTGCCGCCGTGGTCATCGGAGCCGCCGAGCGAAACGGGGAACGCGCGGTGCACGTGCCCGTTGTCCGCCAGGATCTTGAGTTGGTCGAGCACGCGGAGACGGTGGTCGGCCATGGACTGGCCCTCGATGCGCTGCAGGTCTGGACGGGCGGTGAGTTCGCGGGCCTTCAGGCGCACGTCGGCCCAGGTGCCGAGCAGGGTGTGCTGCAGGGCGGGCAGATCGATGCGCGGGGCATCCGGGTCCCCCGCGACGCGGACGGGGCCGGTGTCGGTGTCGACCGCGGAGGGCCGGGATTCAGTGGGGCGCTGGGCAGTGTCAACCATCATTCGTCCTTACGTCTTCGCGCGGGCTGGTGCGGTTCGACCACGTTAGGTCGGGCCGGTCTGCAGCGGAAATAGTGCGTGACGGGGCTACAAAGAAGGGCTCGGGCCACCGCGCTCGGACTGTAGCTCTTCTACAAGAAGGCGGTGCCTCCACCTGTGATGGGCGACAAAGACCGCCGCGCACCACGCGGGTCCTGCCCGTGGGCGGATGATGACTCGGCGGCAAAACAGGAGATAGTGAGTTTACGAGGACGATCGCGGCGATTGCGTCCTGAAAAACTCACTATCGCCCGATAATCGGACGCCCCACGGTCCGGGCTGGGTCAGGCGTTCGCGGCGACGACCTCGAGGAGGGCCTCGCCGTAGGAGTCGAGCTTCTTGGCGCCGACGCCGGGGATGCCGTCGAGGTCGGCCAGGGTGCGTGGCTTCGCCGCCGCGACCGCAACGAGGGTGGCGTCGCCGAAGACGACGTAGGCGGGAACGCCCTGCTCCCTCGAGGTGGTGCTGCGCCAGGCGCGCAGGGCCTGGAACAGGGTCTCCTGCTCGGGGCTGAGCTCGGCGAGCCCGGCCTTGGCGGTTGCAGCGCGGGCGGCCGGGGTGCGCTTGAGCGGCCGGTCGGGTTCGCTGCGGAGCTGCACGGTGCGGGTGCCGGCGAGAACCTCGGCCGCGGCCTCGGTGAGGATCAGGGTGCCGTACTCGCCGGAGGTGGCGATGAAGCCCTGAGCCAGCATCTGCCGCACCACACCGCGCCACTGCTGGTCGGTGAGGTCGGCTCCGATGCCCCAGGTGGCGAGCTGCTCGTGGTGGTGCTGGGTGGTGCGCGGGGTGGTCTTGCCGCGCAGGATGTCGATGAGCTGGCCGGCGCCGAAACGCTGGTTGCGCTCGCGCAGCAGCCGCACGATCGTGGAGAGGAGCTTCTGGGCGGGCACGGTGCCGTCCCAGGCCTCTGGCGGGGTGAGGCAGGTGTCGCAGTTGCCGCACGGCTCGCTGGCCTGACCGAAGTAGCGCAGCAGGTTGACCCGGCGGCAGTGCACGGTCTCGCAGAGGGCGAGCATGGCGTCCAGGTGGGCGCTCATCTTGCGCCGGTGGGCCAGGTCGCCGGGCGACTCGTCGATCATGCGGCGCTGCTGCACGACGTCCTGCAGGCCGTAGGCCAGCCAGCCCGTGGAGGGCTGGCCGTCACGGCCGGCCCGGCCGGTCTCCTGGTAGTAGCCCTCGACGGACTTGGGCAGGTCGATGTGCGCGACGAAGCGCACATCCGGCTTGTCGATGCCCATGCCGAACGCGATGGTGGCGACGATGATGACGCCCTCCTCGCGGAGGAACCGGGACTGGGTGCGGGCGCGCAGGCCCTGGTCGAGACCCGCGTGGTACGGGTAGGCGTTCAGGCCGTTGGCGCGGAGGAACTCGGCAGTCTGCTCGACGGTCTTGCGGCTGAGCGCGTAGACGATGCCGGCGTCGGTGGGGTGCTCGGCCTTGATGAAGCTGAGCAGTTGCTTGCGCGGTTCGTTCTTGCCCACGATGCGGTACTGGATGTTGGGCCGGTCGAAACTGGCGACGAAGTGCTGGGCCTGCCCCATCTGCAGTCGCTCGGTGAGTTCCTTGTGGGTGGCGTCTGTGGCAGTGGCGGTGAGCGCGATGCGCGGCACGTCGGGCCACCGGTCGGCCAGCTCGGACAGCGCGAGGTAGTCAGGGCGGAAGTCGTGCCCCCACTGGGACACACAGTGGGCTTCGTCGATGGCGAACAGGGCGATGGTGCCGCGGTCGAGGAACCGCTTGGTGGCCTCGTTGCTGAGCCGCTCCGGCGCGACGTAGAGCAGGTCGAGGTTACCGGCGAGGTAGTCCCGCTCCACCTGGCTACGGGCGGCGGAGTCCTGGCTGGAATTGAGGAACGCGGCGCGGACGCCGACGAGGGTGAGCGCATCCACCTGGTCTTGCATGAGTGCGATCAGCGGGGAGATGACGATGCCGGTGCCCTCGCGAACGAGCGACGGGATCTGGTAGCAGAGGCTCTTGCCGCCACCGGTGGGCATGAGCACGACGGCGTCGCCACCATTGATGAGCTGGTCGATGATCTGGGCCTGCTCGCCGCGGAAGGAGTCATAGCCGAAGACGGTGTGCAGGGCCTCAGCGGCGGTGGCGAACTTGGCGGTCGCGCGCTTGGGGGGCGGCGGGGCGAGGAGCGTGGCGCCGCCGGCGGGCGGGGCGTAGTCGCCGAAGTCGACCGGGCCGGCTCCGGCCGGGGTGGATGCGCCCTGTCGGGCGGCGGGCACGGCGGAGCCGCCCTGACCGTAGGGGTCCGGGGGCGGTGGGGCATCGAAGTCGTCCGGTGGCTCGAACTCGTCAGGATCCCACGGTATCTCGGCGTTCCAACTCACCCGCCAACTCTACCCGCGCCCGCCGACGCCGCCGGGCGGTAACCCACGACCTGTGGGCGGCCGCCCGGCGGTGCTCGTCACCGGGCGGCACTCCGCGGAGCGCGAAGGGTGAGGAGGGCGTCGATCACGATGAAGACCAGCAGGCTGACGCCCACCAGCGGGAAGAGCAGTCCGACCGCCAGGGCTCCCGCGATGACGGCCAGCACTCCCCACCAGGGTGCGCGAGCGAGCGCACCGGCCAGGGCGGGCGTTCCCATCCGGGCGGTGCCGCGAGTGGGGCGGCGTTTCCACCACATCAGGTAGCCCCAGCCGACCATCGCTGCCAGGCCAAGGGCGGTCGCGATGAGGATCAGCTGGTTGGCCAGGCCGAACATGGTGCCCATGTGGGTGTCGATGCCCCAGCGGGTGAGCTTGGCGGCCAGGTTGAAGTCGGCAAAGTCGACCCGGTCGGTGACCCGGAGGGTGCTGCCGTCGACGGCGACGGAGTCCACCTCGGTGGGGAAGCTGCGCTGGATCTCCTGCACCACCCAGGCCTGGCCGGCGGCGGACGGCGGACGGATCTCGACGAGCCCGGTGTTCACGTTGACGGTTTGCGCCACGGCGAGAACCGCGTCGAAGGTGGCTGGGTCGATGACCGCCGTGGACGCCGTGGCGGTGCCGTGCCCGGCGTGCTCATCGGCCAGCGCGGGCACAGGCTGCCCGAGGTCGGTGGAGATCGAGGGTGTCCCGAGGTTGAGCGCGGCCCGCAGGTCGGAGACGTTCTGGCCCGCGTACTGCGACCAGGTGATGCCCGTCGCCGAGAGGAACAGGGCGCCGACCAGAAGCCAGATACCGGTGGAGGCATGCCAGCTGAACAAGCGGCGGTATCCCCTGGCCTTGTTGTTGGGCCGCAGCAGGTCCTTCTTGGCACGAACCCGGCGGATGCGGATGACCCACATGGCCCCGCCGGCCAGGACCACGACGCCGAGCCAGCTCGCGGCGAGCTCGCTGTAGAGGCGACCGAAGTCGCCCAGGTGCAGGTTTCGGTGGAACTGGTCGATCCAAGTGCGCAACGGCAGCACACCGGTGGTGCCGTAGGCGGTGAGGTCGCCCCGGACCTCTCCGGTGGCGGGGTCGACGAAGATGGCCCGGGACTCGCTCTCGCCGAGGCCCTCGGCGGTGAACATGACCCGGGTGGTGTCGCCGTCGTTGGGCGCTGGGCGCACGGCCACGAGGGCACCCTCGTCACCGACGACGGCTTGGGCGGCTTCGATCTGGTCGGCCAGCGGCAGGGTCATGTCGGAGACCGGCGCGTGCAGCTCGTGCGCGTAGATGGTCTGCTCGAGTTGTGGGGTGGCGGCGTAGAGGGCGCCGCTGAGGGCGGCGACGAGGATGAACGGGCCGACCAGGATGCCGGCGTAGAAGTGCAGGCGGAGGAGGAACGCACCGAACCAGGGCTGTCTGCTGGGTGGAGTCACTGGCTGGTCAGGGGTGGGCGGCGGGGTGTCTCCGGTGTGGAGGATGGTGGTCATGAGAGGTCCTTGGAAGTGGTGGAGAGAGTGGTGGTGCCCGACCAGACCGACCGACGGTCCTGGACGGGTCAGCGAGACTGGTCGCGGGGTCTCGACAGGCTCGACCGACGAGATAGTCGCGACCATGAGACAGGTCGCGGGGTCTCGATGCTCCTATAGATGTCAAGCCGCGATGGGGGTGTGTTTTTCGAGTTCGTGGCGGTGTCGGATGCTGATGAGGATTTGGAAGATCTCGCGGGCGACGTAGCGTTTGAGCATGCGCATGGCTTCGCGTTTGGTCTTGCCGCGGGCGAGGGATTTCGCGACGTAGTCGCGGGTTTGTTCGTGGGTTTTCATTCGGACCATCACGATCCGGTACGCCGCTGAGTTGCCTTGCCGGTTACCGCCCCGGTTGAGGCGATGCCGGTTCGTTTTGCCCGACGATGCCGGTATCGGTGCTGTTCCGATCAGGTGCGCGAACGCGGACGCGCTCTCAAGCCGGTCAACGTTCTCACCAGCGACGATCAACATCGTCGCGGCCACGTCAGGTCCAACACCGTGCACTGGAGCAGTTCCGGGGCGTGTTCTTTCACGATCGCCCAGGCGTTTCATGAGGCTGTCTGCCTCGACCAACAGCTCCAAGTAGCGTTTGCCGAGGCAACGGAGAACGTTCGTCGTTTCCGTCATCACGAGGTCATCAGCAGCCCGTCTGGGCAGTTTGAGCACAGCGTGGCCAACTTCTTTGCCTTCACGTGAGCCAGTACCAGTCGCAGCTCCGCGGGCGCGCTCACGATCAGGCCCTGGAGCTGGTTCATGCTCTCCGTGCGCTGCTTGACCAGTAACCGCCTGGACGTGCGCACCACCGTAACGCTTCAACGAAGCCGTCCTGAACCTTCGGGACGCGGTCGCGACCTCGTTCAACACCGCACGGGCAGCGTTGTAAGCATCGATCGTGTCGGTCTTGCCCCGCAGACGCCGCAGTTGCTTATCCGGGGCGATCACATCGATCACCGGGATCCCGCGCGAGTGAGTCCGGGTCAATCCCGCGCCGTAAGACCCGGTCCCTTCAACGCCAGCGCGACCAATCCGGCCAACGTCAGTGGCCCAACCAATGAGCTCGCGGTAGCCGGCAGGGGTGGCGTCGAACTTCCGGTCGGTGATCTTCTTCCCAACGTGATTGATCACCGCCGCGTGGTGAAAATCTTTGTGCGTATCAATGCCGAGGACAAGATCTTTAGTGGAATACGTCATGCTGAATACAGCCCTTCTAACTAAGGGTCAGTGTTCAGGGGCGCCGTCAGACAAGTCAGTGAAGAGGCTGGAGCCAAGCTCCTATTAGGTCATGGTGACGTCCCTGAACACGACCAAACCATCGTGCGTTCAGGGGGCTGGACACCGGGCGACGCATCGAGACAAAGACAACCGCAGCGTCAGACAGGCTCAGAGTCAGACCAGACCAACCCCCTACAACCATCATCACTGACAGGCTCGACCGACGAGATGGTCGCGACCCTGAGACAGGTCGCGGGGTCTCGACAGGCTCGAGCAACGTGTGGTCGGGTCAGCGAGATAGGTCACCTCGGCAAGATGGGTCGGACAGCGGGACGGACCCGCCGGACGCGCGGTGCGGGACTGGCGGGACTGGCGGGACTGTCGGGACTGTCGGGGCCTAGGAGACTGCTGATTTAGATGGCTGCGGTGGGCCCGGCGAGTCGGGGGCCCGTTTTTTGAGTCGGGTGTGGTCGTGTTTGGGCTGCTTGCGGGATCGATTCGGTGTCGCGAGTCTGGCCAGTAGAAGGTGGTCGTCGGGGTCGGTGTGAGGGCTGGGGTGTCTGCCCTGCCTGGGGTCTTCAGCCAAGTGCCCAAACCCCGTTCTGGCTGGTGAGGCCAAGGCTCAGGAGTCGTTTCAGGTTGATCGCGGCGGCGCGGTTGTTCCACCAGGCGTGGTTCTTCACGACGCCGCGGTAAGGGACTCGTCTCGCGCCGCGAGTCATCCATGCGATCGAGCGTTCAACCATCGGCCGGTGCTGCCGGTAGACGGCTTGAAAGTCAGGGTCCAGCGCGCGTGCGCGGTGCTCGCGTTGGATCTGCTGCTGCGGATGCAAAACCATTTTGCGACCGTCGACGGCGCTCGTGCACTGGGCTCGGAGCGGGCAGCTCGCGCAAACGGCGCCAAATGTGACATTACGTTTCACGGTGATCGGTCGGGTGTTCCCCGCAGGACACGTCACCGTGCGCTTAGCTTCGTCGATGCTGAAGTCATCGATTGTGAATCCGCCCGGAACCGCCCGACTCAACGGCATCGGTTTGATGATCGGAACATGCCCGGCCGCGGTGACCTCGGCGAGGAGGTCCCCGCTGCCGTAGGCAGAATCACCGAGGACCTCGACCGTGTCCGAGCCGATGCTCGTGTCAGCGGCCACCAGGGCCGCGCCGCGGGCCGCGTCACTGTTCTTGGGCCCGGACGCTTTCGTCAACACGGCCGCGGTCACCAGACCCGTATCGGGCTCGATCGCGATGTGGGCTTTGAAACCGTCTTGCTTCTTCTCCCGGCTCTTGTGCGCGTGGCGGGCGTCCGGGTCAACGGTCGAGATCACCCGGTCCGGCGCGACCTTCCGCGCGATCCGCCACCGCCCATCCGAGCCATCGGACCCCTCAGCCGGCTCGACGTCCTGGCCCGCGACGAGGGCGAGCAACGCGACCGTCTCCTGCTGCGAGTCGGTCAATGACGTCGTGTCGATTGCCGCAAGCAACGCCAGGGCGTCGGTCACGAGGCGGGAAACGAGTTCGTCCCTGGCCGCCTTGTCGTCCCAGGCGATGTCGGGCTTGCCGGGCTTCTCGTAGTCATGGCCGGGCAGGCCGGCCACGATCATGTCGGCGCCGGGGATCTCCCGACCGACCCGGCGGATCTGCGCGACCAACTGCGTCACCGTGTCCTGGCGGGCGACCGCGTCATCCAAAATCGTGGAGTCCAACGCCCGCCGCTTCCGACCCGACAACGCCCCAGAACCGGCAATAACCTCGGCGACGGCGTCGAAAATTCGGTGCGGGCGGGTGCTTGCCGCGAGGCGGCGTCGCCAATACGTCAACACCGTCGGGTGGAACGATGTTTCCGTCAACCCGAACCCGCAGGCCGCTTTCCACCGCAGATCAAACGTGACGGCTTCCGCGGTTTCCCGGTCCGATAACGAGTGCAGGGTCTGCAGCACCATCACCGATGCGATCACGTCCGCGGGCGTCGAGGGCCGGCCACGACCCGACGGAAACAGGTCCGCGAACGCGTCATCCGGGAACAACTCGTGCCGGTGCTCAGCGAGAAAAGCGAACACCGACCCCGCCGGCAACATGTGCCCAGCGAACACACCGACATCCAACAACTGACGCTGACCATCATCACGACCCTGCATGAATCAAGTCTTAAACACCTCCGCCGAAACCAACAAAGGCGCGCCTTAAACGCCCCGATAAATCAGCAGTCTCCTAGGGGGCCTAAGGGGTGGGGCGGCGGCGCAGGAGGAGGAGCGTGACGCCGATCGCGATCAGGATCGCCACGAGGGCTCCCCCAATCCAGAGCAGGTCGCTGCCCTGCACGGCCGAGCCGGCACTGTCGTCGGCGGCGTCAGACGTCGCCGCACCCGTGTCGGCGGCCCCGGTTCCTGCCCCACTCGTGGCGCAGGTGGGCGCGGTCGCCGAGCCCTCACCGAGCACTTGGCTCGGATCGGGCTGCCAGGTGAAGGTGAACCTGTCGGAAATGGCATGCCCATCGGTCGACACCGTCTGCCACACCACCGTGTACTCCCCAGGCTGGCCGAGCTGCACCTCGGCCTCGAGCGTGGGCCCGAAGACCGTGGCGCAGCCGTCGCCGTAGTAAAGCGGCGCATCCGTCGGCCCGCTCACCTGCATGGCGCTGCCCGAACCCTCGCCCGAGAGGTCGAGCAGGTTGTCGTTGGTGGTGATCTTGATCGCACCGGGCTGTTCGGTGACGACAGACCCGGGCGCCGGGGAGATGTTCACCACCGAGTTGTGCGCGAACGCCGGGGCAGCGGAGGCTCCCAGCGTCGCGCCCACGACGACCAGAGCGGTCAGCGTCGCACGGCCGAGCACGCGAATGGCCGAGGGACGGCGTCGGAGACCGGCCGCGGGTGTTCCGCGGCGTGCGGTGAGAGGACTGCGAGCCATGGGCAGTCCTACGCCGCGTTCTTGCGACGGGAAGCGACGGCCACCACGAGTCCGACGGCGCCCACGACGAGTCCGCCGATGCCCAGCAGGCGGGCCAGCACGTCGTCGGAGGCGGTCGTGGTGCTCGCGTCGGCGTCATCGGCCGTCGCTTCGGTGCCACCGTGGCCGTGGCCGGCCTCGGCTGTTGCCTCGGTCACGACGAGGGCAGGCGCCGGGTGCGCCGGCTCGGCCTCGCCCTCGACTGTGGCGTCGCTCCAGCTGGTGGAGCCGACCTCACAGGTCTGCAGCACGGGGAACGACAGCGTCTCGCCGACGGCATCGGCCGGGATCTGCAGGCTCAGGGCGAAGGTGGTGCGGTAGCCGTCGGCAAGGGGCGCGTCGGCCGTGTAGGTGACCTGGCCGACCCGGGTCGTGATGGTGTCGCCCTCGCCGTCCTCGAGCGGGGTGGCGAGGTCGACGGCCACCTTGGCCGCGGTCCAGCCGGGGTTGATGGTGGGGGTGACACTGGTGATGGTGTCGGGAATGTCGATGGTGATGCCTGTGGTGGAAGAGCCGTCGCAGCCGTGGCCGACGGAGAAGGTGAGCAGGCTGTAGGAGCCGGCGGCGGTCGAGGACGGTTCAACCTCGACGTGGGCGCTGGCCGCCAACGGGGACGACAGGGCAAGCAGGCCGGCACCGAGGAGCGTGGTGGCGGCGAAGACGGGTGTGGAGAGCTTCATGGATAGTCCTTGGGATCGTGGCTGGTCGCCCCGGCTGCGGACCGCTCAGAACGACGGGCAGGCAGGGTCGACAAAAATGGGGGCACAACGTCGGAAGGCCTGAGGCAGACCTCAGGCGACGAGGCGCACCGGCGGCCCACGGTGCCGCATGGGACTGAGCAGAACGAGTTGGTCGCGGGGCGGCAACCAGGCCGAGACCGCCACGATGGCGCGCGGGATGCCGGGCACCGGCGTGAGCGCGATGACACGCACAAGAACGCCCAGGGCCACCTTCAGGGTGGTGAACAGGCTCCAGAAAGCGCGCTCACCGAACCGGAGCGCCAGCACGGTGACGACCGCGGCAAGCACGTGGAAGATCGGCATCATGAGGCCGTGGCCGGCCGCGGACATGGCAGCGGCCTCCCCAGGCATCAGCGCGACAGCCTGGCCCGCGGCGTGGGCGTGGCCCGCCGGGGCATCCGCGACGGCCAGCTGCCCGCCTGCGCCGCCGAAGGAGAACAGGCCGTGGAAGATCACCTGGCTGATCAGGACCGCGAGGGCGAGACGCCAGGTGGAGAGGGTACGGCCGGACAGCGCGATCGAGACAATGCCGGCGAAAGCCAGGGAGACCACGACGGCCAACAAGCCCGGAACGGCGCCGCCGCCCAGCGTGTGCGACAGTGCGGCGACGAATGTGGAGAAACCCGCGACGATCCACCCACGGGCGAAGCGCGCCCAGCGTGTGGTCATGATTCTCCCTCTACGAACGTGCATCGAATCTATCAGGGCCACGGCATCCAGGTGCCTCACGGGCAACGTCCCGGCGCGGTCAGGCAGAATGGGAACCGTGATGGCAACGAAACGGCACCCGGCAACCTTCCTCGGCGCGGGAGTCGCGGCGACCATCCTGTTCCTCTCGGGCTGCGCCGCCAATGAGGCCGGCGACGAGCCGAGCGACCTGGCCGGCACCCTCGACGGCGCCGGATCGAGCGCACAGGCATCGGCCGAAGACGTCTGGATCTCCCAGTTCCAGCGCACGAACGGCAGCGTCACCATCAACTACGACCCCACCGGGTCCGGCGCCGGCCGCGAGCAGTTCATCGGCGGCGGCGTCGACTTCGCCGGATCCGACTCCGCGCTCAGCGACGATGAACTGGCCGGCTCCTTCGGTGCCTGTGCGCCGGGTTCCGCCGCCATCGATCTGCCCGTCTACGTGTCCCCGCTGGTGCTGGTCTACAACGTCGACGGGGTGGAGTCGCTGCGCCTGGACCCGCAGACCATTGCGAGCATCTACTCCGGGGCCATCACCCGGTGGAACGACCCGGCCCTGGTGACCCTGAACCCCGACGCCGGTCTGCCCGACGAACCCATCTCCGCGGTGCACCGCTCGGACGACTCCGGCACCACGAAGAACTTCGCCGACTACCTGTACCAGAACGTGCCGGATGTGTGGACGAACGAGCCCGCCGACGCCTTCCCGTACCCGGGCGAGGGCGCGCAGGGCAACTCGGGGGTGGTGAGCGCCGTCGCCAACGGGCGCAACACCATCGGTTACGCGGATGCGTCGCGCGTGGGCGACCTGTCGGTGGCCGCACTCAAGGTGGGCACCGACTTCGTCGACTACTCCACAGAGGCCGCCGCCGCGATCATCGACGAGTCTCCCCTGGTGACCAGGGACAACCCCCATGACCTCGTGGTGGACGTTGATCGCACGTCGACGGCAGCCGGGGTGTACCCGCTGGTGCTGGTGAGCTATCTCATCGCGTGCGAGGAATACCCCGACGCCGACCAGGCCGGGCTCGTGTCCGCGTACCTGGGGTACGTCGCCAGCCCTGAGGGCCAGAACGCCGCCGCCGAGAGCGCGGGATCGGCCCCGTTGTCTGCGGAGTTCTCGGCCCGGGTGCTCGACGCGATCGACAGCATCCGCTGAGCCGCAGCTGAGTACCGAACGGCAGATGGATATCTGTGGAGCGTCAGACGATGCCCCACAGATATCCAGTAGTCGTGTGCGCTGTCACCAACCCGAATTGTGAGGACGCACCCGAACCAGGAAACCGTACCGTATCCCGGTCGGCGACACGTGAAGGATATTCTCGGCCAGACCCACCGCCTGGGCGCGACACGCCGGTTAACCAGCAGCAGGGCACCCCCGAAACGGAGGATGCCCTGCTGTGGTGTGCGGCGGTGTTACAGGTTCGCCAGAGCGGTGATCGACGCGTCACCCGGCGTGGCCGTGGTGAAGCTGGAGTCGATCTCGGCCCGGTCGAGCAGGTCTTCCATACGACGACGACGCTGCTTGGGGATCAGCGTGACGACGGTACCGGACTTGCCGGCGCGACCCGTGCGGCCGGCGCGGTGCAGGTAGGTCTTGTACTCGTCGGGCATGTCGGCCTGGATGACGAGGTCGATGTCATCCACGTGGATGCCGCGGGCGGCGACGTCGGTGGCGACGAGCACGTTGACCCGGCCGCTGGTGAGCATCTGCAGGTTGCGGGTACGGCGGGCCTGGTTGAGGTCACCGTGCAGGCTCGTGGCCTTGACGCCGGCGTCTTCGAGCTGGTCGGCGAGCTGCTCGGCGTACGCACGGGTGCGGCTGAAGATCAGCGTCTTGCCCTGGCGGTCGACGAGCTGGCCGATGATGGAGGCCTTGTCGCGGTGCTCGATGAGGAGGACCTTGTGGTCGATCGTGCTGGAGGCCTGGTCTTCACCGGCGACCTCGTGCACGGCCGGGTTGGTCAGGAACTCCTTGACCAGCGAGGCGACACCCTTGTCGAGGGTGGCCGAGAACAGCAGACGCTGGCTGTTCTTCTTTGTCAGGCGCAGGATGCGCTGAACCGGCTCGAGGAAGCCCAGGTCGCACATGTAGTCGGCCTCGTCGAGAACCGTGATGACAACCTCGGACAGGTCGAGACGACCCTGCTCGACGAGGTCCTCGATGCGGCCGGCGGTGCCGATGATGATGTCCACGCCGCGCTGGAGGGCGCTGACCTGGCGGTACTGCGGAACGCCGCCGTAGATCTGGGTGGTGAAGAGGCCGACGCTGCGGGCGATGGGCTGTACGGTGCGGTCGATCTGCAGGGCCAGCTCACGGGTGGGGGCCAGGATGAGCGCGCGGGGCTTGCGGGCCATCTTGCGGTCCTTGGCGCCGTTGTTCTCCATGAGCTTCTCGATCATGGGGGCGGCGAAGGCGATGGTCTTGCCGGAGCCGGTCTTGCCACGGCCGAGCACGTCGCGGCCGGCGAGCACATCGGGGATGGTCGCGGCCTGGATCGGGAACGGGCTCGGGGCGCCGAGCAGGGCGAGCTCGCGCACGATGTTGCCACCGAGGCCGAGGTCGCCGAACGTCACGCCGACAACATCCGCTGCGGTCGTGGCGATGGCCTCGAGGCGCTCGAGCACCACGTCGTCGCCGGCGGCGAACTTGGGCTTGGAGTCGCGGTCGGGGTAGAAGTTACTGGAGTGACCGCCGTCGTTCGAGCGGTCGTTGCGGGCCGCGCGGTCGTTGCTGTACGCGGGACGCTCGCCACGGGCCGGACGGTCGTTGTTGTACGACGGACGGTCGGTGCGGGCCGGGCGGTCGCCGTAGGACGGACGCTCGGTGCGGGCGGGACGGTCGGAGTTGTACGACGGACGGTCGTT
Organism: Cryobacterium sp. PAMC25264; assembly: GCF_019443325.1. Taxonomy (NCBI): domain Bacteria; kingdom Bacillati; phylum Actinomycetota; class Actinomycetes; order Micrococcales; family Microbacteriaceae; genus Cryobacterium; species Cryobacterium sp. PAMC25264. Next base: position 2,997,632 of record NZ_CP080383.1, read on the forward strand.
GTTGTAGGCCGGGCGGTCGGTGCGCGGGGCGCGGTCGCCGTAGGAGGGACGGTCGCCACCACGGGCGGGACGGTCAGAGTTGTACGACGGACGGTCGTTGTTGTAGGCCGGGCGGTCGGTGCGCGGGGCGCGGTCGCCGTAGGAGGGACGGTCGCCGCCACGGGCGGGACGGTCGTTGTTGTAGGCCGGACGGTCGGTGCGCGGGGCGCGGTCGCCGTAAGACGGACGATCGTTGTTGTACGACGGGCGATCGGTGCGCGGGGCACGGTCACTGTAGGACGGACGCTCGCTGCGCTGGCCGCGGTCGCCGTACGAGGGACGGTCACCACCACGGTCGTTGCGGTCGTTGTTGTAGGCCGGACGGTCGTTGCGCGGGGCACGGTCACCGTAGGAGGGACGGTCGCCGCCACGGGCGGGACGGTCGTTGCCCCGGTCATTGTTGTAAGCAGGACGATCCGTGCGCGGGGCGCGGTCGTTGTAGGCGGGACGCTCGGAGCGGCCGGCTGCGGGACGCTCGGTACGGTTGCCGTAAGCCGGACGGTCGCCGTAAGCGGGACGGTCGGAGGAGGAGCGCTCACCGGAGCGCGCGGCGCGCTCGTCGGCGTTCCAGCGCTGCTTCTTGGGGGCGCCCTCGTCAGCGCGGTATCCGCGGTGTCCGGGGCTCTTGCTGCCACCCTTGGGTGCGCCCTTGGGGCCGCCCTTGGAGTAGCTCGGGTCGTAGTTCTTGGCTGCGCGGCCGACGGCCGGCTTCTTGCTAGTAGGCATAGAAGTATTCCTGGGTTGTGTTGAGTACATGGCAGAACAACGCCGCACAGCGACGCAACCTGAGAACCCGGGCAGTCTATGGCCGGGGCCGTTCACATACAGTGATTTTTCACCAGCGGATTACTGGGAAACCGGCCCATCCTGACTTACAAACCCATCCGCGCACACAATAAAACACGCGGTGTCAAGAGCCGACTTGTCTACGTTACCTGATCGAGTCCCAAAAGTCACGGATCACTTCGTCCCGCGCTCGACCACGGCCGCCGGCGCGATTCGGTGCGGACGGCTTGATCGGGCACAATCGAGCAATGCTCTCTTCCGATCTGCCCCTGCGCGCGACGGGCTCCCGTGTCAAGACGGCGATCTGGCAGCCTCGACTCCTTCAGGCCGCAAAGACCGCTGTGGCGGTCGCGATCGCCTGGAAGCTGGCCCCCTACATGCCGGGCGTCGCCAACGACTACCCCTATTACGCACCGCTCGGTGTGATCGTGGCCAGCTTCCCCACCCTGATGGGCTCGATCAAGAACGCCGCGCAAACGCTGGCCGGGCTCGTGATCGGCATCGCGCTTGCGGCGGCGGTGATCATCTTCAGCGAACCCAGCGTGCTCACCGTCTCCCTCGTGGTGGGCATCGGGATCCTCTTCGGCGGCATCCGCCAACTCGGCGCCGGGCGAGACTATGTGCCGATCGCGGGGCTCTTCGTGCTGATCGTGGGCGGACCGAACGCGGACGGCTACTCGATCGGTTACGTGTCGCAGATGAGCCTGGGCATCGTGGTGGGACTGGCGGTCAACCTGCTCGTGGCGCCGCCGCTGCGGGTGACCGCCGCGGTGAAGGAGCTGTCCAGGCTGCGGGGCGCGCTCGGGCGGCACCTCGACACGCTGGCGGATGCTCTCGACGCGAACTGGCCGCCCGAGGAGGGTGAGTGGTCCACGCAGGGTCAGACCCTGGCGAGCACCACGAAGGCGGTGCGCCACGCGCTGGCCGAGGCCGACGAGAGCCGGCGGATCAACCCGCGGGCGCGCATCCGGCCGCATGACCTCAGCACCGACCACGACGACCTGGCGGCGTTGGAGAACGTGACCTTCTATGTGCGTGACCTCACCGACGTGCTCGCCGGGGCCGCCTGGGGAACGCCGGTGCCGGTGGACCTGCCGGCCGTGCTGCGCCCGCCGTTGAGCGCGGCCGTGCGGGCGACGGCCGCCGTGGTGATCGAATGGGACACCGGCGCCACGAGCCTCGACACCCTGCACACGGCAGAAGAGGCGCTGGCCGCCGTGACCCGGGCCGTGCACGACCACCGGGAGCTGGGCGCCGACGCCGTGGTGGCGGCCAGTGCGGCCGTACTCGACCTCACCCGGATGCTGGCCGCCCTGAGACCGGGCATCGAGCGCGACGCCCCTCCCGCCTCAGCGCGCGGCTGACCGGCCGGGGCCCACGACGCGCCCGGGCCGGGGCCGGCTGGGGGCTGGATTAGCAGGGCCGAGCGGACCAATCTATTCTCGGGAGTACCCGCACCCAGCGCATTCAGGAGCACCCGTGAGCACCGGTCGCCGCACCATCGGACTAGGCTCCCGACGCTTCATCATTCTCTCCGTCGCGCTCGTTGGCGGGATGGCCGTCGTGGCCGCGGCGTTGCTCGGCGGATTGCACTGGAACCTGCGCCCGGTGGCGCCCGCCCAGGCCGGCGGCACGGCCAGCGAGGTCGACACCACGGCCGTCGTGGGCATCCGCACCTTCGTGGCCCCCGGCGACGCCGTGATCGACGAGGACGTGGTCTATGCCACCGAACCGGACGGCACCCAGCTCACCCTCGATGTCTGTTCACCGCCGGCGACCGTCGCACCGGAGACAGATAGCGACGCCGCCCGAGATACCGGGGACGGAGAGGCTTCGAGCGCGGACGTCGGCGCGGGGGCGAGCGCGGACGTCGGCGCGGGGGCGGTTGATGGCGGCTCAGGGATATCGGCGGGTACCGATCCGACCGTGTCGCCGGAGGCTCCCGACGAACCGGCGCTGCTGCCGGCCGTGCTGTCAATCCACGGCGGCAGTTGGGCTCGCGGCGACAAGGCCAACAGCGACTGGCGCAATGTCTGCGAATGGCTCGCAGCGGAGGGGTTTGTGGGGTTCTCCGTCAACTACCGCCTCGTGCCCGCGGTGTCCTTCCCCGCGGCCATCGACGACCTGGGCCGGGCCGTCGAATGGATGCGCGCGAACGCGGGCAGTTACGGCGTGGACCCCGACCGGATCGGGGCCTTCGGCGGCTCGGCCGGCGGCAATCTCGCGGCGCTGCTCGGCGCCAGGGGCCGTGGGTCGCTCACCGAAGGGGCTCGGGTCGCGGCCGTCGCCGAACTCTCCGGGCCCGTCGACCTCAGCTACGAGGGCATCGTCGTGTCCGGTGGCTCGTCGGGTCTCGAGCGGATCGTGCTCGACTACCTCGACTGCGCGTCGCTGCTGGATTGCCCGGCCGCGAGGGACGCCTCGGCCGTCAGATCGTTGGACCGCACGGACCCGCCGGTATTCATCGGCACCAGCACCGAGGAGTTCATCCCGCTGAGCCAGTCCACCGGGTTCGCCGCGGACCTCGATGACCTCGGGATCGTCAACCGTCTCGTCACGGTGCCCGGCAGCCTGCACTCCATCGGCATTCTCGATGCCGGCATGCGGGCCGAGGTGGCTGCCTTCCTGCACGCACACCTGGGGAGCTGACCGCCGCTCGGGGCTTCGCTGCACCTCGTACGGCTGGGCGCGCCCGCTATAGCGGGCGCGGGCGCCGAGAGGGGGCGCGGTGAGCGTCGCGGGTGCGGGCGCGCGCGGTTGCGGATGCGAAGCGGGTCACGAGGTCTCCTAAGGAAGTGCGCTTCCGCCGACCACCCGGGCGCGAAGCGCCCCCACAGCTCGACAAGCTCGACCGACGTGCGGGGCGGGTTCCGCAGGATGGGTCACTAGGAGACTGCTGATTTATCGGGGCGTTTAAGGCGCGCCTTTGTTGGTTTCGGCGGAGGTGTTTAAGACTTGATTCATGCAGGGTCGTGATGATGGTCAGCGTCAGTTGTTGGATGTCGGTGTGTTCGCTGGGCACATGTTGCCGGCGGGGTCGGTGTTCGCTTTTCTCGCTGAGCACCGGCACGAGTTGTTCCCGGATGACGCGTTCGCGGACCTGTTTCCGTCGGGTCGTGGCCGGCCCTCGACGCCCGCGGACGTGATCGCATCGGTGATGGTGCTGCAGACCCTGCACTCGTTATCGGACCGGGAAACCGCGGAAGCCGTCACGTTTGATCTGCGGTGGAAAGCGGCCTGCGGGTTCGGGTTGACGGAAACATCGTTCCACCCGACGGTGTTGACGTATTGGCGACGCCGCCTCGCGGCAAGCACCCGCCCGCACCGAATTTTCGACGCCGTCGCCGAGGTTATTGCCGGTTCTGGGGCGTTGTCGGGTCGGAAGCGGCGGGCGTTGGACTCCACGATTTTGGATGACGCGGTCGCCCGCCAGGACACGGTGACGCAGTTGGTCGCGCAGATCCGCCGGGTCGGTCGGGAGATCCCCGGCGCCGACATGATCGTGGCCGGCCTGCCCGGCCATGACTACGAGAAGCCCGGCAAGCCCGACATCGCCTGGGACGACAAGGCGGCCAGGGACGAACTCGTTTCCCGCCTCGTGACCGACGCCCTGGCGTTGCTTGCGGCAATCGACACGACGTCATTGACCGACTCGCAGCAGGAGACGGTCGCGTTGCTCGCCCTCGTCGCGGGCCAGGACGTCGAGCCGGCTGAGGGGTCCGATGGCTCGGATGGGCGGTGGCGGATCGCGCGGAAGGTCGCGCCGGACCGGGTGATCTCGACCGTTGACCCGGACGCCCGCCACGCGCACAAGAGCCGGGAGAAGAAGCAAGACGGTTTCAAAGCCCACATCGCGATCGAGCCCGATACGGGTCTGGTGACCGCGGCCGTGTTGACGAAAGCGTCCGGGCCCAAGAACAGTGACGCGGCCCGCGGCGCGGCCCTGGTGGCCGCTGACACGAGCATCGGCTCGGACACGGTCGAGGTCCTCGGTGATTCTGCCTACGGCAGCGGGGACCTCCTCGCCGAGGTCACCGCGGCCGGGCATGTTCCGATCATCAAACCGATGCCGTTGAGTCGGGCGGTTCCGGGCGGATTCACAATCGATGACTTCAGCATCGACGAAGCTAAGCGCACGGTGACGTGTCCTGCGGGGAACACCCGACCGATCACCGTGAAACGTAATGTCACATTTGGCGCCGTTTGCGCGAGCTGCCCGCTCCGAGCCCAGTGCACGAGCGCCGTCGACGGTCGCAAAATGGTTTTGCATCCGCAGCAGCAGATCCAACGCGAGCACCGCGCACGCGCGCTGGACCCTGACTTTCAAGCCGTCTACCGGCAGCACCGGCCGATGGTTGAACGCTCGATCGCATGGATGACTCGCGGCGCGAGACGAGTCCCTTACCGCGGCGTCGTGAAGAACCACGCCTGGTGGAACAACCGCGCCGCCGCGATCAACCTGAAACGACTCCTGAGCCTTGGCCTCACCAGCCAGAACGGGGTTTGGGCACTTGGCTGAAGACCCCAGGCAGGGCAGACACCCCAGCCCTCACACCGACCCCGACGACCACCTTCTACTGGCCAGACTCGCGACACCGAATCGATCCCGCAAGCAGCCCAAACACGACCACACCCGACTCAAAAAACGGGCCCCCGACTCGCCGGGCCCACCGCAGCCATCTAAATCAGCAGTCTCCTAGGTCTCGACGGGCTCGACCGACGGGCTCGACCGACCGGCGACCGGGGCACGGACCGCAGGACGGGCGGCGGGGTCGTAGCGGGGGGTCTGGGGCGGTGCGATACTGGCGCCACCTGCCGGTGGACCGGCCACCCCTCTACCGCTCCGGGATTGCGAAACGGCATGGATTTGACGTCGAAAGGTCTCAACGCGCGTCTTGCCAGGCGTGCCCGACGACCACGCGCCGTCGCCCTCGGAAGTGTTCTGACCTCTGTCGTGCTCGTGCTCAGTGCGGCCGCACCGCTCTCGGCCAACGCCGCGCTCGCGCCCGGAACGCCGCGGGGAGCTGTCTCGGCCACGGCAGCCGATCACACGCCGGAGGCGTCCACGTCGGCAGCGACACCGACACCCACGCCTACGCCTACGCCTACGCCTACGCCTACGCCTACGCCTACAGACTCACCCACACCGACTCCGACCATGACACCCTCGCCGACTCCGACCACGACTCCCGCGCCCGATCCGCCGGCACCCACCGAGACGCCCACCCCGCCACCGCCGACAGAAACCCCTGCTCCCGCGGATCCGGGCGGAACGCCGAGCCCGACTCCGACGCCGACGCCGACGCCGAATCCCGCCCCCGCTCCCTCATCGGCGCCCGGCGAGCCGGGCAACCCGGGCGACGAACCACCGGCGGGCGAGCCGGATCCACCCGGAACCCAGCCGGACCCGTCGACCACGGATGCTCCCGACCCGGACGGGACGGGAAACGAACCCGGCGCCCCCGTCACCCCGGAGCCGGCCCCCGGCGACAGCACGCCGGCCGAACCCGGGACGCCCGCGGGGAGCGCCGGCGACCCTCAGGCATCCGCCGGGGAGGCCGGCCGCGGAGCGGAGAACGGCGCACCGGCCGGACCGGCAGCCCCGAGGGCGTCGAGGGCATCCGGTGTTCCCCCGTCGAACTCCACCGGACGCGCGCCGTCGCGGGATTACTCGCGCGCCGCCGCGGCCGTCGCGACCGCGGAGGGCACCAGGACCGCCGCCGAGGTCGCCTATGACACCGCCAGGCTCGACCTGGCCGCAACGGTGGCCGACCATGCATCCGCGTCGACCCGCCTCGAGGAGGTGCAAGCCCTCGCCGAGGCGGCGTCAACCCAGTCCGCGATCTCCTCCCGGGCCCTGGCCACGCTGGTGCGGGCGACGGTGCAGCGGGGCACGGACACCACCACACTGGATGCCCTGCTCGGCGACCACGGTTCCGCCGAGCTGCTGTCCCGGCTAGGCATCGTGGACCGGATCTCGGAGTTGACGGGCAGTCTCGGCGAGCTGCGGCAGCGGGTGGAACAGGACCGACAGCGGGCGGCACGCCTCCAGGCGGACTCCGAGCTCGCCCAGGCCGCCACCCAGAATTTCCCCCTGGCCGACAAGCAGGCCGCCCTCGCGACGGCGCAGGTCACCCTCGGCCAGGCGACCGCTGCCCTCGCTGCCGCCACGAGTGGGGCGCAGACCACGCTGGCCGAATCTGCCTCGGCCGCAGCGCTCCGCTCGAGCGCGGCATCCAGTGAGCTGGCCGGCATTGCGTTGGCGCGCGTGAGCGGGCAGGGCTGGGCGACGCCGGCGGCAGGCGGCGTCACCGATGGCTTCGGACCACGCCCCACCCTGCCGCTGCCCGGCGTCGAAGCGTTCCACTCGGGCGTCGACCTGGGCGCCGAGTGCGGGTCGCCGGTCTTCGCGGCCAGCGCCGGAATCGTCGCCCAGACCGGCCGACTGGGCACCTACGGCAACTGGGTGCTGATCGACCACGGTGAGGGTGTCACCACCGGCTATGCGCATATCCGGGATGACGCGACGCTGGTGAGCGTGGGCGAGGCCGTCACGGCCGGCCAGGTGATCGCCGGGGTCGGCAGCACCGGCGCGTCGACGGGGTGCCATCTGCACATCGAGGTGCGCATCGACGGCACGCCGATCGACCCGCAGCCGTTCTTCGCCGCCCGCGGGATCACCCTCGGCACGGAGTGATCCGTGCCGGGACCGGTCAGCGCGTGGCGCGGCGCAGCCGGCGGTTCTCGCGGCCGCCCTCAACGACCAGGTAGAGCACGGGCAGCACCACCAGGGTGAGCACCGTCGACGACACCAGTCCGCCGATGACCACGAGCGCCAGCGGCTGCGAGATGAAGCCGCCGTGACCGGTGAGCCCGACCGCCATCGGCAACAGCGCGAAGATCGTGGCCAGAGCCGTCATCAGAATCGGGCGCAGCCGCCGTGAGGCACCGTGCACCAGGGCGTCGAACACGCTCTGTCCGCGTCGCCGGTACTGGTTGACCAGGTCCACGAGCACGATGGCGTTGGTGACGACGATACCGATGAGCATGAGCACCCCGATAAGGGAGGCCACGCCGAGCGGGATGCCGGTGATGACCTGCAGGGCGATCGCTCCCGTGGCCGCGAACGGCACCGATACGAGCAGCAGCAGGGGCTGCAGCAGCGAGCGGAAGGTGGCGACCATGACGATGTAGACGATCAGGATGGCGACCAGCATCGCGATCCCGAGCTGCTGGAAGGCATCCGTCTGGTCGGCCGAGACGCCACCGATTGTCGCGGATGCGCCGGTGGGCAGGTCGGTGTCGGTCAGCGCGGTCGATACCTCGGCCGTGGCTGTGCCCAGGTCGTCGCTGTTCGGTGTGGCCGAGATCGTGGCGGTGCGCAGCCCCTTGGTCGTGGTGAGGGTGGACGGACCGTCGACCTGCTCGACCGTGGCGAGGGTGTCGAGGGCGACGGGCCCGGCCAACGTGGGGATCTGCAGCGCCGCGAGATCGGCCGTCGTGGCCGGGGATGTGGCGGACTGCAGGTAGACCGAGAGGGTGGTCTCGTCGATCACGATCGAGCCGATCGTGCTCGGCTGCATCGCCTGTGACACCAGCGTGCCGAGGGCGAGTTCGCTGAGCCCCGCCGTGGCCGCGGCCGAGCGGTCGATGGTGACCGCCACATACGGGCGGGACGCGGCCAGGTTGCTGCTGACCTGGGTGACGGAGCCGAGGTCGCCGACGGCGGCGAGGATGTCGTCGGAGGCGGTCTGCAGGTCGGCGCCGGACGCCGCGGTGATGTCGATCTCGATGTCGGACGACCCGCCGAATCCGGAACCGGCGGACACCGTGACCTCGCCGGCGTTGTCGAGGTCGTCGAGGTTGGTGCGTACCTCGGCCTGCACGGCGTCAGAGTCAGCGGAATCCTCGGTGGTGACGGAGTAGGTGACGGTGCTCGACGACGAGCCGCCGCCGGCGAAGGCCGCGAACGCGCTGCCGCCGCCGATCGACACCTGCACGATGCTCACGCCGTCGACCCCGCGGATGGCGTCCTCGACGGCCGTGGACGCGGAGTCCTGCGCCGCGAGGCTGGTGCCCACCGGGAGTTCCTGGGTCACCTGGAAGGTGGACTGGCCGGTGGAGCCGAGGAAGTTGACCTTCATGAACGGCAGCAGGGCGACGGTTCCGACCAGCACCAGAGCGGCGAGCAGCAACGTACTCACATAGTGCCGCAGGGTCCAGTGGATGATCGGCAGGTAGCCCTTCTGTAGGCGGCTGGGCTGTTCGCGCGCGTCGCGCTCGTCGAAGCCGTCGGCATCGGGGGCGGCGTGCCGGTTGCGGGGCAGTACGGCCGTTGCGGTGGTCACGGTGCCGGTGGCGACCGAGGCGAGCGTGGCGGGTGTGGCCGGGGTCGGTGCGGCAGTGACGGACGGCTCGACAGCGGGTGCCTCAGCAACGGCGGCGGGCTTCGGTGCACGGAGGAACCAGTACGCCAGCACCGGGACGATCGTGAGCGCGACGAGCAGCGACGCGAGCAGGGCGATCGTGACAGTGAGCGCAAACGGGCGGAAGAGCTCGCCCGTGGACCCGCCCACGAAGGAGATCGGCAGGAACACGGTGACCGTGGTGATGGTGGACGCGGTGATGGCGCCGGCCACCTCCCGGACGGCGCGCACGATCGTCTCCGCTCGGTCGGCACCCCAGACCAGATGCCGCTTGATGTTCTCGATCACCACGATGGAGTCGTCCACGACCCGGCCGATCGCGATGGTGAGCGCACCGAGGGTGAGGATGTTGAGCGAGTAGCCCACCGTCTGCAGGCCGATGAAGGTGATCAGCACCGAGGTGGGGATGGAGATGGCGGTGACGAGGGTGGCGCGCACCGACAGCAGGAACACCAGGATCACCAGGACGGCGAAGACCAGGCCGAGGATGCCCTCCTGGGTGAGCGCGTCGATGGACTCCTGAATGAACGGGGCCTGGTCGAAGACGACGGTCATGCTGGTGCCGGGAACGGCGTCTTCGAGCTGCGGCAGGATGGCACGCACGGCCGTGGACACATCGACGGTGTTGGCGGCCGGCACCTTGGTGACCGAGATGGTGAGGGCGGGCTCGCCGTTGACCCGGGAGATGCTGGTGATGGGGTTGTCCTGCACGGCGACCGCGGCGACGTCGCCGATAGTCACCGGTGCTGCCGCCGCCGCGGTGGGCCGGGCGGTGGGATCGGCGGCGCCGATCAGCGGGAGGGCAGCGATGTCGTCGGCCGAGCCGAGCTTGGTCCCCGCCTGAACGGAGAGGGTCTGGTCGCCCTCGGTGAGCGAACCGGCCGGGATGAGCGAGCCGTTCTGCTGCAGGGCGTCGCGGATGGCGGCGGTGGTGAGGCCGCGCGCGGTCAGCTGTGCGGCATCCGGCGTGATGGTGACGCGTTGGCCGATGTCACCGACGAGCGTGGCGTCGCGCACGCCGTCGACGTCGCGGATGTCACCGAGCACGCTGCGGGTGAGCTGGTCGGCGACGGTGTAGGCGTCGCCGCCGGACACGGCCAGCGACAGCACCGGGAAGTCATCGATGGTGCCGCTGATCACCTGCGGGTCGAGGTCGTCGGGCAGCGTCGTCTTGATGCGGTTGATGGCCTGGCTGATCTTGGATTCGGCCTTGACGAGGTCGGTGCCGTAGGTGAACGTGGCGTTGACCAGCGAGGAGTTGGTGCTGCTCGTCGTGGAGGTGGACTCCAGGCCCTCGATGCCCTGGATCGACCGCTCGATGGGCGTGGAGACGTCATCGTTGACGACCTCCGGCGAGGCGCCCGGGTAGCTCGTGGACACCAGCAGCGTCGGCAGTTGCAGCGAGGGGATCAGCTCCTGCTTGAGGCTGGTGAGGGCCAAACTGCCGAAAATCGCCGCGACGATGGTGATGAGCGCGATGAGCGCCCGGTTCTTCATGCTCAGGACCGAGAGAAAATACACTCGATCAGTATCTCATCGGGCGCACGCCACCCCCTCGGTCGGGGGCTGTGGAGAAATGACGGTCTCGTTACGGTTACACGACGTCGGCGAGGTAGCCGGTGTCGGGCAACGGATGCCGCAGCAGCGACTCCCAGGCCAGGGCCAGCGCGTCCAGCGCGCGGGGCATCTCGTCGGGGCCGTAGCAGAAGGGGATGCGCAGGAACCTCTCGAAGGCCCCGTCGATGCCGAACCGCGGGCCGGCCGGCAGCAGCAGGCCCTGGGCGCGGGCGGCGAGCGCCAACTGCGAGCTCACGGGGCGGCCGAGGTTGACCCAGAGGGTGATGCCTCCGTCGACCGCGGGCACCTGCCATTCCGGGAACCGCTGGGCCAGGCCTTCGGTGAGCCGGTCCCGGCCGGCGCGGAGAAGCAGGCGCCGCGACTCGAGGATGTCGGGCAGTTGTTCGATGAGCCGGGTGACGATGAGCTGCTCGAGTACCGGGGTGCCGAGGTCGTTGGCCAGGCGGGCAGCGGCCAGCTTGCGGATGAGGCCGGGGTCGGCCCGGATCCAGCCGACCCGCAGGCCGCCCCAGACGGACTTGCCGACCGACCCGACCGTGACAGCGAGGTCGGGCCGGGCGGTATCCGCCGAGGCGGCGAACGGGCCGAAGTCGCCCACCCTGTCGATGTCCAGTTCGCCGATGGTCTCGTCGCTGATCAGCAGGGTGCCCTGGCGGGCCGCGGCGGACAGCACCCGTTCGCGCTGGGCCACTGGCATGGTCTGACCGGTGGGGTTCTGGAAGTCGGGCATGAGGTAGCCGAGCACCGGGTTGCTGCGCTCCAGGGTCTGCAGTAGGGCGGCCTCGTCCCAGCCCGGGTCGGCGCCGGGCAGCGCGGCCGTGACCGACACGGGCATCAGACGGCCGCCGGCCGCGCGGAGGGCCTCATAGGCGTGCGGGTAGGTGGGCGTCTCGATGAGTACCCGGTCGCCGCGGTTCACCAGCACCCGGGCCAGCAGGGCGATGGCGTGCTGCGCCCCGACGGTGACCATGATCTGGTCGGGTTCGGTCGGCAGGCCTCGTGCACGGTACCGCTGGGCGATGGCCTGCCGTAGCTCAGGCAGACCCACCGGATCGAAGCCGGATCCACCGAGGTGCCGGGGCAGGTCGGCCGCGGCGAGCGCTGCGACGCCGGCGAGGCCGGGCCAGGCCGGCAGGACGGCCTGGCCGAGGTCGAGCACCGGAGGCTGGGACGGCGCATCCGTCGGCTCGGGTGCGCCGGGAAGGCGGGTCACGCTGCCCGAGCCCTGCACGCTGTGCAGGTACCCGGCGCTGCGCAACTGGCCGTAGGCCGCGGTGACGGTGGTGCGGCTGAGCCCGAGCCGGGTGCCGAGGTCGCGTTCGGCGGGCAGCCGGCTGTCGGTGGGGATGCGGCCGTCGAGGGTGAGCAGGCGGATGCGGTCTGCCAGTGCCCGGTAGGCGGTACCGTTGGTGCGCCACTCCCCCAACAGGGTTTCGAGGGCGCGAGCGGTCAGCTGATTCGGCGACATAAGGCCACTCTAGGCAGATTGGCGACTTGTCTCCAAGCCTTTCACGCAATTGGATTGGTGCTTATGACACGTCGCTTGATTCAGCTCCTCATTGGCCTCTTCCTGTACGGAATCGGCATCGCGTTGATTGTGCGCGGAGCGATTGGCGTGGCGCCGTGGGATGTGCTGACCCAGGGCATCGACTCCCACGCACACCTGGGCTTCGGGGTGGTGACCACCATCATCAGCGGCTGCGTGCTGCTGCTCTGGATTCCGCTGCGCCAGAAGCCGGGTGTGGGAACCATCGCCAACGCGCTCCTGGTGGGGCCCGCGGCGGATGTGGGGCTCTGGCTCATTCCCGCGGACCTGGCCCTCTGGGTGCGCGTGCTGCTCTTCGCCGCCGGACTGGTGCTGCTGGCGGTCGCCTCGGGCATCTACATCGGGGCGAGCCTGGGGCCCGGCCCGCGTGACGGCCTGATGACGGGCCTGCACGCCCGCACCGGCTGGCCGATCTGGGCGGTGCGCACCGGCATCGAGGGCTCGGTGCTGGCCATCGGCTGGCTACTCGGCGGCAACGTGGGGCTGGGCACCGTGGCATTCGCGCTCTTGGTGGGTCCGCTCTGCCAGTGGACGCTGCCCCTGTTCGCCCGGCGGCCCGTTCGCGAGAGCGGCGAAGTGGTCGCCTCCGCCGCCTGAGCCGACCAGTCGACCGCTTTCGCGAGAGCTTAGAGGTGCTCGGCCGCGTAGACGGTGAGGGCGTCGCGCACGAAGGCGGCGCCGGTGGGGCCGCCGTAGTTCGCCGCGAACCTGTCGTCGGCGACGTACATCTCGCCCAGCCCGCGCACGTAGTCCGCCGCCGGATGCCCGTCGATCCGGGGAAGACCGGGGATAGATCCGAGCCACTCCACCTGGCGACGGGCCAGGAGCTGCGCCTCGTCGCCGGCCGGGTCGAGTTGCCGGGTGGCGGCATCCGCCCAGTCGGCCTGCAGGGTGCCGGATTCGGCCTGCCATTCGGCGCGCTCGGCGGGGGTCTTTGACCGCCACCAGGCGTCGCCCGTGGCGTAGGCGTCCTGGCCCCAGCGCTCCTGAACCTCCTCTTTATAGTGGGTGTGGTCGAAGCCGTCGAACATTGCGTCTGCCATGAGGGGTCCCTCTCCTTCCAATGCGGTGATCGTGCCGTGCACCGAGCGAATCTGGCGCTGCAGGCGCGCTTTCTCCTGCTCGAGCCAACCGAGGTGCGCGCGCAGGGCCGCCCTCTCATCGACCTCGCTGTCGAGGACCTCGCGGATCGCCGGGAGGCCGAGACCGAGCTCCCGCAGCAGCAGGATGCGCTGCAACCGCACGAGCGCCCGGTCGTCGTAGTAGCGGTAGCCGTTGCTCCCGATGCGGCTGGGCGGCAGCAGCCCCTCGGCGCCGTAGTGGCGCAGGGTGCGGCTGGTGGTTCCCGCGAGGCGGGCGATGTCCTGGATCGAGTAGTCCACGAGTCCTCGCTCCCTCCCCCAGCGGGGCGGCGGATGAGCCGCGGCGTCCGGGTCGTGTGGTGCACAGTGCCGGGCGGGCTGCCCGACACGTTCGACGATAATTCTTGACGTTACGTCAAGGTCAAGGCCGTGCCGCGCGGATTCTGCCGAGTCAGGCGCAGATCGAGACGATGGTTGCTTCCAACACGTCGGCCACCTGGTGGATGGAGCGCTCGGTCGCCCACTCCGCCGTTGCGTGCGCTCCGCCGCCGTCGACGCCGAAGAGCAGGCACGGGATGCCCGCCTCGAGAACCAGCGCAGCATCGGTCCAGAAGGGCTCGCCGCGCTGTTCGACCGGATGCCCGAGAACCCGCTCGGCCTGTTCGGCCAGCTCGAGCACGATCGGCCAGTCGGGATCGGCCTCGAAGGCGGCTCTGGCCACCAGCCGGGTGAGCGTGTAGCCGAAGTCGGCGGCGCCCTGCGCCAGGTGGTCCAGCAGGCGGCGCAGCTCCGCCTCAACCTCGTCCGGCGTCTCGCCGGGGAGCGTGCGCCGCTCGATCGTGAGGGTGCAGGACGGGGCGACCGTGGCCGCATCCGTGCCGCCGGCGATGACGGCCACTCGCACCGTGCCGTGGCCGAGCAGCGGATGCGGGGGTTTCTGCTCGAGCCCGGTGCGGAGGTCGTCGAGGGCGCGGAGCACCAGACCGGCGTGCCGGATGGCGTCGACGCCCTGCTCCGGCATCGAGCCGTGTGCCGCGCGGCCGTGCAGCGTGAGGTCGAACCAGGCGAAGCCCCGGTGGCAGACGGTGAGGCTGAGTTCGCTGGGCTCGACCACGACGGCCGAGTCGGCGCTGAAACGCCGGAGCACCTCCTCGGTGCCGGCGCTGCCGAACTCCTCGTCGGCCACCAGGGTCACGAGCACGTCGCCGGCCAGCGGCGTGAGCGTGGCCCGCTGCGCGGCGACGAGCACGGCGGCCAGGCCGCCCTTGGTGTCGAACGCACCGCGCCCGTGCAGCCGGCCGGAGTGCCGTTCGCCCGCAAAAGGATCACCCTCGTAGCCATCGACGCCGACGGTGTCGAGGTGGGCGTTGAGCATCAGCGACCGGCCGGCGCCGGTGCCGCGTTTGATCCCCACGATGGAGGGCCGCCCGACGCGTTCCTCCAGGCGGTGCACCTCGAACCCCCTGGTCGCGAGCCACTCGGCGCACCAGGCGGCAATCTCCGTCTCGCCGGCGCCGCCGGGAGCGAGGTCGGGGTTGACCGAGTCGATGGTGATGAGGCGGGCCGCCAGCGCGACCGGATCGAGGTGGCCGTTCGCGGCAGGGGTGAGCGTGCTGTGCCGACCGGTGTCGACGGGACCGGGCTCGGTGGGGGGCGCCATCTACCGAACCTACTGCCGGATGGTCGCGGCCGGGAGGGACAGACGTCCCGCCGCCGGGGCGACTGCTTGACGGGAGGGGGATGTCCGCCAGACTTGGTGGATGGGAGACGACGCGACCGTGACCGTGCCGGCGATGCCGGGGCGGTCATCCGGCCGGTCGATGGTTCGGGTGCTGGCCGCGGCACTGGTCTCGGTGTCGGCGGTGCTTCTGTTCGGGCTGCGACTGCCCCTACCCGGCTACGCGGCACTGGCGGCGGCGCTGTTAGTGGCGTTCCTGGCTGACCGCGCGCTCTTCCGGGACCTGGGCCTGATTGCCGTGGGGCTGCTCATCATCAGCACGATCTCGGTCGAAGCGAACATCAGCTACCCCAATATGGCCTTGATGGGACTGGTGCTCTCCGCTGCCGTGTTCGTGCCATACCTGCTGTCCCGCCGACTGCTCGGCGACCGGGAGGTGTGGTTCCCGATCCGCACCGGGCAACGTTGGACCACCCTGGAGCGCTGGTATCTCGTGGGCGTGCTGCTGCTGGGCTACCTGATCCTGCCGACCTACTTCATCCGTTCCGGCGCCTACCTCAACTGGCCGGGCATCAGCGCTCCCGACGAACTCGGCCGGCTCTTCGTGGGTGTGGGCTTCGTGGGCATCTGGGACGAACTGTTCTTCATCTGCCTGGTTTTCGCCCTGCTCAGGCGGCACTTCTCTTTCTGGAGCGCGAACCTCTTGCAGATGGTGATCTTCGTGTCCTTCCTCTGGGAGCTCGGCTACCGCAGCTGGGGACCGCTGCTGACGATCCCGTTCGCGCTGCTGCAGGGCTACACGTTCTCGATCACGAAGTCGCTCACCTATGTGGTGTGCGTGCACCTGCTCTTCGACCTGGTGGTGTTCCTGGTTCTGGTGCACGCCCACAACCGGGACTGGCTCGCCGTCTTCCTGTACTGACTCCGTCCTCGGATGACCCGTCCCGGCTTCCTGTGCCGTCCCGTACCGACCCTGCGGGTTTGCCGAGAGGTGCTTGCGGTCGGCACACACGCGATATATCTTGAGATTCAACGAGACGCGATATATCGCGAAGGAGAATAGTCATGACGCAGGAAAAGTGGTTGGTCGCCCCGGGGCAGACCAAGATCATCGACGTGGAGCTCGTGCGCTCACTCAAGGTCAGCCTCATCGGCGGCAAGATCGACGTGATCGGCAGCGATGAGCCCGGCGCGCGCATCGAGGTGCACAGCGTGACCGGCAAAGATCTCAAGATCTCGGTCGTGGGCGACGCCCTCGAGATCGATCACCCCCAGCTGCGCTGGGACAACTTCATCGACGTGTTCGCGTCATTCCGCGGCAGCGCGAAGGCCGAGGTGAGCGTCACTGTTCCTCGCGACGTGGCACTGAAGTTCGGTGTGGTCACGGCGGATGCGCTCGTCACCGGACTCCGCAACGACGCCAAGCTCAGCACGGTCTCCGGTGACCTCGTCATCGACGACATCACGGGCGATCTCGACCTCAACGGCGTGAACGGTGAGATGTCGGTGCGCAACCACACGGGCAACATCTTCGCGCACACGGTCTCCGGAGACATCACCGCGAGTGGCACCATCCGCCGGTTCACGGTCGACGGGGTCACCAGCGCGATCTTCCTCGACATCGAGGGCACCCCCGACGAGATCTCGACCAACCTGGTGAGCGGCAACCTGACCGTGCGCCTGGACGCCGAGGTGCCCACGCGCTACAAAATCAACACCGTCTCTGGCACTCTGCAGCTGGACGACCAGACGATCCGGGGCACCCTCGGCAAGGGTTACGACGGCAGCACCGGGCAGCTTGACGGCGCCTGGCTCGACCTGCGCGCGAACTCGGTGTCCGGCAACATCTCCGTCGTGCGTCGGCACAACGTCGATGCCGGCGACACCGGCGGCGCTGCGGGCGGAACCGCCGGTGCGTCCGACGAAGGAGCCTGGTCATGACCCCGATCTTCGCCCACGGCAGCCTGCGCCTGTACCTGCTCAGCCTGTTGGCCGAGCGGCCACGGCACGGCTACGAACTGATCCAGGCGCTGAGTGACCGCTTCGGCGGCACCTACAGCCCCAGCGCCGGCACGATCTACCCGCGCCTGGCCAAGCTCGAAGAAGAAGGCCTGGTGACCAAGACCGCCGGCGACCGCAAGACCGTCTACGAGATCACCGACGCCGGGCGAGCCGAACTGGCCGCGCGCGCCGACGATCTGCGCAACATCGAGGAGGAGGTGACCGACTCGGTGCGTCGTTTGGCCGACGAGGTGCGCACCGGTGTCACGGAGGCCATGAAGAGCTTGCGTGCCGACCTGGCCAGCGCGGCCCGGCAGGCCAAGGCCGAGCACGCTCGCGCCGAGCACACCAAGCCCACTGCGGATGCCCGCCCGGCCGGCGACGCCAACCGGGCCCTCCGCGAGGCCGACATGGTGCTGAACGACTTCCGGCAGCAGCTGCGCGCCGACCTGCGTACCCAGGCCTACCGCTCAACGGTGCCGGAGGATACCGTGCCGGAGTTGCGCCGGCAGCTCGATGCCGTGCGCGCGAGCATCCTCGACTCGCTCAAGCGGTGACCTGCACGAAGGCCGGGAGGCTCCAAGCCCGCTGAGGGCCCGGCCTCCCGGCCGACTGGTGCCGATCTGCACGCCCATCAGCACGAACGCCGGGCCACCCTGCGCCGGAGGTTGCTGCTAAAACGCCCGGGGCAAGCTGGGTATTCCCCGGCAACTTGACAGTGGGGTGCATCGGAGTAGTGTCGTCCCTCGTGACTCCAGAGGGGAACCCCCCAGCACCAGAAGCCCGATCACCGAAACGGTGGATAATCGGCGAACCGCTCCCCAGCGAACACCTGGACGGGCAGCTGCTTCCGAAGCACCTGGCGCTGCCGATTTTCGCCAGTGACCCGCTCTCCAGTGTCGCGTACGCGCCGCAGGAACTGCTCATGATCCTCACCCTCGGCGGACTCGCTTTCCTGAGCTTCGCACCCTGGGTCGCCGCCGTGGTCGTGCTCCTCCTCGTGGTGGTCGTGGCCTCGTACCGCCAGCTCATCAAGGCCTACCCGAACGGCGGCGGCGACTACGAAGTCGCGTCGAAGAACCTCGGCGAAAAAGCCGGCCTCGTCGTCGCATCCGCCCTGCTCGTGGACTACGTGATGACCGTGGTGGTCTCGGTCGCCAGCGGTGTGGACAACATCATCTCGGCGCTGCCGGGCCTCGCGCCCTTCCGGGTGGAGCTGGCCGTGCTCTTCGTGATCCTGCTCGCCGCGGTGAATCTGCGCGGTGTGGCCGAATCCAGCAAGGCCTTCGCTCTGCCCACCTATCTCTTCATCGGCAGCGTACTGCTCATGATCGTGGTCGGCTTGGGCCGGGTGGCCCTGGGCGACGCACCGGTGGCCGAGTCGGCCGGCTTCGACGTGCAGGCGCATAACCTGGCGCAGACGGCGTTCATCCTGCTCTTGCTGCGGTCCTTCGCCAGCGGATGTAGCGCCCTGACCGGCGTGGAGGCCATCGCCAACGGCGTGCCGGCCTTCAAGCGCCCCAAGATCAAGAACGCCCAGATCACGCTGACCCTCATGGGCGCCATCGCGATCACGCTGTTCGTGGGCCTCACCGCGCTGGCGCTGTTCTCCAAGGTGCATTACGCGGAGAACCCCTGTGACCTGATCGGCTGGGCCGAGTGCGCCACCGAGCCGCAGCGCAGCCTGATCGCGCAGATCGCGGCCGCCACCTTCGGCAACAACTCGCTGATGTTCTTCGTCCTGCAGGGCGCCACGGCGATGGTGCTGTTGCTGGCCGCGAACACAGCGTTCAACGGGTTCCCGCTGCTGGGCAGCGTGCTGGCCCGCGACTCCTACGCACCGAAATCGCTGAGCACCCGCGGCGACCGCCTGATCTACTCGAACGGTGTGGTGCTGCTCGCGCTGGCCGCGATCGTGATCATCGTGGTCTACCAGGCCAACCTCACGGTGCTGATCCAGCTGTACATCATCGGCGTCTTCGTGTCGTTCACGATCGGACAGACGGGCATGGTCAAGCACTGGCTCACCCTGCTCAAGACCGATCCGCCCAACCGGGGCTCGATCATCCGGAGTCTGTCGATCAACGGTTTCGGCGCCCTGCTCACCGGTGTGGTGCTGATCGTGGTGACCATCACCAAGTTCACCCACGGTGCGTGGCTGGTGTTCCTGATGATGCCCATCCTGTTCATGCTGATGCTGGGCGTGAACCGGTACTACCGCGACGTCGCCAAGGAGGTCGAGGTCGATCCGATCACGACGTTCGGCTCGCAGGGCGACCACGCCATCGTTCTCGTCGGCAAGATGCAGAAGCCTGTGCTCAAGGCCCTGGACTACGCCATCGCGGCGCGCCACGTGAGCCTCGAGGCCGTGCACGTGTCGATCGACGAGGAGGAGACCGAGAACCTCATCATCGACTGGGCCAAGCAGAACATCCAGGTTCCGCTGAACATCGTCGCATCGCCGTACCGTGACATCAGCTGGCCGCTGATCTGTTACATCAAGGATCGCCGTGAAGAATACGGTTCAGAGGTCGTCACCGTGTACACGCCGATCTACATCGTCGGACACTGGTGGGAGTCGTTGCTGCACAACCACAAGGCCCGCCGCCTGCGCCAGAAACTGATGCTCGTGCACGGCGTGACCATCGCGCTCGTGCCGTGGCTGCTGGACTCCTCCGAGCTCATCTACGGACGCCGGTCCCGGCCGATCCCCGGCCAGGAGCGCCGTGGCGAGCCCGTGCGGTCGCACCCGATCCCGCGGAAGCCCCTCGAGCCTGTCGCGGTCGACACGACCAGTGTCACGGTGTCGCAGGCGCCGACCGGGCCGAAGTCGAGCCCGGCCAGCCCACCGATGAAGCCGCGGTCGCGACCAGTCAACCCGAACCGGCGCAAGCGAAAGTAGCGGCCGCCGCCGCAGGCACAAACGCCGGCGGCACGCGGGATCTCGACAGGCTCGATCGACGTTCGGGGCGCCAACGCAGACACCGTCGCGAGATCTCGGGCGGCGCTACCTCCTCGGTGGTCGAGCTTGTCGAGACCTGGTGACGTGCCCGGTACGCCGACCACGGTACGGCGTCAGAGCAGGGCGATGATCTGCCGGGCGATCACCCGGCCGGCCCGCCGGGCACCGATGGTGCTGGCCTGCGGGCCGTAGCCGGCGAGGAAGATGCGGGGGTCGGTCCACGACGACCCGGCCCCGACCACGAGTCCGCCGGCCTTGTCACGCAGCTTCAGCGGTGCCAGATGGCGCAGCTCCGGCCGGAAGCCGGTCGCCCAGATAATGGCGTCGGCCTCGGTGAACGTGCCGTCGGGCCACCGCACGCCGGTCGGCTCGATGGCGGCGAACATCGGCCGCTCCACGAGCAGACCTCGGTCGATCCCGGCCTGGATACGCCTGCTCACCGGCACGCCCGTGCCGCTGACGATGCTGGGGAGAGCCCGGCCCGCCCGGGCGGCTTCGTCCTGCATGGCCACGGCAGCCGAGGCCCCCTCCAGGTCGAGATGCTCGGTGTGCACCCAATCGACCGGCCGGCGGGACGCCCAGGTGAGACTCGCGGCCACCCCGTCGAGCTCCAACAGGAATCCGATGGCGGAGGTTCCGCCACCCACGACCACAACGTGCTGACCGGCAAACTCGGCCGCATCCACAAAACCGTTGGTGTGCAGCTGACGACCGGCGAATGACGCGGCCCCCGGATAGTGCGGGATGAAGGGTGCGCCCCAGGTTCCCGTGGCATTGACCAACAGGCCCGCCAGGGTCTCACGGTCGCCGTAGGCCGGCGAGCTCGTGCGCACGACCAGGTCGGCGCGACGGTTGAATACGGAGTCGACCGCGACCGGACGCACGACGTTGAGCTCGAAGTGCTCCTCGAAGCGCTGGTAGTACTCCGTCACGACGTCACGTGCCGGTCGGCTGCGGTCGGCGGTCTCGAAGCTCAACCCCAACTCGGAGAGCCCCGGCAGGTCGTTGACCCTGTGGGCGGCGCCCAGCCGCAGGGATTCCCAGCGGTACTGCCACGCCCCGCCTGCCTCAAGGCCGCGATCGAAGACCACGAAGTCACGGCCCGCCGCGAGTCCGAAGCGCTTGAGATGGTACGCCACGGAGAGTCCGGCCTGGCCGGCGCCGATGATCACGACGGGTACAGTCGTGGTTGTGGTGGTGCTCGTGGCCATGCGGACTCCTCCCCCGGTCCAGGGCGAGAACCGCGTCATCGGGGCGACAGGCCCACCATGCTAAACTAGCGGCTAGATTTCACCATTCCGTTCGGCAACTCCCGGGTGACTCATTCCTCACTCGGCCTGGCATCGTTAGGGGGTCACGCATGGGGCGCGGCCGTCAAAAAGCAAAGCACACCAAGGTCGCCCGCGAGCTGAAGTATTTCAGCCCGGACACCAACTACAACGCGCTCGAACGCGAGCTCACCGGGCATCCGGCGACCGACCCGCGACTCGACGAAGACCTGGCCAAGTGGCCGGAATACGAAGCGAACAAGACGACGTCAGACGACCCCGACGACTACGTCGACCACTACGACACCGAAGACGAGAAGAAGCGCGCCTAGGTCGCTCTTCTGAGTCGGCCGCGAGCGAATGCGCTCCGGCACGTGCGGCGCGCCCGTGGCCCGGGTTTCGGGCAACTCCCAGCGTGCGCGCCGGCACGGATATCTCGTCCAGCCGGATGCTGTGCTGCACCAGGTGTTGGGGCACACGAAGCAACCGCCCCCGGGCGAGCTGCTTCTGCCTCGCGGCGCAGGTTCGGTCTCGCCGCGTGCGAAAGTTGTCGCGGCTCGTGACACGGCTTGCGGCGTGCGATAAACACGTGTTTATCGCACCCCGCGAGCCTTAACCCATGCCGCGAAAGTCAACGCACGCTCCGAGGAGGGCCGCGCCGCGACGGGCGGCGAGGCTACGTGGCGTAGGTGCCGACGAGACGCACGGCGCCACCGTTGACACCCTTGGCACCCTGCTCGAACCCGGTGAGATCGTGCGGCGCCATCGAGACGCGGCCGGCAACCCAGGACGGGATGCCCTCAGACTTCAGTCGTGCAATGACGGAGGATGCGGCGTTGGCCGCGACGACGGCGAACATGCCCACGCCAAGGTTCCAGGTGCCTTCGGCGCTTTCCAGCGTGGTTCCGGCCATGTCGCCGAGCACCCGGAAAACCGGAGCGGGCGACCAGGTGGACCGATCGACCTCGACCCAGCTGCCGACGGGCAGCACCCGGGCCAGGTTGGCGGCGATACCGCCGCCGGTGACGTGGCTGAGCGAGTGCACGACACCGGCCAGTTCGGGGTCGGCCAGCACGCTGAGCAGCGGACCGGTGTAGAGCCGGGTGGGCTCGAGCAGCGCTTCGCCGATGACGCCGCCGAGCTCGGCGGAGGTGTCGGTGTAACCGATCCCCTTCTGAGCGAGGATGTGCCGCACGAGCGAGTAGCCGTTGGAGTGCAGGCCTGAGGAGGCCATCGCGATGACGACGTCACCGGACTGCACCCGCTCGGCGCCGAGGACCTGGTCGGCCTCGACAACGCCGGTCGCCGCACCCGCGACGTCATAGTCGTCCGGTCCGAGCAGGCCGGGGTGTTCGGCGGTCTCACCGCCGACGAGGGCGGTGCCGGTGGCGGCGCAGGCCTTGGCGATGCCCTCGACGATCGACGCGATGCGCTCCGGAACGACCTTGCCGCAAGCGATGTAGTCGGTCATGAAGAGCGGGCGGGCGCCCACGACGATGATGTCGTCGACGACCATGCCCACCAGGTCTTGCCCGATGGTGTCGTGCTTGTCGAGCGCCTGGGCGATGGCGACCTTGGTGCCCACGCCATCCGTCGACGTCGCCAGCAGCGGGCGGGTGTAGTTGGTGAGGAAGGACACGTCGTAGAGCCCGGCGAAGCCGCCGAAGCCGCCGAGGACCTCGGGGCCGTGCGTGGCCGAGACGGCCTTCTTCATCAGGGACACCGCGAGGTCACCCGCGTGGGTGTCGACTCCGGCGGCTGCGTAGGTTGCGTTGCTCATTCTGGTCTTCCGGGATCGCCGAACGGGACCTGGCCGTGCTGGGCGAGGGTATCCGCCAGCGTCGGCTCAGGGGTGAGCACGCCCTCGAACTCGGCGTCGGGACCGGGGTCGCAGCCGTTGGAGGAAAAGTCGCGCTCGAGTAGGTTCTTACCCAGGTGCTGCTGCTCGGGTAGCTTGATCGGGTACACGCCGGTGAAGCAGGCCGTGCACAGGCTCTCCCGAGGCTGCTCGGTGGAGGCGATCATGCCGTCCTCGGAGAGGTAGCCCAGAGAGTCGGCACCGATGGCCTGGCGCACCTCGTCGACACCGAGGCCGGTGGCGATCAGCTCTGCGCGGGAGGCGAAGTCGATGCCGTAGAAGCAGGGCCAGGTGATCGGCGGGCTGGAGATGCGCACGTGCACCTCGGCGGCGCCGGCCTCGCGGAGCATACTGACGAGGGCGCGCTGGGTGTTGCCGCGCACGATGGAGTCGTCGACGACGATCAGCCGCTTGCCCTTGATGACCTCTTTGAGCGGATTGAGCTTGAGCTTGATGCCGCGCTGCCGGATGGTCTCGGAGGGCTGAATGAAGGTGCGGCCCACGTAGGTGTTCTTCACCAGGCCCTGACCGAACGGGATGCCGGATGCCTGCGCGTAGCCGATCGCCGCGGGAGTGCCGGACTCGGGGGTGGGGATGACGAGGTCCGCTTCGACGGGGTACTCCGCAGCAAGCTGGCGGCCCATCTCGACGCGGGCCTCGTGCACACCACGGCCGGCGATGGTGGTGTCGGGCCGGGCGAGGTAGACGTATTCGAACACGCATCCGGCGCGCTTCACCTCGGCGAAACGCTGGGTGCGCAGGCCGTTCTCGTCGATGGTGATGAGCTCGCCGGGTTCGACCTCGCGCACGAAGCTGGCGCCGACGATGTCGAGGGCGGCGGTCTCGGAGGCGACGACCCAGCCGCGCTCGAGCCGGCCGAGTACCAGCGGGCGCACGCCCTGCGGGTCGCGGGCGGCGTAGAGGGTGGTTTCGTCCATGAAGACCAGGCAGAAGGCGCCGCGTAGACGCGGGAGCACCTCCATGGCGGTGGCTTCGAGGGTGTGGTCGAGGTCGCCGGTGAGCAGCGCGGTGATAACGGCCGTGTCGGTCGTGTTGCCACGGGCGAGTTCGCCGTCGACCTTGGGATAGCGCTCGCGCACGAGCTCGAGCAGTTCGGCGGTGTTGGTGAGGTTGCCGTTGTGGCCGAGCGCGACGGTGCCGCCTGCGGTGCGGCCGAGGGTGGGCTGCGCGTTCTGCCAGCTCGACGAGCCGGTGGTGGAGTAGCGGGTGTGACCCACCGCAAGGTGGCCGAGCAGGGTGCTCAGCGAGGCCTCATTGAAGACCTGGGAAACCAGGCCCATGTCCTTGTAGATGAGGATCTTCGAGCCGTCGCTCGTGGCGATGCCCGCCGATTCCTGGCCGCGGTGCTGGAGGGCGTAGAGCCCGAAGTAGCTGAGCTTGGCTACCTCTTCACCGGGAGCCCACACGCCGAAGACTCCGCAGGCATCCTGCGGGCCCTTCTCGCCAGGAAGAAGATCGTGATTCAGTCGTCCGTCGCCACCGGCCAAGCCGCAGCCCCTTTACTAGGAATTCTCGTTGGAAGGTTGGGGGTCGGATCCAGGATCCGCTTTCTCGAAGGCGTGTGTTAAGTTCGCGTCAAGTCTATCCGCGACGACGGTGGTCACCGAGCGTCCCACAAACCTCTCGAGCACGATCGCGACCAGGCAGCTGAGCGCCACCCCGACCGCGACGCCGGCGAGCAGCAGGAAACCGAACACCTGCGCCGGGTCGAATTCGGCGTTCTGCGGGAAGATCACCGTGAGCAGCAACGCCAGGACGGCACCGGCGACGGCGCCGACGATCATGAAGCTGATGTAGCGGGGCGACCGGCGCACCACGAGGGTCTCCTCCGAGACGACGGTCTCGGTAGGTTCGACGGGCACCGGGGTTGCGGCGGGGCCGGCCGGGACGCTGGGCGTCTCCGCGGCTGGCGAAACATTGCCGGCCTGTAGCGACTCGGCGTCACCGTGCTGATCTGCAGAGCTCACGGTTCTATTGTCGCACGACGGCGGCGGATGCGGCCCGGCCCGCCAGGTGCGCTCGGTGCGAACCGCGGGGTCGGCGCCGTTTCGCTGGAGGCGGGCCTCCCGCGCTGCGGCGCGCGACCCACGAAGTGCGCAACCGTCGCCTTGGGCGGTGCGGCGCCGCATCCGCCAGACTGGGCGGGTGAACGATGTGAGCAAGACCACCCGGATCGCCGTGCTCGGCAGCGCCAATATGGACCTCGTTGTGCGGCAACCGCGGCTGCCCCAGCCGGGGGAGACAATCTTCGGCAGCGGGTACGACACGGTGCCCGGCGGCAAGGGACTCAACCAGGCCGTCGCCGCGGCCAGGCAGGGCGGAACCGTTGACTTTCTCGGGGCGGTGGGCGCGGACACCTATGGGCGCGAACTGCGCGACCTCGTCGCAGCGGAGGGAATCGGTGCGGCGGGCCTGGCCGAGGCCGGGGAGCCCACGGGCACCGCGCACATCGCCGTCGTCGACTCCGGCGAGAACTCGATCGTCGTGGTCTCCGGCGCCAACGCCACCGTGACGGCGCTCACCGCCGACCAGGAGGAGATCATCCGGCAGTCCGCGTTCCTGGTCATGCAGTGCGAGCTGCCCGTCGGCGCGCTCGCGGCGGGCATCGCGGTGGCCCGGGCCCACGGCGTCTTCACGGTGCTCACCCCGGCACCGGTGGTGCCGCTGCCCGCGAGGTTTCTGGCCTCTGTCGACCTGGTGGTGCCCAACCAGATCGAGGCCGCCGAGCTCACCGGCGAGAGCGACCCGGTGCGGGCCGCCGAGCTGCTCAGCGCCGACAAGACCTGGGCGATCGTGACTCTCGGCGTCGAGGGCTGCGTTGTCGCCTATGACGGGACCGCGGTGGGCCTGGCGCCCGCCCGCCCGGTCCGGGCCGTTGATACCACTGCGGCCGGCGACACCTTCGTGGGAGCACTGGTGGCCCGGCTCACCGCTTTCTGGCTGCCGAACCAGCAGTCTGCCTCCGACATTTCCGAAGAGCGGATGGTCGACGCCGTGCGGTGGGCCACCGTCGCATCGTCGATCTCGGTGACCCGGCACGGCGCCACGAGCTCAATGCCCACGCTGGCCGAGGTCGCCGCGATCCTCGGCTGAGGCCCGGCCATCCGCCGTTGAGGCACTGCCCGATCGCAACTGTTGCCAATCGCGCGATGTCAAGCTGTGTGGAGTCACTTGGGTTAGATATTGACGGTTTCTTTGGGATGTTGATTCCGACGGTGCCGGCGGGTGCGGGTGTTGTCGGCCGGGCGCGGAATCGTTCTGGGTGCTGCCGGTGGTAGCGCTGCAGGGCGCGGTCACGGATGCGGTGAACGTGTCGCCAGGTGCCGTCGTGGACCTGCTGGGGTGAGAACAACGCGATGCCGGAGTGTCTGTGGTTCGTGTTGTACCAGGGCACGTAGTCCGCAAGGTGGTCACGTGCGGCTTGGAGGGTTTCGAAGGTGCCGGGGTAGTTGGGCCGGTATTTCATGGTGCGGAACTCGGACTCGGAGAACGGGTTGTCGTTCGAGACGTAGGGCCGGTTGTGTGTCTTGGCGACTTTGTGCGTTACGAGGAGATTGGCGAGTTTGTTCGAGCGCATCGCGGAGCCGTTGTCGGCGTGGACGAACTCGGGGCTGCCATGGTGCTGGAACGCGGTCTTGAACATGTCCACCGCGAAGTCGTCGTTCTCGCGGTCTTCGACGCGGGAGCCCATGATTTTGCGGGAGTAGATGTCGATGATCGAGTACGCCTTGAACGCTTTGCCCCGCCACGGGCAGCGCAGGTCGGTGATGTCCCACGACCACACCTGGTTCGGCCCGGTCGCGATCAGCACGGGCGTGTCCCGGGGCGTTCGCGATCCGCGCCTGGTGGGAACGAGTGGGCGGGCGCTCTGGTCCTCGATATCGGCAGCGATGCGCCACCACGACCGGCGCCCGGCGAGCATCACGCCGTCGTCCCAAGTCGACGCGAACGTGTGATCAACCGAATGCCCGGCCTTCCAGCCCGTGGTGATCTTCGCGGCGATCGTCGCCCGATCGGTTGAGGGGATGCGAGACAGATAGGCGCGGTCCTGCTGCAGCACCGGCTCAGGCACCCGGGCGCGAGGCCTGAGCCGGTACTGCCACGTCGAACGGCCGACGCCAGCCATCGCCAACGCGCGGCGTTGCGAGCCCGTCGTGCGTGTCAGCTCGGCCACGAGCTCGTTCTCCTGGGTCAGGAATTGGGCCGATCGGGCGTCGTCGGGGTATCTGCGGGCTCTTCCTCGCTCAGCGAGTGCAAGAGCCCGATAGCTTTTCCCAACGCGTTGTTGCTGCCCTCCAACTCACGCACCCGCGCGATCAACTCAGCAACTTCAGCCTCGTGCCTGGCCTGCTCAGCCGCACGCGTCTTCTCCAGCGCACTGCGCTTACCCGGTGGAATAGTCATGGAACTACCCTCTCGCGGAATCAACCCACGATCGAGATCGCCCGCGTACACCGTGTCCCGCCACCGAGCCAACACATTTCGTGACAAGCCCTGCTCCTCCAGCCACGGACGTTTCCGCCCATACGCCAACCCGTCGTACTCATGAACAAACGCGCGGATCTCCACCGCGGTAAACCCTGGAGATATAGACATTTCCTTTGCCTCCTACTGATCGTGAACTGACTCACAACCAGATTGACGCAGAGGGAATGAGGACAATTGCACCCGGCATGCCGGGTGCAATTGTCCGCACGAGGAACAGAAGCGGGAAACGGCCGCGAGGGCTAGGAGACTGCTGATTTATCGGGGCGTTTAAGGCGCGCCTTTGTTGGTTTCGGCGGAGGTGTTTAAGACTTGATTCATGCAGGGTCGTGATGATGGTCAGCGTCAGTTGTTGGATGTCGGTGTGTTCGCTGGGCACATGTTGCCGGCGGGGTCGGTGTTCGCTTTTCTCGCTGAGCACCGGCACGAGTTGTTCCCGGATGACGCGTTCGCGGACCTGTTTCCGTCGGGTCGTGGCCGGCCCTCGACGCCCGCGGACGTGATCGCATCGGTGATGGTGCTGCAGACCCTGCACTCGTTATCGGACCGGGAAACCGCGGAAGCCGTCACGTTTGATCTGCGGTGGAAAGCGGCCTGCGGGTTCGGGTTGACGGAAACATCGTTCCACCCGACGGTGTTGACGTATTGGCGACGCCGCCTCGCGGCAAGCACCCGCCCGCACCGAATTTTCGACGCCGTCGCCGAGGTTATTGCCGGTTCTGGGGCGTTGTCGGGTCGGAAGCGGCGGGCGTTGGACTCCACGATTTTGGATGACGCGGTCGCCCGCCAGGACACGGTGACGCAGTTGGTCGCGCAGATCCGCCGGGTCGGTCGGGAGATCCCCGGCGCCGACATGATCGTGGCCGGCCTGCCCGGCCATGACTACGAGAAGCCCGGCAAGCCCGACATCGCCTGGGACGACAAGGCGGCCAGGGACGAACTCGTTTCCCGCCTCGTGACCGACGCCCTGGCGTTGCTTGCGGCAATCGACACGACGTCATTGACCGACTCGCAGCAGGAGACGGTCGCGTTGCTCGCCCTCGTCGCGGGCCAGGACGTCGAGCCGGCTGAGGGGTCCGATGGCTCGGATGGGCGGTGGCGGATCGCGCGGAAGGTCGCGCCGGACCGGGTGATCTCGACCGTTGACCCGGACGCCCGCCACGCGCACAAGAGCCGGGAGAAGAAGCAAGACGGTTTCAAAGCCCACATCGCGATCGAGCCCGATACGGGTCTGGTGACCGCGGCCGTGTTGACGAAAGCGTCCGGGCCCAAGAACAGTGACGCGGCCCGCGGCGCGGCCCTGGTGGCCGCTGACACGAGCATCGGCTCGGACACGGTCGAGGTCCTCGGTGATTCTGCCTACGGCAGCGGGGACCTCCTCGCCGAGGTCACCGCGGCCGGGCATGTTCCGATCATCAAACCGATGCCGTTGAGTCGGGCGGTTCCGGGCGGATTCACAATCGATGACTTCAGCATCGACGAAGCTAAGCGCACGGTGACGTGTCCTGCGGGGAACACCCGACCGATCACCGTGAAACGTAATGTCACATTTGGCGCCGTTTGCGCGAGCTGCCCGCTCCGAGCCCAGTGCACGAGCGCCGTCGACGGTCGCAAAATGGTTTTGCATCCGCAGCAGCAGATCCAACGCGAGCACCGCGCACGCGCGCTGGACCCTGACTTTCAAGCCGTCTACCGGCAGCACCGGCCGATGGTTGAACGCTCGATCGCATGGATGACTCGCGGCGCGAGACGAGTCCCTTACCGCGGCGTCGTGAAGAACCACGCCTGGTGGAACAACCGCGCCGCCGCGATCAACCTGAAACGACTCCTGAGCCTTGGCCTCACCAGCCAGAACGGGGTTTGGGCACTTGGCTGAAGACCCCAGGCAGGGCAGACACCCCAGCCCTCACACCGACCCCGACGACCACCTTCTACTGGCCAGACTCGCGACACCGAATCGATCCCGCAAGCAGCCCAAACACGACCACACCCGACTCAAAAAACGGGCCCCCGACTCGCCGGGCCCACCGCAGCCATCTAAATCAGCAGTCTCCTAGGGGAAGAGGGGGAGCTCGGCGGCGAGGTCGGCGCGCGCTCCGGAGGCGTGGATACGTCCGGAGGCGATGCCGTCGACCCAGACCAGGGCGCCGCTGGCCAGCGCCAGCCAGGTGGCGACATCCGTTTCGACCACATTGGGCGGGGTGCCGCGCGTGTGCCGGGGGCCGGCGATGCACTGGGTGGCGCCGAACGGCGGCACCCGCACCTCCACGGTGTTGCCCTCGGCCTGTTCGGCGAGCAGCTGCAGGGTGTACCGCACGGCGAGCGCCTTGGTGTCGCGGCTCGCGCCGGCCTCGTCGGCCAGGTAGGCCTTCACGGCCGTTCTGCCTAGTCCGTCATCGATTCGCGCGCGTGCCATGCACCCAGTCTGCCTCCTCACGGGCCTGGCTGTGACTCCCCGGGTCGTGGGTGGATGCGCGCGAGGGCGACCGACCGTGACGCCAGGAGTCGGCGGCGGGTGGGCGCGGGAGGGCCAAGCCGTGACGCCAGGAGTCAGCGGTGGATGCGCGCGGGTGTGCGGGCCGGGTAGCCTGATCCGGTGAGAATACTGGTCCTCGGTTCCGGCGCCCGCGAGCACGCCATCGTCACTGCCCTCCTGCGGGAGGAGCCGCGGCCCTACGTGATCGCCGCGCCCGGCAATGCCGGCATCGCCGCGGACGTGCCCGTGGTCGAGCTCGACCCCACCGACTCCGACGTGGTGACCAACTTCGCCCAGGAGCACAACATCGACCTCGTGGTGGTGGGCCCCGAGGCTCCCCTGGTGGCCGGCGTCGCCGATGCCCTGCGCACCCGCGGAATCCCGGTCTTCGGCCCGGGCCAGGCCGCCGCTGCGCTCGAGGGCAGCAAGACCTTCGCCAAGCGCATCATGGACGACGCCGGCGTGCCCACCGGCCGCGCCGTGCGGGCCGGCAACCTCGCCGAGGCGCAGGGCGCCTTGGACGAGTACGGCGCCCCCTACGTGGTGAAGGCCGATGGCTTGGCCGCCGGCAAGGGCGTGCTCGTCACCACCGACCGTGACGACGCCCTCGCCCACGCCGTGCGCTGGCTGCAGCACGGCGCCGTCCTGATCGAGGAATTCCTCGCCGGCCAGGAGGTCTCGTTGTTCCTCCTCAGCGACGGCCACACCGTGCTGCCGCTCTCCCCCGCCCAGGACTACAAGCGTCTCGCCGACAACGACGAGGGCCCCAACACCGGCGGCATGGGCGCCTACTCGCCGCTTCCCTGGCTCGACGCCCGGTTCGGCAGCGAAACCGCCTTCGTGGACGAGGTCATCGAGACCATCGCCCTGCCCACCGTGCGCCAGCTGGCCGGCGAAGACACCCCGTTCATCGGGCTGCTCTACTGCGGTTTGATTCTCACGGATGCCGGCATCCGCGTGATCGAATTCAACGCACGGTTCGGCGACCCCGAGACGCAGGTCGTGCTG
The DNA here is from genome assembly GCF_019443325.1 of Cryobacterium sp. PAMC25264. Lineage (NCBI taxonomy): Bacteria > Bacillati > Actinomycetota > Actinomycetes > Micrococcales > Microbacteriaceae > Cryobacterium > Cryobacterium sp. PAMC25264. Next base: position 3,028,846 of record NZ_CP080383.1, read on the forward strand.
CCGCGTCTGGTCACACCGCTCTCGGGGCTGCTGCTGGCCGCCTCGACCGGCGAACTGGCCGGGCTGCCCCGGCCGGAGTTCTCCGCCGACGCCGCCGTGACCGTGGTGATCGCCAGCGAGAACTACCCGGAGACCCCGGTGACCGGCCGCCCCCTCACCGGACTCGCCGACGCGGCCCGGGTGCCCGGGGTGACCATCGCGCACGCCGCGACCGAGCTCTCGGGCCGGGACCTGATCGCCACCGGCGGCCGCGTGCTCAGCGTCGTCGCGGTGGGGAGCGACTTCACCGAGGCCCGCGCCCGCGCCTACGAGGCCGTGTCACTGATCGGCCTCGAGGGCTCCCAGCTCCGCGGCGACATCGCCGCCAAGGTCGCCAACTAGCCCGCCTGCCCCTCGCGAACTGTGAGTAAAGCCCCACTTTTCGCGCTCGGGAGGTGCTTAGCTCACAGTTCGCGGACGTGGTCTCGCGGGGATGCGAGAGAATGAGGGCGTGACTTTCGACGACAAGAACCTCGCCTCCGCTCCGGGCTCGACCGCCGGCGCCACTTCTGGCTCCACAGAGTTCGCCCCGGAGACGCTGCAGCTTGACGGCTGGCGGCACGTGTACTCGGGCAAGGTGCGCGACCTCTACGTTCCCGCGGACGCCACCGATTTGGCGACCGCCGACCGGGTGCTCGTCGTGGCCAGCGACCGGGTGAGCGCGTTCGACCACGTCCTCGAACCCGGCATCCCGGGCAAGGGCGAGCTGCTCACCACGCTCAGCCTGTGGTGGTTCGACCAGCTCGACGGCGTGCCCAATCACCTCGTGCCCGACCACCGAGTGGATGCGTCGAGCCTGATCCCCGCCGCCGTGGCCGGCCGGGCGATGCTCTGCAAGACCCTGGACATGTACCCGATCGAGTGCGTCGTGCGCGGCTACCTCACCGGTTCGGGCTGGCTCGAGTACGTGGCCAGCCGCACCGTCTGCGGCATCCCGCTGCCGGACGGGTTGCAGAACGGCGACCGGCTGCCCGAACCGATCTACACCCCGGCCTGGAAGGCCCCGATGGGCGAGCACGACGAGAACATCTCGTTCGAGCGCACCGTGGAGCTCGTGGGAGCCGACGTGGCCACCGCCCTGCGCGACGCATCGCTCGAGATCTTTCGCCGCGCATCAGCGATCGCGGAAGCAGCCGGCGTGATCCTGGCCGACACCAAGTTCGAGTTCGGCGCCGACCGCGCCACCGGGGTGCTCACTCTGGGTGACGAAGTGCTCACGAGCGACTCCAGCCGGTACTGGGACGCCGCCCAGTGGCTTGCCGGCGTCACCCCGGCCGAGCGGATGGCCAGCTTCGACAAGCAGATCGTGCGCGACTGGCTCTCCGCCCACTGGGACCAGACCGGAACCCCGCCCGTGCTGCCCGCCGAGATCGTGGAGCAGACCGCGGCCCGGTACCGCGAGCTGTTCGGGTTATTGGCCGCAGGGTAGCCGCAGCCGCAGCCGCAGCCGCAAAAAAGGAGATAGTCCTGAAAAAAGGACCGTTTCAGCTCTTGCGTCCTTTTTTGCGCACTTTGTCCTTTTTCCGGTGGCGACCGTGCTTGCGTAAGCGGGTCAGTGGGCCGCGCGGGAACCGCGGGCGGCGCGCGTGGCACGCCGGGTGAGTCCGTGCACGGTGGCCTGGAACTCCTTGACACTCAGGGGACGCCCGGGCAGCTTGGGCCGGGGCTTCTCCGGCATGCGCAGACCGTCGAGCACGAGGGAGAGCTGCCGGCGCCACTGGCCGGTGTAACCACCGCCGAGGGTGCCGAGGGATCCGATCATGGTGACCAGCACGGCCAGGTCCATCGAGTCGACGTCGGGGCGCAGGTCGCCGTCCTTCTTCGCCTGCGCCACCAGCGACGCGATGAAACCCTCGAACTCCACCGACGGCCGGGCCGTGGGATCGATGGTGGCCATCCGCTTGAGGATGGGCGGCAGCGACGGGTCGGCGACAAGCCATTCGGCGAGGCGCTCGGTGTAGAGCACCACCCCGGCCCACGCCGTGGCGGCCGCGGCGATCTCCTCGCGCACGGCGAACAGCTCGGCCAGAGCGATGTCGTAAAGCGCCCGCACCAGGTCGTCGCGGGTGGGGAAATTGCGGTACAGGGTGGCCACGCCCACGTCGGCGCGGCGGGCGATTTCCTCGAGTGAGGCGTCGACCCCATCTTCGGCGATGAGTCTGCGCGCCTCGTCAATGAGGCGTTCGCGGTTCTGCCTGGCGTCACGGCGCCGCGGCTGGGACGCGTCCTGCGGGGGCCGGGCAGAGGTAGTCATGGGCTTGATTCTAGATCCCCTTCCTCCGAGGCCTCGGAGGGACCCCTCCTCGCCGGTCAGGGCGGGCGGATGCCTCGCCACACCCTGGCGTGTCGGCCGCACACCTCGTGTTGCACCCTGCCGTGCCGAACAGACACAATTCAGGGACAGCCGCGGCGCGACGAGCTCCCGGCAGGAAGGACACTGTGTCAGTCGAGAACAACACCCGCGACTTCGAGGCGGAGATCGTCACCGATTTCCGGGAGCGGATGAGCTACGGCGGCTACCTCGACCTCGACACCCTGCTCGCGGCACAGAAGCCCGTGAGCACCCCGGAGCACCACGACGAGCTGCTCTTCATCATCCAGCACCAGACCACCGAGCTCTGGCTCAAGCTCGTGCTGCACGAGCTGCGCGCGGCCGCGGAGAATCTGCGCAACGACAGGCTACCGCCGGCGCTGAAGGGCATCGCCCGGGTCAAGCACATCCAGCGCACGCTCACCGAACAGTGGTCGGTGCTCGCGACGCTGACGCCCACCGAGTACGCCCAGTTCCGGGACTTCCTCGGCAGCTCCTCGGGCTTCCAGTCCTACCAGTACCGTGCGGTGGAGTTCGTGCTCGGCAACAAGCATCCGCGCATGCTCGAGCTGTTCGCCGCCGATGCCGCGGCCCACGCCCTGCTCACCGAGGTGTACGAGGCGCCGAGCATCTACGACGAGTTCCTGCGCTACCTGCACCGCCAGGGCTTCGACGTGCCGGCCACAGTACTCGACCGCGACGTCACCGAAGCCTGGGTGCTGCACCCCGAACTGGTGCATACCTTCCGTGGAATATACGAGAACCACACCGACAACTGGAACGTGTACGAGGCCTGCGAGGAACTCGTCGACCTCGAGGACAACTTCCAACTCTGGCGCTTCCGACACCTCAAGACCGTGCAGCGCATCATCGGCATGAAGCCCGGCACCGGCGGATCAAGCGGAGCCTCATTCCTGCAGAAGGCGCTCGAACTCACCTTCTTCCCCGAGCTGTTCGCCGTGCGCACCGAGGCGGGCCCGTGACGGTGCAGCTGCCCGGGTTCCTCGACGCCCACGTTCATCTGGCGTTGATCGACCCGGCCGGGCTGGCCGCCGGCGGCATCTCCCGGGTGCTCGACCTCGGCGGCTGGACGCCCGGCTCGGCCGGCGACGCCGGCCGCGCTGCCGACGCCGGGCCCGAGGCGCGCTTTGCCGGGCAGTTCCTCGGCGCCCCCGGCGGATACCCGAGCAGGCAGGCCTGGGCGCCCACGGGCAGCTCCTGCCCGGTCGTCGGCCCGGCCGACGCCGCCGCGGCCGTGGCCCGGCAGGCCGCCGCCGGCGCATCCGTGATCAAGGTCACCCTCAACTCCGCCGCCGGGCCGGTGCTCACCGCCGACACCCTCGCGGCGATCGTGGCCGCCGCGCACGAACGGATGCTGCCCGTCGCCGCCCACACCGAGGGCGCCGGCCAGGCATCCGCCGCGTTCGACGCCGGCGTCGACCTCCTCGCGCACACGCCGTTCAGCGAGGCCCTGCCGGAGAAGCTGCTCACCGCCATGGCCGGCCGGATGACCTGGATCAGCACCCTGGACATCCACGGCTGGGGCGACCCGACCAGTGCGTTCGAGGTGGCGAGCGACAACCTGGCCCGGTTCCACGCCGCGGGCGGCCGGGTGCTCTACGGCACCGACCTGGGCAACGGCCCGCTGCCGGTGGGGCTGAACCGGCGCGAGATCGAAGCGCTGCTGGCCTGCGGCCTCACACCCGACGAAGTGCTCGCCGCGCTCACGGCCGACTTCCCGAGCCGCACCCCGGCTCACCGCGCCGCCGGCCCGGACGCAACCGGGCACCGGGTTACCGTTATACCCGGCGGCCGCCCCACCGACCCGCACGAGCTAGCCGGATTCATCGACTGGCTGCTCGGCGCTCGCTCAGTGGCCGCTGGTTCAGTTCCCGCTCGCTCAGTGTCCACCCGCTCACTCGCCCGGCCCGACCTCGAGGACCACCACTCATGACCCAGCACGACAGCAGCGTGACCGAGGGCCTCGACGCCCATCTCGCCTTCGCCCGCCGGATGGACCGCATCGACGGCCTCGGACACTACCGCCGCCGGTTCGTGGGGCTCGACGACAGAGCGGCCGGCGTGGCCGGCGCATCCGCCCGGCGAACCCGGTGGCCTACCTCGACGGCAATTCCCTCGGCCGCCCCACCATCGCCAGCGTTGAGCGCATCACCGAGTTCCTCGGCAACGCCTGGGGAACCCGGCTGATTCGCGGCTGGGACGACGAATGGATGGAGCTGCCGCTCACCATCGGCGACGCCCTCGGCCGGGCTGCGCTCGGCGCCGCCCCCGGCCAGGTGTACATCGGCGACTCCACCACCGTCACCCTGTACAAGCTCGCCCGCGCGGCCGTGGACTCGTTGCCGGCCCGCAGCGAGATCGTGCTCGACACCGACAACTTCCCCACCGACCGCTACGTGCTGGCCGGCATCGCAGCCGAACGCGGCCTCACCCTGCGCTGGATCGAGTCGAGCACCACCGGCGGCGTCACCGTAGACCAGGTGCGCGCCGTCGTGGGCCCGCAGACCGCGCTCGTGGTGCTCAGCCACGTGGCCTATCGCTCCGGGTTCCTCGCCGACGTGCCCGCGATCACCGCCGCCGTGCACGAGGCCGGCGCGCTCGTGCTCTGGGACCTCTGCCACTCGGCCGGCTCCGTGCCGGTGAACCTCGACCTCGACGGCGTCGACCTGGCCGTCGGCTGCAGTTACAAGTACCTCAACGGCGGTCCAGGCGCCCCCGCGTACGGCTATGTGCGCGCCGAGCTGCAGCCCGATCTGTCCCAGCCGATCCAGGGGTGGATGGGCGCCGCCGACGTCTTCGCGATGGGGCCGGAGTACGTGCCGGCCACGGGCATCCGCCGCTTCATGAGCGGCACCCCGGCGATCGTGGGGATGCTCGCCATGCAGGACACCATCGCCATGATCGACGAGGTGGGCATCGATGCGGTGCGGGCCAAGTCGGTGGCGCTGACCGAGTTCGCGCTCGAGCTGGTGGATGCCTGGCTGGTGCCGCTCGGCGTCACCGTGGCCTCCCCCCGCGAACACACCCATCGCGGCGGCCACATCACCGTGGACCACCCGGCCATGCGCCAGGTCACCCGGATCCTCTGGGAGCACGACGTGATCCCCGACTTCCGCGCGCCGGAGGGCCTCCGCATCGGGCTGTCTCCGCTGAGCACGAGCTTCGTGGAGACCTACGAGGGCGTCGCGGCCGTGCGCGACGTGCTGCGCGGCATCCTGCTCGGCCAGGCCGGACTCGCCCCGGCTGCGGGCCTGTAGAATCGACGCATCCGCCCCCGACGTCTTACGGAGTGAGCCATGCCAACCATCGTCGTAGAAGTTATGCCCAAGGCAGAACTGCTCGATCCCCAGGGCAAGGCCGTCGCCGGCGCCCTCCGCCGCCTGGGCAAGACCGAGTTCACCGGCGTGCGCGTCGGCAAGCGATTCGAGCTCACCGTCGAGGGCCCCGCGGACGCCGCGCTCCTCGCCGAAGTGCAGGAGCTCGCCGACACCGTGCTCTCCAACTCCGTGATCGAGGATGTCACCGGCATCTTCGTGCTCGAAGCTGCCGCCGGGGAAACGCACTGATGCGCATCGGCGTCGTCACCTTCCCGGGGTCGCTCGACGACCGCGACGCCCAGCGCGCCATCCGCCTGGCCGGCGCCGACCCCGTTGCCCTCTGGCACGGCGAGCACGACCTGCACGGCGTAGACGCCATCGTGCTGCCCGGCGGCTTCAGCTACGGCGACTACCTGCGCTGCGGCGCCATCGCGAGCCTCTCGCCGATCATGGCCGAGGTCATCGACGCCGCCAACAAGGGGATGCCCGTGCTCGGCATCTGCAACGGCTTCCAAATGCTCACCGAGGCGCACCTGCTTCCGGGTGGGCTGATTCGCAACGAGGCCGGCGCGTTCATCTGCCGCGACCAGCGCCTGCGCATCGAGAACAACTCGACGGACTGGACGAACGGTTTCACCGACAAGCAGGAGATCACCATCCCGCTGAAGAACGGTGAGGGCGGCTTCATCGCCTCGACCGACACTCTGGCCCGCCTCGAGGGTGAGAATCGTGTCATCGCCCGCTACCTCGACGTGAATCCGAACGGTTCGCTCAACGACATCGCCGGTGTCACCAATGCCCGCGGCAATGTCGTGGGCCTGATGCCGCACCCCGAGCACGCCGTGGAGCCCGGCTTCGGCCCCGACACCGCTGTGGCCATGCGCAGCGGCGTCGACGGTCTCGCGTTCTTCACCTCGGTGATCGAGCGGGCGCTGGTCAACGCGTAGCAGGGTGCACGTTGGAAGGACTTCGGTCCCAAAATAGGACGATCCAAGCCATCGCATCCTTTTTTGACCACTTTGTCCTTTTTTGAGGGCGAGCGGGTTCCATCCTTCGACGGATGCTCCGCCCAGGCGGGCCTGACAGGCTGGAAGTTGACCTGCCCGCCGACCACGCCCAGGAGTTGCCGTGTCACCCCGTCTGCTGTACCGCATCCTCTCGATCGCCGAGGCGATCACCTGGACGATCCTGATCACCGCGATGCTGCTCAAGTACGTGTTCGCGCCGGGCGAGTTCGGCGACGGTGCCGTGCGGGTGGGCGGGTTTGTGCACGGGCTGGTGTTCCTGGCATACGGGATCACCGCGGTGCTCGTGGGCGTCAACCAGCACTGGCGACCCCGGCTGATGCTCCTCGCCGTGTCCACGGCCGTGGTGCCCTACGCCACGATCCCCTTCGACCGCTGGCTCGAGCGCCGCAACCTGCTGGGCGGCGGCTGGCGCCGGGAGGCCACGGACGACCCCCGCGACCACACCGTGGTGAGCCGGCTGCTCCGAGTCGGGCTCGCCCGGCCGGTGCTGCTGGCGTCCGTTCTGGTGGTCGGCCTGGTCGCCGTGTTCACGACACTGCTCGTGATGGGCCCGCCCGGCGGCGGCGCCTGACCTCGCCGCACTGGGTCACCGCTACCGCGTCCGTCGCTCAGCGGGGGCCCGCGCTGGACGCGCGAGCGTCGCGACCGTGTATGGTCGGTGCTGTACACGGGAGTCCGGTAAGCCGGGCTGAGAGGAAGCTTCCTAAGCTTCGACCGTTGAACCTGATCTGGATCATGCCAGCGCAGGGAGAACGCACTCAACACCATCCCGTGCCCTGTTCACCGACAGAAGGCGCGACATGCCACATCCCACCCCCACCCTGCCCGACCCGGCGCCGGCGGCTTTCACGCCGCTCGAATTCGGCGTGGGTGCCCGCATCACGCTCGCCGTGATGAGCGACCGCTACGCCGAGATCATCCTGGACGCCCTCCGGAGCACCGACACCGCCGGCCTCACCGTGGACACCGGTGTCGTGAGCACCTTCGTCGGCGGCGCCGAGGCCGACATCCTGCGCTACCTCACCGGCCTCATCGGCGCGGCCGCGCGGAGCGGCCACCATGTGACCGCCACCGTGCACTTCTCCCGCGGATGCCCCGGCGAGGTCGTCTGCGCCCTGCCCGGCGGCGCCGGGCCGCTGCGAAGCGAGATCCCCGCGGTGACTCCCGTGGGCATTGCCGCCGCGGGCGAGTGGGCGCTGTACCCGCTCGATGACGGCGGCCGCCCCGGAGTGCAGCCCGACCACATGCGCGACATCTATGCGGCGATCGACTTCGCCAAGGCGAACGGCAGCTTCGTCGCCTCCGAGCACTTCGTAACGCGCCTGCAGGGCGACCTTGCCACCGTGCTGCAGACGGCCGCGGCCGGCTGGATCCTCGTGGGGCAGAGCGTGCAGCACGTCACCAGTCACCTCACGCTGTCGATCAACAGCCCCTCCGCGCGCTGACCAGGCCCCCGCCGGGCGCCGTCTGACCTGGCGGCAGAGCACCCCGCGGACCTCACCCCTCGGCTCGGCACGTCGGGCTCCGCCTACCTGTTCGGCCACCGTGGCCGTTCCCGCACGCCTCCGTGTGCATTCCCCGGCCAGTTCCTGGCCGCCCTCGCTTTCCCTCTTTCATGAAGGACACCACCATGTCTGCTGCACCCACCACCACCACCACCACCACCCCCGCCGCCGCATCCACCCGCCCTATTCACCGCTTCACTCTCAAGGACCTCGTGCTGATCGTCGTGCTCGGGGTGGTCTTCGGCTTCCTGTACTGGGCACTCGTGCAGGCGTGGACCGGGCTGTCGATCCTGCTCGGACCGGCCGGCGACCTCGCACAGCACGTACTGCTGGGCGGTTGGCTGCTCGTGGCGCCCATCGCCGTGGCCATCGTGCGCACCCGGTTCGCCGGGGTGATCGCCGAGGTGATCGCCTCCGTCATCGAGGTCGTGTTCCTCGGTTCGGCCGTCGGGCCGATGCTCTTCGTCGCCGCCGCGATCCAGGGTGCCGGCAGCGAGCTGCCCTTCGCGCTGCGCCGGTATTCGTCGTTCGGCTGGGGCAGTTACGCGCTGTCCGGGCTGTTCGGTTCGGGATTCGTGTTCATCTTCTCCGCCTTCCGCTCCGGTTGGTTCGGCCAGGACCTGTTCTTCCTCCGGTTGGGCATCCAACTGGCCTCCGGCGTCATCCTGGGCGGTTTGCTCGCCAAGGTGATTGTGGACGCGCTGGCCAAGACGGGGGTGGTCGACAACTACGCCATCGGCCGCGCGCTGAATGCCGAGGCGGCGCGTGTCTGACACTGAGATGCCCACCGCCGCTGCGCCTGCCGTCGCCTTCCAGGATGTCACCGTCACGTTTCCCCGTCACGGCCGCGCCGTGCTGCACGGCGCTACCTTCACCATCAACGCCGGGGAGCGCGTGGTGCTGTTCGGTCCGTCCGGGGCCGGCAAGTCCACCCTGCTGGCCACGATCGCCGCAGTGGTGCCGCACTCGGTGATCGCCCGGGTCACCGGGTCGGTCACCGTGGCGGGCCTGGACACCCTGGCCACCGAGGTGGTGGAGCTCTCCCGGCACCTCGGTGTGCTGCCGCAGGACCCGGACTCGGCCGTGTGCTTGCCGGGGGTGGAACATGAGCTCGCCTTCGTTCTGGAGAACCGCGCCGTGGCACCGCCGGAGATCTCCGCGCGGATCGACTCCGCCCTCGCCGTCGTGGGCGCGGGCGCCTTGCGCGGCCGGCAGACCGGCTCACTGTCGGGAGGAGAGAGCCAGCGCGTGGCGCTCGCGGCAGCGCTGATTGGCCGGCCGGACATTCTGGTGCTCGATGAGCCGACGTCGATGCTGGATGCCGACGGACTGCGGCAGGTTCGCGAGGCGATCGACGCCGCAGCCCGGCCCGGCACCGTCGCGGTGCTGCTGGTAGAACACCGACTGGACGAGTACGCGGGCAGCCGGGGCGTCGCCGGGCTGCCGGAGCGGTGCATCGTGCTCGGCTCCGACGGCAGGATCACGCACGACGGTCCAACCGCATCCGTGCTGCCGACGGCGGCGGTCGATCTGCACCGGGCCGGCTGCTGGCTGCCCGGCGACATCGAACTACAGGCGGCACTCGGCCTTTCCGGCGGACTCGCCGCGCCGGAGGTCCAACGGGCGCTGCTGGCGCTGGCGGGCGAGGGGTGCGGTGCGCCCGAGGTTTTCGGCCCCGTCGTGTTGGCTGGCCACGACCTCGCGGTGAGCCGGGATGCAGCCCCGCGAACGCTGCGGCGCCGGCCGTGGCCGTTCCGACGGGCCGCGCAGCGCTCGGGCGGCGGGCGAGCCGAGGTCGTCGGGCGCGCCGAGGTGCGGCGGGTGCTCGTGCGCGGCGTCAACGTCGAGCTGCGCGCGGGCGAGATCGTGGCCGTGCTCGGCCGCAACGGCGCCGGCAAGTCGTCGCTGCTGCTCACCCTCGCGGGCCTGCTGGCTCCGGCTGGCGGCACCGTGACCGGTGCTCGGCCTGGCCTGGTTTTCCAGAATCCGGAGCACCAGTTTCTCGGCAGCACGGTGCGGGAGGAGATCGCCGTGGGACTGCCGGCCGGTTGCGAGCGGGTGGACCGGGTGCTCACCGCTTATGGTCTCGGCCCGCTGGCCGACCGGAACCCCTACCGGCTCTCCGGCGGCCAGAAACGCACGGTCAGCCTCGCCGCGATGCTCGTGCACGAGCGCCCCAGCCTGCTCGCCGACGAGCCGACGCTCGGCCTCGACCGGCGGTCGACCATCGCCACGATCGCGGCATTCCGGCGCGCGGCTCGGGACGGGCGCGGCATCCTGGTCTGTAGCCACGACCTGCGCACCGTCGCGATCCTCGCCGACCGGGTGCTCGTTGTGGCGGATGGCCGGATCGTCGCGGACGGTTCGGTCGTCGAAGTGCTGCGCCAGGGTGACCTGCTCGCGCGGGCGGGGATCACCGTGCCGCCGCTGCTTCGCTGGCTCGTCGCCCGGCTGGACTCCGGCGCCCAGGTGCGACGGGTTCTCGACGCCCTCGATGCGACGGTCGGCGTGCGCGCGAGCGGCGGAGATGGAAGTGGGAGCGAGGACACCGCGGGATCAGCTGATGAGACCGAGGAATCTCCGAGCATCACCGGTGCGACGGGCCCCGCCACGGGCGACACGGGTATCGGAGACGTGCCCGGCATCACCGGTATGGCCGTGGCGAGGGAGCGTGCCCGGTGACAACGTCGAGCGCCCTCGGCGCGGTGGCTCCGTCGCCTCTGGCCCGGCGAAACCCCACAGTGAAGCTGGCGATCCTCTTCATCGTCTCGCTGGCACTGCTCTTCGTGTTCGACCCGGTCACCCCCGGCCTGCTCTACCTACTCGGCCTCGCGGCGGTGCTCGGCTTCGCCCGGATCCCGCTCCGCACCCTTACCCTGGCCCACCTGCCGTTCGTCGGGTTCGCCCTGGGCATCCTCGTCGTCAACGCCCTGAGCCGCCCCGGCGAGGTGCTGCTCGATCTGCCGCCCATCCGCGTCACGGTGGAGGGGCTGGTGGTGGGCTCGGCGCTGGCGCTCCGCACGATGGCCATCGGCATCCTGTCGATAGGCTTCATCGGCACAACCGACCCGGTCGCGTTGATGACCAGCCTGCACCAGCATGCCCGGCTCAGCGCCCGGGTGACCTTCGCGGTGCTGGCCGGCTACCGGATGCTGCAGCAGCTGCCTCGGGAATGGCAGGTCATCCGCCAGGCACAGTCAGTGCGGGCGCCCGTCCGGGAGAACGGAGCCGCCCGGTTCGGCATCCACGAATTCGGGCGCGCCGCGTTCACCCTTCTCGTGGTGTCCCTGCGGCGCGGCGAACGGATGTCCCAGTCACTGGAGTCGCGCGGGCTCGGCCTGGGCGCACGCACGGTGTGGCGGCCCGTGCCGCTCGGCGCGGCAGATTGGCTGCTGCTCGCCGGCACTCTGGGTGCTCTGGCGCTCGCGATCGCCGGGGTCGGAACCCTGGGATTGGGTCTCGGCCCGGGCGTGCTGTTCTGAGTCGAGTGTCTTGCTGGCGGAGGCGTCGCGCGCGCGGTCGCCTGCAGGGACGATCTCAGCTGTGGGTAGCTGCCGGCTCCGGCAACCAACGAGCTGCCACCACGCTCAGCGGCGCGGCGATGATCCAGGTGTACATGGCGGCATCCGGTGCCCCGAGCAGGGCCACGGGAATCGATGCGGCGAAGACCACCACCGTGACGAGCATGGCGCGCAACACGTAGAGGAACATCGACCGGTCGACGGTGGGATCGAGCAGCCCCGATGCCCGGGCCGATGCCCAGACCAGGCATTGGGCCCCGCTGATGGCGGCCACCGTGCCCGCGTAGAGCACCACCGCCGGAGTCTCGCCGCCGTACTCGCTGAGCACCGAGGTGGGAAATGGCAGGAACGCCACTAACAAGAGGAGCAGGAGGTTCAGCTGCACGAGCCGGCGGTCGTAGCCGGCAATCAGGCGGAACTTACGATGATGCGCGGCCCAGTTGACCGCTATCACCGCGAAGCTCAGCGCATACGCCAAGTACTCCGGCGCGAGGGCCGCCAGAGCAGGACCAAGGTCGGCCGACGACGTCTCGGGCAACCGGATGTCGAGCACGAGCAGCGTCATGGCTATGGCGAAAACTGCATCGCTGAAGAACTCGAGGCGCTCGGTGTTGCGCCCGGTGTCGAGGAGCCGCCGGTACCGCGCCCGCGCAGATTCCATGACGCAAACCTACTCTCCCGCCTCGTCGGGCTCCACGATCGCGCCGATCCTCGGAGGCACGAGGGGCGTCGCAAGAAGCCCGTCCTGGTGTCTCGCCCCCGCCGCCGCCGCGGGGCGGGGGCGCCGGGTAGACTTGCGGCGTCAAGCATCCGCTATCTCTGGGAGAACGCCACTCGTGACCGCTGTTTCCAACACATCCTCCCGCGGCGTCGCTGACACCGTGACCAATGCGATCAACACTCCCGAGAAGGAGCAGCCGTACGCTGCCCTCGGGTTGACGCCCGGCGAGTACGCCGAGATTCGCACCATCCTGGGCCGCCGCCCCACGAGCGGTGAGCTCGCCATGTACTCGGTGATGTGGAGCGAGCACTGCTCCTACAAGAGCTCGAAGAAGTACCTGCGCCAGTTCGGCGACAAGGTCTCCCCCGCCATGAAGAAGAACCTGATGGTGGGCATGGGCGAGAACGCCGGCGTGCTCGACGTGGGTGAGGGCTGGGCCGTCACCTTCAAGATCGAGTCGCACAACCACCCCTCCTACATCGAGCCGTTCCAGGGCGCTGCCACCGGCGTCGGCGGCATCGTGCGCGACATCATCTCGATGGGCGCCCGCCCGGTGGCCGTGATGGATGCCCTCCGTTTCGGTGACATCAACGACCCTGACACCGCCCGCGTCGTGCACGGTGTGGTCTCCGGCATCTCGTTCTACGGCAACTGCCTGGGCCTGCCCAACATCGGCGGCGAGACCTGGTTCGACTCCGTCTACCAGGGCAACCCGCTGGTCAACGCGCTCTCCGTTGGCGTGCTCCGCCACGAGGACCTGCACCTGGCCAACGCCTCGGGCGCCGGCAACAAGGTGGTGCTCTTCGGAGCCCGCACCGGCGGCGACGGCATCGGCGGCGCATCCATTCTGGCCTCGGACACCTTCTCTGAGGGCGGCCCGACCAAGCGCCCCGCCGTGCAGGTGGGCGACCCGTTCGCCGAGAAGGTGCTCATCGAGTGCTGCCTCGAGCTGTACCGCGAGAAGCTCGTCGAGGGTATTCAGGACCTGGGCGCCGCGGGCATCTCCTGCGCCACCAGCGAGCTGGCCTCAAACGGCGACGGCGGCATGTACATCCAGCTGGAGAAGGTGCTGCTGCGCGACCCCTCGTTGACCGCCGAAGAGATCCTGATGAGCGAGAGCCAGGAACGTATGATGGCCGTCGTCACGCCGGAGAAGCTCGCCGGATTCCTCGCGGTGGTTCAGAAGTGGGACGTGGAGACCAGCGTGCTCGGCGAGGTCACCGACTCCGGCCGCCTGATCATCGACTTCCACGGCGAAGAGATCGTGAACGTCGACCCGCGCACCGTCGCCGTCGACGGCCCGGTCTACGACCGCCCGGTGGCCTACCCCACCTGGATCGATGCCCTGCAGGCCGACAGCGCGTCGGCGCTGCCCCGGGCGACGGATGCCGCCACCCTGCAGGAGCAGTTCCTCGCGCTGCTCGGCTCGCCCAACCTGGCCGACCCGAGCTGGATCACCGACCAGTACGACCGCTACGTGATGGGCAACACCGCCCTCTCCTTTCCGGACGACGCCGGCATGATCCGAATCGACGAGGAGTCGGGCCTCGGCTTCGTCATCTCCACCGACGCCAACGGCCGCTACTGCCAGCTCGACCCCTACCGCGGCGCCCAGCTGGCCCTCGCCGAGGCGTACCGCAACGTGGCCGTCACCGGCGCCGTGCCGGTGGGCATCAGCGACTGCCTCAACTTCGGCTCGCCGGAGAACCCCGAGGTCATGTGGCAGTTCTCCCAGGCCGTGACGGGTCTGGCGGATGGCTGCCTCGAGCTGGAGATCCCGGTCACCGGCGGCAACGTGTCGTTCTACAACCAGACCGGCGACCAGCCGATCCACCCCACCCCCGTGGTGGCCGTGCTCGGCGTGATCGACGACGTCGCCCGCCGCGTGCCGAGCGGCTGGCAGGACGACGGACACAACATCTACCTGCTCGGCATCACCCGCGAAGAGCTCGACGGCTCCGCGTGGAGCGCCGTGGTGCACGACCACCTCGGTGGCGTGCCGCCCATGGTGGACCTCGGCCGCGAGGCAGACCTCGCCGGTCTGCTGCACGCCGCCTCGATCGAGGCTCTCATCGACAGCGCGCACGACCTCTCCACGGGCGGCCTCGCGCAGGCCCTCGCCGAGGCCGTGCTCCGGTTCGGTGTGGGCGCCCGGGTCTGGCTCGGCGACATCCTCGAGCGCGACGGCATCGACGCATCCGTGGCCCTGTTCTCGGAGTCGACCGGCCGCGTGCTGGTGAGCGTGCCCCGCGAAGACGACGTCAAGTTCCTCGGTCTCTGCGAAGGCCGCGACTACCCGGTGCTGCGCATCGGCGTGACGGATGCGACCGCCCCGGTCCTGGAGATCCAGGACTACTTCACGGTGCCGCTGACCGAACTGCAGTCCCGTCACCGCAGCACGCTGCCCAACGCGTTCGCGTAGGCAGCTGCCGCATCACCGCTGAGTTGCCGCGAAATGCCCTTTCCCGTTCCGGGAGGGGGCATTTTTCGGCTACTCGGCACCCGGGGGCGGCTCAGGGGCGGCGGCGAAGCGGGGTGCGCGGCGGGAGCGCGGCCAGAGCGGCGTTGTAACGCATCCGCGGCGGGTCGGCCGCGAGGGCGTCGAGGGATTCGGGGGTCGCGGTGGCCAGTGGGAACGCCGTGATCAGGCGCATCCGCCCGGCGTCGTGCACCCCATAGATCAGGGCAGCGCCGGAGTGCTCTGGCACGCTCACCACCGTGGTGCGAAAGACCGTGCCCGCTCGGGCTCCCGCAGCCGAGGCGTCCGGCTCGGGCACCTCGTCGTCGATCACCAGAACGTCGCCGAGCTCGGCCGACGGATGCGCCAGATGCGGCAGCGCGGTATCCGTCACCCTCTCGAGCACCGTCTGTCCCGCCGCCTCGGCAGACTCGAGCACAAACGCATCGGGCGCCAGCCCCAGCCGGGCGGCCAGCTCACCCTCCCGCCACCGGTCGCCCTTCAGACCGAACGGCGTGTGCACTGTCGACAGCAGATAGCCGTAGACGTGCAGCAGACCCGCGTTGCCGATCGGCCAGGTCGCCGAGAGTCCCGCCGCCGCGTGCAGCGTGTCGAACTGGGCCCGGGAGATGACCGGTGACAGCACGTTCTCGTCGATCACCGTGGACAGCGCCCAGTGCTCGAAGCGGTCGGCGGCGGCATCCCTGGCGATCTGCTCGAACATCATCTGCCCATCGTAGGCATGTGCGCCCAACGGGCGCCGGCGGAAGGTTTACACGCTGTTCACCTGGCGCGGTCATTTAGTCCATATGCGACTCCTAACATGAACCATGCGTCCATCTGGTGCGCGGGAACAGGAATGGGTGAGTGTGCTTTCTCGCGATCGGGTGTTGGTCTTCGACTTCGACGGGACCGTTTCCCTCGGGCACGGACCGATTCGCTCGTACGCGCGATTCATCGCCGCAGGGCTGCCGGCCGGCTTGGCCGTGGAGTTTCTCGGCCGCTTCGAAGCCGGCCTCTCCGACACGCCTGTCGACCCCGATGGGCACACTCGGCCGATCGACGGGTACGACCTGGTGCGGCTTCTGGCTCAGCGGTACGACGTGACGGCGAACGCCCGGAGTGCGGCCTACCTGGCCAGCCGACGGGAGCTCGCCACCCACGCGGCCCCGGTCACCTCGCCCGCCGGCCTGGCCGATTTCCTCGCCGAGGCCCGCCCGAGCGCCTACCTTGTTCTGGCAACGAATGCCCCCGCCATCCGCATCGACGAAGCGCTCTCCGCGCTCGGTCTGGCCGGAGCCTTCGATGCCGTGCACACCTCCGTGGGCAAACCGGCCGGCTTCGCCCCACTGTTGGACAACCTGCTGGCCGTGTTGCCCGTCGGAGCGCCCACCGCCCACCTCACCAGCATCGGCGACGTCTGGGAGAACGACCTCGACCCCGCCCACCGGCTCGGCGCCACCACCGCGCTCGTCGGTGCCACGCCCCCCGCCGCCGCCACCCCGACCTACCGGGCCGATCACCTGCACGAGCTGTATCCGGCGCTGCGGGCCTGGCTCGAATCCGACGTTCCTCCCGCACCCGCCCATCCCACTTCCACCACCGCATTCCCCACAGAAAAGGCTGACCAGTGATTCCCAAGAAAGCACTCTCCTTCGTCGCCGCGGCATCCTTCGCCGCCCTCGCCCTCACCGGCTGCGCCACCAGCTCGGCCGCGGACGGCACCGCCGCGCCGGCCGCAGATCCCGAGTCGCTGACCCTGGCCCTGGTTCCCTCGCAGGACCAGGCCGGCCTCGTCGACACCGCCAAGCCGCTCACCGACATGCTCACCGAGGCCCTGGGCATCCCCGTCACCGGTGTGGTCTCCAAGGACTACCAGGCCGCCGTCGAGGCCATGGGCGCCGACCAGGCCCAGATCGGCTTCCTCCCGTCGCTGCAGCTCTGGCAGGCCAGCGACATGTACGGTGCATCTGTCGTTCTGCAGACCGAACGCAACGGCAACATCACCTACCCGGCTCAGTTCATGACCAACAACCCCGACAAGTACTGCGACGACGCCCCGGTGGAGCGTGACGGCATGCTGTTCTGCAACGGCGCCGACGCCCTCGCTGGACCTGCCGGCCTGGACTCCATCGACAAGGTCACCGGCGCCAAGGTGGCACTGCTCGGCCCCGGCTCGCCCGCCGGCTACATCTACCCCGTGCTCGCACTGAAGAACGCGGGGCTCGACACCGACAACGACATCGAGCAGATCCCCGTCACCACCAACGACGCATCCGTGCTCGCCGTCTACAACGGCGACGCCGAGGTGGGCTTCAGCTTCTGGGATGCCCGCACCATCGTGGCCAAGGACAAGCCCGACGTGGGCGAGAAGGTCGTGGTGTTCGCGTTGACCGATGAGATCCCCAACGACGGTGTCGCCCTCACCAAGAGCCTCTCGCCCGAACTGCAGGACAAGATCACCGCGGCCCTCGCCGACTATTCCAACACCGAGGAAGGCTCTGCCGTGCTCACCTCGATCTACTCGATCACCAAGCTCGCGCCCGCCGACCCGTCGACGCTCACCGTCGTCGCCGACGCGGCCACGAAGCTGGGACTGCAGTAACCGATGACCGACTCTCACGAGCGCGCGGCGGCCGGGGTGCACACCTCGGCCGCCGCGCCGTGGTCGATCCGGATGCAGGACGTCACGGTGCGTTACCCCAACGGGGTCGTCGCACTGAAGAATGTGTCGCTCACCATCGAGGCCGGCGAGATGGTCTCGGTGGTCGGGCTGTCCGGGTCGGGCAAAAGCAGCCTGATCCGCACCATCAACGGGCTCGTTCCGATCATCTCCGGCACCCTGGAGGTAGGCGGACGACACCTGGAGACCGCCCACGGACGGGAACTGCGCCAGCTGCGCGGCGAGATCGGCATGATCTTCCAGGGCTTCAACCTGGCCCGCCGCGCCAGCGTGCTGAACAACGTTCTGGTGGGCCGACTCGCTCACACGCCCACCTGGCGCACCCTGCTCGGGCTGTACCGGGCGGACGACAAGCAGATTGCTTACGAGGCATTGAACAGCGTCGGTATTCTCGCCAAAGCATATGACCGCGCCTCCACCCTTTCGGGCGGCCAGCAGCAGCGGGTCGCCATCGCGCGCGCGCTGACCCAACAGCCCAAACTGGTGCTCGCCGACGAACCCGTCGCCAGCCTCGACCCGCCCACCGCCCACGGTGTGATGCGGGACCTGCGCCGGATCAACCAGGACCTCGGCATCACGGTGCTCACCAACCTGCACCTGCTCGATCTGGCCCGCACATATGGCACCCGGCTGATCGGCCTGCGCGCCGGCGAGGTCGTCTACGACGGCCCGGCCGCCACGGCGTCCGACGCCGTGTTCGAAAGCATCTATGGCCGGTCGATCCAGCACGAGGATGTGCTCGGCTGATGAGCACGCCGGTACCGCTGGTTCTGCCGCCGAAGCCACGCGGACGCTGGAAACCCTGGCTGGGTCTGGTTGTTGTGCTGCTCATCACGGGGATCACACTGAGCCCGCAGTGGGGCATCGCCTTCAGCGTCGACGCGATCGTGCGCAACTGGCAGAACGGCGCCGACAAGGTTCTCGCGCTCCTGAGCCCGGACTGGTCGTTCTTCCCTCGCACCATCCCTCCGCTGGTGGAGACCCTGCAGATGGCGGTGATCGCCACCTTCGTCGGCGCCGTCGTGTCGCTGCCGCTCAGCCTTTGGGCGGCCCGGCTGACCAATCCGAACCGGTACACCCGCGGCCTGGTCAAGACGGTGCTGAACGCCGTGCGGTCCATTCCCGACCTGCTCTACGCATCCGTGCTGGTGGCGATGGTGGGTGTCGGCGCCCTGCCGGGCATCATCGCGTTGGTGCTGTTCAACGTGGGCATCATCGTGAAGATGGTGTCGGAGTCGATCGAGGTGAACGACGCCGGCCCGCTCGAAGCCGGCCGGGCCGCCGGCGGCACCCAGTTGCAGATCAACCGCGCCATCGCGCTCACGGATGCCTGGCCCGCGTTCGTCAACCAGACCCTCTACGTGCTCGAGCTCAATGTGCGCGCCTCCACCGTGCTCGGCCTGGTGGGCGCCGGCGGACTGGGCCTGCTCATCGATGCCGTGCGCACCTTCTACCGCTACGACCAGTTGTCGCTGATCATCCTCGAGATTCTCGTGGTGGTCGTCGTGATCGACTCGGTGAGCGCCTTCATCCGAAAGAGGCTGGTATGACCACTCTCACCCCCACCACGGGCCTGGTGGTGCCGGCCAAACCCCGTGCCTGGGGGCGGCTGACGGCCACCATCGTGGTGACCCTGATCGTGATCGTGGCATTCTGGTCGGTCGACATCAATTGGGCCCGGCTCGGCAGTCTGCCCGGCGAGATCGTGCGCTATCTCTGGCTGATGTTCTCCGCTCCCAACTGGGACAAGGTCGGCGAGGCCCTGCTCCAGACCTGGCGATCGGTTCAGATGGCCTGGGTGGGCACCGTGATCGGTCTGGTGATCTCGCTGCCACTGAGCTTCCTGGCCGCGCGCGGCTTTGCACCGGCGCCCGCCCGGGGTGTGCTGCGGCTGCTGTTCTCGCTGATCAGGGCGGTGCCGGAGATCATCATCGCCATCGCCATCCTCTCGGTGACCGGGCTCACCCCACTCACCGGGGCGTTGGCCCTGGCGGTGAACAGCGTCGGCACGCTGGGCAAGTGGGGCTACGAGGCCATCGAGGGTGTCGACCCCGGACCCATCGAGGCCGTGCGTGCCGCGGGCGGATCCACTCCGGAAGTCATCCGGTGGGGGGTATGGCCACAGGCGATGCCCGACTTTGTGTCGTTCTGGCTGTACAGGTTCGAGATCAACGTGCGGGCATCCGCGATTCTCGGCCTGATCGGTGTCGGCGGCATCGGCGACATGCTGACCTCGTACACTCAGTATCGCGAGTGGTCGACGGTGGGGATGCTGCTGCTTGTGGTGGTCGTCGTGACGATGAGCATCGACGCCGTGTCCGGGGCCCTGCGCCGACGCATAACCGAAGGAGCATCCGTTCGTGAGCTGGACCGGTAACGACGACGCCACCGTGACGACGCGCATCAGTACGGTGCGGAACTCCCTGCAGCCCAGTGAGCTCAGTGTGGTGGCGTTGATCCTGGACGACGCGGAGGGTGTGGTCGAGATGACCGCGCAGGATCTGTCCGACCGGGCCGGGGTGGCCAGGTCGAGTGTCATTCGCACCTGCCAGAAGCTGGGCTACCGCGGATTCGCCCAGCTACGAGTCGCCCTCACCCGGGAGCTCGCGCAGACCGTGGTGAGCGAACGCGACTACGGGGAATCGGCGCTGGGCGCCATCCGTGCCGACATTGACGCTCTGGCGGCAACGCTGCCGCGCATCGCAAGCGTGCTCAGTGAGGATGCGGTGGAGCGAGCCGTTGCCACCATCGTGGGGGCGGGGCGACTGTTGGCGTTGGCCAGCGGGCTGTCGTCGCCGCTCGCCCTGGATGTGGGCATGCGGCTGACCGCGATCGGCCGGCCCACCGAGTTCGTGGCCGACCCGATCGGGCAGCAGATCGCCGCCCGGCAGCTGAGCGCTGCGGATGCTGTGTTGATAGTCAGCGGCAGCGGGGCAAGCGAGGCCAGCCTCAAGGCCGCCCGCGCCGCGCGGCAGACCGGCGCTGCGGTGGTGGTCATCACCTCCTTCGCGACCTCACCGCTGGTGAGCCTGGCCGACATCAGCCTGGTGGTGGCCCCGGCGGGCGGCACCTTCAGGCACGAGCTCGAACACACCTCGCGGGTGCCTCACGTGATCCTGCTCGAATCCCTGGTCGACGTGGTCGCTGCTCGGCTCGGTGAGCATGCCCGCAGCACCCGCTCGGCGGTGCTTGAGATCCTCAGCGACAACCTCAGCGAGTAGGGCTGCTGCTGGGGCTACTCGGGCGTGCGGGCGAGGATGTAGTGCTCGAGCACGTGCTCGGCGATGGCCATCGAGGAGGTGGCGGCCGGGGACGGGGCGTTCCGCAGGAGCGTGACCGGGCCCACCTGGTCGACCGCGAAGTCGTCGAGCAACGTGCCGTCGCGCCCCCAGGCCTGGGCGCGCACGCCGGCGGCGGTCTTGCTGCTGAGGTCCCTCATCCGCAGTTCGGGAATGAACCGGCGGGCCTTGCGGTAGTACAACGGTTTCACCAGCGAGCCGGCGATCTCGTCGATGCCCATGCGCCAGTGCTGTTTCGCGAGGGCTGCCGCACCCGGCCAGCGCAGCGACTCCCAGGTCTCCTTGGCCGAGACGGTGAGCCAGCTATAGCCCTCCCGGGCCAGGGCCGGCACCGCGTTGGGTCCCACGTGCACGTTGTCGTAGACCCCGCGGGTGAAGTGCACACCGAGGAACGGGAAGCGCGGGTCGGGCACGGGGTAGATCATGCCGCGCACGAGGTCGGTGCGGGCGGCATCCAGCGCCCAGTATTCGCCGCGGAACGGGAGGATCTTGGGCGACGGGTCGGCGCCGACCAGTCGGGCGACGAGGTCGGACTGCAGCCCGGCGCAGACGATGACCCTGCCGAAGACCTGGTCGACCGTTTGAGGGGAGCCGCGGTCGGCTGGGCGAGCGGAGACGGCGGCTCGGACCCTCACACCGTCTGGGGAAATCTGCATTCCCACGATCTCGTGGCCGGTGAGGACCGTGCCGCCACCGCCGCGAACATCCTCGGCCATCGCCTCGGTGATAGCCCCGTAGTCCACGGCCGCGGTGTGCGGTGAGTGCACGGCGGCGATGCCCGCCACGTGTGGTTCGATCTCGCGGAGGCGGTCCAGGCCATCCAGGCGCGCCAGGTGGGGCACCCCGTTGGCGTGCGCCCGCCGCTCGATATCGGCCAGCGCCGGCAACTCAGACGCGTCGACCGCGACCACAAGCTTGCCCACCTCCCGGTAGGGCAGGCCTTTCTCGGCGCAGTAGTCGCGGATGCTGACGCGTCCCGCGGCACACAGTTGCGCCTTGAGCGTGCCCCGTTGGTAGTACAGCCCGGCATGCACCACCCCGGAATTCCGCCCGGTCTGGTGTGCGGCGAGCCGGTCCTCCTTCTCGAAGACCGTAACCTCGAGGCCGCGCAGCGCCAGGGCCCTGGCGAGGGCGATGCCCACGATGCCGCCGCCGATGATCGCAGTGCGCTCGCGCATAAGCATCCGTTCCCATGACACCCGTGACGGACACCGGTTCGGCGAACCCCCGCACGGTGGCATCCTGCCCCCGGAACTCTGCCCGGGCAATCCCCCGCCCGTTGGCGGGTCATCCTCATCAACAAATCACGCCTGACGATCTCGCCCTCGCCGACTTGTCGAAGGATCACCACGGCACTGACCGTCGCAGGCTGCCACCCGTGACGTCGCGAGGGCGACGCGAGAGCGGGCGAATGGCCGCCTCAACCACCTGAGGTAGCCAGATCGCCGCTCTCGCGGAACGTGCAATCGCGAGGGGGGTGGGCCGGTGGCGTGGGCTCAGCAGCTCGTGCAGATGCCGCGGCGGGAGCGGGCGGGGCGGGGCGGCCCCGCGCGGAGTCAGAGGGCGAAGGGCTCGCCCACGAGGTCCTCGGTGCGGGCGAAGAGGTGGTCGGCAATGCCCCGGTCCAGCGAGGTGCGGGTGGGGCGTTGGCGGGCCGCGGCGCCGCGGGTGAGGAAGCGCGGGCCGTAGTACTCGCCGCCGACGGCGGCGGGGTCGATCGCCGCTCGCACCGTGGGCCAGGCTCCGGCATCCTTGCCCTGGGCGCCGATGAAGCCCTGCAGGGTGTCGACGAAGCGTTTGGAACGGCGTACCTCGTTGACGCCGCGGATACCGGGGGTGAGCCCCGAAATCGAGTAGCCGGGGTGCGAGACCAGGCTCTGCACCCCGGCCGGACCGCCCAGGCCCGCCGCACGCAGGCGCCGGTCGAGTTCGAAACCGAAGGCCTGCATCGCGATCTTGGACTGCGCGTAGGCCTTCCAGCCGTTGTACGTGGTCTCCAACTGCAGGTCGTCCAGCGAGGAGTCCATCAGCCGGGAAATCATCGACCCGAGCGCCACCACCCGGCTGCCGGGGGTGCGCTGCAGCGCCGGCAGCACCAGGCTGGTGAGCAGGAAGTGGCCCGTGTAGTTCGTGGCGAGTACCAGTTCGATACCGTCCAGGCTCACCGAGCGATCGGTGGGCGGATGCACGATGCCGGCGTTGAGGATGAGGCCGTGCAGCTGCGGGAGGTCGAGCATCCGTGCGGCGGCCTTGCGCACCGACGTGAGGTCGGAGACGTCCAGCTCGAGAGTCGAGACCGAGGCGCCGGGCACCCGCCCGCGAATGGCCGCTGCGGCCGCGGCGGCCTTGGCCGGGTTGCGGCAGGCGAGCACCACGTGGGCACCGGCGCTCGCGAGTTGCTCGCTCGTGAAGTACCCCAGGCCCGCGTTGGCTCCGGTGACCACGATGGTGCGGCCGGTCTGGTCGGGCAGGGCCCGCAGATTCCAGCTCACGCTGTGGTGCTGGGCGACGCCGAGCCGGCGGAGGTAGCGCCATCCGGTGTCAGGGCGGGAGTCTGTGGCGTCGCGCCGGCCGCGCGGGCCGCGCCTGTCGAGTCACCGGCGATCTTCTCGTGGTGGTGGATGACTTCGGCGATGATGAAGTTGAGGAACTTCTCGGCGAACGCCGGGTCGAGCCTGGCGTCCTCGGCCAGGCCCCGCAGCCGCTGGATCTGCAGGAACTCGCGGGCCGGGTCCGCCGGCGGCAGGCCGTGCTCGGCCTTCAGCCGCCCCACGCTCTGGGTGAACTTGAACCGCTCAGCCAACAGGTGGATGAGTGCGGCATCGATATTGTCGATGCTCTGGCGAATGCCCTGCAACTCGTTGATCGCATCCTGTCCCGCGCCGGCGGGCAATTCCTCGTTTACAGCCATGTCCTTACGATATTGCACCCACCCGGATGCCCGCCCGCCAATCCTGCGGCGCCGCATCCGTTCGGGCAGAAATTGCCGGAGTGATGCACACCGACCAGGGGGGAAGCAGAAGGGGCGGGCAGGTCAGGCGGGGCGGGGCGCCCGCAGAGGCAGGCGCACGCGCTTCTGGGTGAGCAGGATGCCCATCAGAACCAGGAGCGCCCGAGCGGCTCGTGCCAGGAAAAAGTCTCGGAAAGGATGAGCACCCCGAGCAGCACGCCCACGACCGGTGTGACGTAGGTGACCGTGGAGGTCGTGGTGGGGCCCCAGGCGCGCAGCACGTTGATGTGCCAGATATACGCCAAGCCCGTGCCGAGCGCGCCCAGGGTGACCAGGCTCAGCACGATCGGGGTGGTCAGTGCCACCGGCTGCCAGGCCAGGACCGGCGTGAACAGCAGCATCGCCGCGCCGGCCAGGCCGATGTTGAGGAACGCGAAGGTGGTGCCGGCGATGGGTCGACCGCTGAGGTGCTTGCGGGTGTAGCCGAAGGTGAAGCCGTAACAGAGCGCCGCACCGAGGCAGGCGAGCTGGCCCCAGAGGTCGCCGGTGAGCGCGGTGTACTGCCAGGGCGCGATGATCACGATCACGCCGCCGATACCGACGAGCACGCCGACGATCTGGTCGCGGGCGAGCTTCTCGACCCGGAAGACCGCGGTGACCATGACGGCGGTCATGATGGGTGTCACGGCGTTGTAAATGCTGGCCAGGCTCGACGAGACGTACTGCTCGGCCCAGGCGAAGAGCAGGTGCGGGATGACGCATCCGGTGAACGCGATCACCAGGAAGTGCAGCCAGACCACGCCCTCCCGTGGCAGCACCGGGCCGTTGTTGATGCGCGGGCGGGTGATCATCACGATCAGGCCCAGCGTGAGGCCACCGAGCACGAGGCGCGACCAGGCCACCTGGCCGAAACTCACCCCCTCGAGGGCGATTTTCATGAACAGGAAGCTGGCACCCCAGACGACGCCCATGCCCAGGAATTGCAGGGCGACCAGGGGTCTGCGGGTCGTCGTAACATCGCTCACCTGCCGACCCTAGCCCACCGGGACGCCGGGCCCATCCCGTGCCGGTGCGGGGCCGGGGTGATGTCCGAAATTCGCGGGTGAATGGCCGGAATCAGGCGGGGGTGACGCGGCGGCGGGGAGCGCGCGGGTTGGTGTATTCGACCGACGTGCCGGCGAAACCCTCGAGGCGTTTCTGCAGCCCTGCCTGTACGACGGGCCACTCGTCGGCAAGCACCGAGTAGACGGCGGTGTCGCGCCAGGAGCCATCAGCCCGGCGTTGCACCCGCCGGTTGATGCCCTCGAATTGCGCGCCGATGCCGAGGATCGCGGCGCGGGATCGGGAGTTGAGCACGTCGGCCTGGATCTTGACCCGGCCGAAGCCGTGCTCGAACGCGGCGCCGAGCATCAGCAGCTTCGTCTCGGCGTTCACCGCGGTTCCCCACACCTGCGGGGCATAGGCGGTCCAGCCCAGGTGCAGCGCCTCATTGGGCAGGTCGATGTCGCCCAGGGTGGACGTGCCCACCAGGTCGCCCGCATGCGGGCCGGAGACGACGCGCACGGCGTAGGGCAGCGCATCCCACTGGTAGTACTTCGACGCGAATGTCACGAACTCGTCGAGGTCGGCGGGCAGCCCGTGCGGGCCGCCTCCGTAGCCGCCGGCGAAGACCGCCGGATGCGCAATGGCGCGATGCAGCTCCGGCAGGTGCGCGTGGCTGAGCCGTTCCAGGCACACGAAGCGCCCCGTGAGCACGTGCTCGTCAGGCCGCTGGGCACTCACGGGCGTTCTCCCTTCGCCGAACCGTGAGTTAAGCCCCGAAAAACTCGAGTTTTCGGGGCTTTACTCACAGGTCGCGAGTTAGTCGATCAGGTCGTGGCGGGTGAGGATGGCCTCGCGGTCGGGGCCGACGCCGATGGCGGAGATGCGGGCGCCGCTCATGGCCTCGAGAGCGAGGACGTAGTCCTGGGCGTTCTTCGGGAGGTCCTCGAAGTGGCGCACCATGGTGATGTCCTCGGTCCAGCCGGGGAACTCCTCGTAGACGGGCTTGGCGTGGTGGAAGTCGGACTGGGAGACGGGCACCTCGTCGTAACGCACGCCGTCTACCTCGTAGGCAACGCAGACGGGGATGGTGTCCAGGCCCGTGAGCACGTCGAGCTTGGTGAGCACGAAGTCGGTGACGCCGTTGATGCGCGCCGTGTAGCGGGCGATCGGGGCGTCGTACCAGCCACAGCGGCGCGGGCGGCCGGTGGTGGTGCCGAACTCGAAGCCCTTGGCGCGCAGGAACTCGCCGGACTCGTCGAACAGCTCGGTGGGGAACGGGCCGGCGCCGACGCGGGTCGTGTACGCCTTGACGACCGCGATGATGCGGTCGATGCGGTTCGGGCCGATGCCAGAGCCGGTCACCGCGCCGCCCGAGGTGGCGTTGGACGACGTCACGAACGGGTAGGTGCCGTGGTCGACGTCGAGCATGGTGGCCTGGCCGCCCTCGAACAGCACGGTCTTGCCGGCGGTGAGGGCCTGGTGCAGCAGCAGCGCGGTGTCGGCGACCATGGGCCGCAGGCGCTCGGCGTAGCTGAGCAGGTCGTCGACGATCTCGTCGACGGTGATGGCGCGGCGGTTGTACACCTTGACCAGCATGTGGTTCTTCTGGCCGAGGGCGCCCTCCACCTTCTGGCGCAGGATGTTCTCGTCGAACAAGTCCTGGATGCGGATGCCGACCCGGTTGATCTTGTCGGCGTAGGTGGGGCCGATGCCGCGCCCGGTGGTGCCGATCTGGCGCTTGCCCAGGAACCGTTCGGTGACCTTGTCCATCGTGCGGTGGTACTGGGTGATCACGTGCGCGTTGGCGCTGACGCGAAGCTTCGACACGTCGACGCCGCGGGAGCTGAGCGCGTCGAGCTCCTCAAAAAGCACCTCGATGTCGACGACGACGCCGTTGGCGATCACCGGGGTGACGCCGGGGGTGAGAATGCCCGAGGGCAGCAGGTGCAGAGCGTACTTCTCACTGCCGACGACCACGGTGTGGCCGGCGTTGTTGCCGCCGTTGAACTTGACGACGTAGTCGACCCGGCTGCCGAGCAGGTCGGTGGCCTTGCCCTTACCTTCGTCGCCCCACTGGGCGCCGATCAGAACGATGGCTGGCATAGCTTAGTTTTCTCCTTGGATAAAGAAGGCAGCGGTCGGCGGGGCCGGGTCCTCGCCTGGTGAAACGGCGGGCGGAACCGCCGGGAAATCCTGGGAGTCGGCCGCCTCGGAGCGCAGCAGCGGGATGACGGTGGCGTCGGCCCCGTTCAGGAACTCGGTGAGGCGTTCGAACTCGTCGGTCTCGCCGATCTCGTCCGCGGCGCGGCGGAGGGCGAACAGGGCGCGGAGCACCCCGCGGTTGGGTGCGTGCGACCACGGGATCGGGCCCTGGCCGCGCCAACCGGCCTTGCGCAGCGCGTCGAGGCCGCGGTGGTAGCCCACCCGGGCATACGCGTAGGCCTCGAGCAGTCGGCCCTGAGAGTGGGTCACGTCCGCGAGGGCTGCCCATGCCAGCGACGACTTCGGATGCGCCGCCACAACGGTTGTTATATCTTGCATTCCGGTTCGGCTGAGCGCCTCAGTCACCTCCGGTTCCGCGGGTAGGAGGGTCTCGGGCTGTTCGATCAGATTTGCGCCGGTCACACTCGATACTACCGCGACCCGAGATTCCGGCCCGCGAACCGTGAGTTAAGCACCGCAAATCGCGAGAATTAGGTGCTTAAGTCACAGCTCGCGGGAGGGAGGCGCGAGTAGGCCGCCGGAGAGGGACTCGAGGATCGCGGCGGTGACCTCGTCACGATCCCGGTCGGGCTCGAAGACCAGCCACTCCAGGCCCGCCATCAGCACGGCGCCGAACACACTTGACGCCATCAAACCGCTGGTGCCGGCCGCTGCAGTTGTCGGCCGGGCCTCTGCGATCGCCTCGGCGAACACCGCGAGGGCGTCGTGCCGAAGCGCGAACAGGGTCTTCTGCCAGGCCCTGTCGGTGCGGAAGATCTCGGCGGCCATCAGCTTGGCCAGGCCGGCGTTGGCCTCGATGCGGTCCAGCAGGACCGTGATCAACGACTCCAGGGCGGCCGGGCCCTGCAGGCCGGTGCGCGCCCCGCGGAGGGTGTCGGCCAGTGCGCCGACCCCCTCCTGCAACAGTGCCTCGAAGAGCTTGTCCTTCGAGCTGAAGTTGTAATACAGGCTGCCCTTGGCCACCCCGGCCAGCTCCGCGACATCGTCCATCGTGGTGCCGGTGATGCCCCGGGTGGCGGCCAGCGTCAACGCGGCATCCAGGATCGCCCGTTTCGTTCCGGTGGCGCGGGGCATGATTAGTCCTTTCGTCGCTCTCGGTGCGGGTCGAAACCTAGATGGTCAGTTCAGGATGCAGCCGTGTGATAGTCCACATCCGTTGCCGCGACGCGCTCCAGGCGCTGATGGCTATCGAGCCGACCAGGATGCCTACGAGAACGAGCACGGAAAGCCACAGTCTAGAGTCGATCCCTCCGGTGATGAGCTGGCGGAGTCCGGTGACGACGTAGGAGGCGGGCATCCAGGGGTGCAGGATCTGGAAGAACTCCGGCGTCGTCTCCACAGGGTAGGTGCCGCCGGACGAGCTGAGCTGCAGCATCAGCAGCACCAGGCTGGCCACACGCCCGGCCGCGGTGCCGAACAGAATGATGAACATCTGCTGCAACGCCAGGAAGGCCAGGGTGGTGAGGTAGATGAAGGCCGACATGCCCAGCCAGTGCGCCGGGGTGAGACCGAGGCCGTAGACCAGCACCAGAACCATGATCACGACCTGGCTGAGGCCGATCGCCATGGCAGGGAGGAACCCGGTCATGGTGGAACGCAGCCCTGACGACGCGCTGGCCAGTGCTCGAGTGGGCAGGGCCCGCAGAATCAACCAGGTGATCAGTGCGCCGACGAAGGTGGCCAGAGCCAGGAAGAACGGGGCGAAGCCTTCACCGAAGCTGCCGGAAGCGTTCTCCCAGGTCTGGGTGAGGTCGACAGGGTTCGCGATCACCGAGGCCTTCGCATTGATCTGGTCGTCACTGTCGTCGGGGGCATCCGCCGCGCCGCTCGCCAGCGCGTCGGCGAGGGTGTGGCTGCCCTCGGCGAGTTGCCCGGTGCCACTCAACAGGGTGCTTGCGCCGTCGACCAGTCGGGTGCTGCCATCGACGAGGGATCCGGTTCCGGCGGCCAGGCTGTCGGCGCCGTCGGCAAGGGTGGTCGCTCCGGTGGCCGCGTTCATTGCGCCGCCGGCGAGTTGGCCGGCACCGGCCGAGAGAGCGGTGGCGCCCGTCGCGACATCCGAGGCCCCTGTCGCCACCTGGGCGGCACCGGGAGCACCCGCAGTCAGGGCGCTGGAGAGCGCGCCCAGTTTGGTCGCGAATTCACCGTCTTTGGCGGCGTATCCCGCCGTCTGGGCCGCGGCGCCCTGCACCTTGGTGGTGAGCTGGCCCGCCCCGGTGGAGAGCTCCGTCACCGACGGCAGGAACGCGGTGGCCGGCGTGCCGGCCGGCGCCGCCGCCATGGCCGCTTCGAGGGCGCTCAGCTTGTCGGAGAGTGTGGACGTCGCGGTGGCGAGCTGACCGGTACCGGTGGAGATGTCCGTGGCCCCGGTGGCCAACTGCGTCGACGCCTCGGCCAGGGCACCCGCACCGGATGCCGCGGCGCTCATGCCGTCGGACACCTGCTGGGCTCCGCCCGCGACGCTTGTTGCACCGGCCGCGAGCTTCACCGACGAGTCGGACAGGGTGGTCGCGCCGGTGGAGAGGGTGCCGAGGCCGGTTGACAGGGTTGACGAGCCGTCGGCGAGTCGCCCAGCGCCGTCGTCGAGGGTGACGGCACCGGCGGAGAGGTCACCCAGACCGTCGACGAGGGTACCCGTGCCGGTTTGGGCGGTGCTCAGGCCGTCGGCGAGGGTTCCGGCGCCGTCCGCGGCGTCGCGGATGCCGTCGCCGGCTTCGTTCACGGCCACGAGCATCGCGCTGACGGTCTGATCGCCGATGTTCAGCGACACGGCGTCGCGCAGCTGCACCATGGCCTGCTTGCCCAGGGTGGAGGCGAGGAAGCTGTTGCTGTCGTTGTAGTCGACCTGCACCTCGGCTGGGGTGGGGGTGTCGGTGCCGGCGGAGACGGCATCCGTGGAGAAGTCGGCGGGGATCGTGACGGAGAAATAGTAGTCGCCGTCGATCACGCCGGTGGCGGCATCCGCGGCGCTGGTTTCGACCCAGCCGAGATCGTTGCCGTCGAGCAGTTTGTCGACCAGGTCGTCACCGGCCGTGACCGGGTCACCGTCGCGGGTGGCGCCGGTGTCTGCGTTGACCAGGGCAACGGGGAGGTTACTGAGCTCCTTGTCGGGTGCCCAGAACGCCCAGAGGTAGAGGGCGCCGTAGATGAGGGGAATGAACATGAGCACGACGAGCGCGATCTTGGGCAGGGTGCCCTTGCCGAAACGGCGCAGTTCAGTGCCGGTTGAGAGGAAGGCGAACATCTAGCGAATCTCCTGGTTCATGTAGAGGACGGTCGGGTCGATGCCCAGTTCCGCCCACATGTCGGCGTCGGGTGCGATCGCCGAGGCGATCACGGGGGTGCCGGCTGCCACGATGGCTCCGAGGCGCTGCCAGAGCTGGCGGCGCGCTTCAGGGGAGTGCACCTGCTCGACCTGGTCGAAGAACAGGAGGTTGGGCTCGCTCATCATGGCCAGCGAGGCGCGCAGCAGCACCATCTCCACCTCGTCGAGGTCCCAGATCATGGTGCTGGCGGCGGGGATGGCGATGTCGCCGAAGACCGGACCGCAGACCCGGCTCACCTCGGCGTCGTCGACGGCACGTATGAAGGACCACCACGGGGCGAGCCAGGCGTGCCGTTCACGGATGGCCGCGCCCACGCTGACCGACTCCTCGAGGCTGTCGATGCCGTGGAAACCCGAGACTCCGGTGCTGCGCTGCACGCGCCGCGCGCGCCGGGGCAGGTCCTCCCCCAGCACCGTGAGGGAGCCGGCGGTGGGCTTCATACGTCCGGCCAGGGTCAGCAGCAGGCTGGTGCGGCCGCTGCCAGCCGGCCCGCAGATCACCGTGAGGCCGGTGTCGGCGCTGAAGCTGAGCGGCCCGTAAACCACTCCCCGTTTGTAGCTCACGCTCAGGTCTTCCGCTACCAGTGTCGTCTGCACGTCGATCCTCTCTTGCCGGCTCACGTTTTTGTACCGACCAGTCAGTATAGATCCGTCGCCGGGGCGGGTGCAACCGGGGGCTCGCTTTGTGCCGTGTCTGAGCGTTCGTCCAGAAACTGACCAGTCAGTAGAAAACGGGCCTAGAGTATGACCCCTGGTCGCAGCGCCGCGACGCCACTCCCCCAGGCTGGGTCCGCGTCGAACCGGGCTCCCCGCGACCCCCGGAGGCGCTCTATGCGCGTGAACCTCACTGCTGTCACCAAAGGACCGAAAGACTCGGCCCTGCCGCCGACGACCCTGGAATTCGGCAGTGGCACCGTGACCTTCGCGCGCGCCGAGACCGAACGTCGCCCCACGGTCCTCGGCCTCGTCGCCTCCGGCCGGATGCGCCCGGACTCCGGCGCCGTGACCCTGGACGGCCGCACCGACTATGCGGGACTGCGCCGCCAGATCGCCCTCGTCGACGCCCTCGGGGTCTCCGAGCCCGCCGCCGATGTGCGAGTGGAGGACGTGGTCGCGGAGGAACTGATGTTCGCCGGCCACCTCGGTCGCCGCCGCACCGTTCGGAGGATGCTCGCCGACTTCGGCCTGGCCGACCAGGCCCGCTCCGATATGGGCGACCTCGCCCCAGACGACCGGGTGCGGCTGCTCACCGAGCTGGCCGTGCTGCGTGACGGGGTGCTGGGCCTGGTGCTCACCTCCCCCGACCGGCACGGTGGCGACCCCCTGGGCTGGTGGGACGTGGCCGGCGGCCTGGCGGCGCGCGGCTATGCCGTTCTCGTCATCGCGGGTGACGCATCCGCCCACGCCATTGCCGACCTGGAACTCGCCAACCTCGAACCGTCCGGCGTGCTCCCCGCCGGACTCGTCCGCTCCGCTCACGACAGCATGGGAACCGCCGCACTGTGAAGATCTTCGCCATGATCCGCGCCGAACTGGCGCGCCTGACCGCCACCACGATGTCCCGGGTCGCCCTCGTGGCCCTGATGCTCGTGCCCGTGCTCTACGGCGGCCTGTACCTGTGGGCCAACCAGGACCCGTACGCGGGCCTGGACCGGGTACCGGTCGCCCTGGTGGTGGCCGACACCGGCGCCGAGTCCGACGGCACGGCGACGAACTACGGGTCGGATGTCGCCGAGCAGCTCATCGACGACGGCACCTTCGACTGGCACACAGTCACCGCCGACACCGCCCAGGCCGGCGTCGCCGATGCCACCTACGACTTCAGTGTCACGATCCCCGCCGATTTCTCCAGCTCGATCGCTTCCTCGTCGACGGATTCGCCGCACCAGGCCACCATCACCCTCACCACGAACGACACCAACAGCTACCTCGCCTCCACGATCGGCAGCCAGGCGGCACAGAGCATCCGGGACGCCATCGTGGCCCGGGTGAACGAGCAAGCCGCCGACCAGCTGCTCATCGGGCTCTCCGACATCCGCTCGAGCCTGGTCGACGCGGCCGACGGCGCGGGCCAGCTCACGGATGGCGCGGGCACCGCCGCCGACGGCGGCTCCAGCCTGGCTGATGGCGCGAGCCAGCTCGCCGACGGCACCGGCCAGCTGGCCTCGGGCGCCGGCAGCCTGGCCGACGGTACCGGGAAGGTCGCCGACGGCGCCAGCAAGGTGGCCGACGGCACGGGCCAGGTGGCCTCGGGCGCCGATGCCCTGGCGACGGGAGCGGGCACGCTGAGCACGGGTGCCGGCAGCCTGGCCGCCGGCACGGCGCAGGTCGCCACGGGCGCAGACTCTCTCGCGACGGCGACCGGCCAGGTGGCCGACGGCACCGCCGCACTCTCGCAGGGCGCCGCATCCCTCGCCGACGGCACGGGCAAGGTCTCGGCGGGAGCAGCCCAGGTGGCCACCGCCGCCCAGAAGGTGGCCGACGGCACGGCGGCGTTGAACACGGCCGCGCAGCAAGCGTCCGCCGGCGTCGCCGGGGCCGGCGCCGTCTACACCGCCGCACAGACGGCCCTGGCCGACCAGCTCACTGCCGACGGCCTGAGCCCTGCCCAGATCGATGAGGCCCTGGCGACCCTGACTCCGATCGGCGGCACCCTCACCCAGAGCGGAGCCGCCCTGACGCAGGCGGGCACCGCCATCGCCACCCTGTCGACCGGCACCACCCAGCTGGCCGCTGGAGCCGCCGCGACGGCCACCGGCGCCCAGCAGAGCGCCGACGGGGCCACGACCCTGGCCACCGGCGCGGCTACGGCGTCGGCCGGAGCCCGCAAGACGGCCGATGGTGCAGCCACCCTCGCCACCGGTGCCCACCAGAGCGCCGACGGGGCCAGCGCCCTCGCCACCGGGGCCGGCCAGGCCGCGAGCGGAGCGTCCACTCTGGCCGCAGGAGCCGACCAGACCGCCGCAGGCGCCGCGACCCTGAGTTCCGGCGCGACCTCCGCCGCCACCGGCGCCGCGACCCTGTCGACGGGCGCCAGCTCGGCCAAGACCGGCGCGGACAGTCTCGCCACCGGAGCCTCCTCGCTCAGCGACGGGCTGCTCGGCCTCAAGACCGGGGCGGGCACCCTGCGCGACGGGCTGACCAACGGCGTCAACAGCATCCCCGACACTGATGCGACCACCCGCGACCTGCAGGGCTCCACCATCGCCGACCCGGTCGACCTGCAGAAGGCGGCCGTGACGTCCGCCGGCACTTACGGCGCCGGGCTCGCCCCGTTCTTCGCGAGCCTGGCCGGCTGGATCGGGATCTACGCCCTCTTCCTGATCGTGAAGCCGGTCTCCCGCCGCGCCATCACGGCGTTGCACTCGCCGCTGAAGATCACCCTGGCCGGCTGGCTCACCCCTGGGATCCTGGGGCTGCTGCAGATGGCGGCGCTGTTCGGGATCCTCACCGGCGTGCTGCACTTCGAGGTGCACAACCCGGTAGGCACCTACGCGATGATGGGCCTGGCCGCGATGACGTTCGCGGCGATCATCCTCGCGCTGAACGTGTGGCTGGGAAGCGTGGGACAGTTCGTCGGGCTCGTGCTCATGGTGATCCAGTTGGTCACCGCTGGCGGGACCTTCCCGTGGCAGACCCTGCCCGCTCCCCTGGCATTTCTGCACCACGTGATGCCGATGAGCTACGCGGTCGACGGCATCCGTCAGCTGATGTACGGCGGAAACCCGGCCACCGCGTTGAACGACGCCGGCGTGCTGCTGCTCTGGCTGACCGGGGCGCTGGTGCTCGCCGCGATCGGCGTGGTGCGGATGACGCACTTCCGCACCCTGCGCGACCTCAAACCCAGCCTGATCGGCTAACCCGAACGGCCGCCCACCCGCTCGATGCGGGGCGGCGGCCGCGGCCGTGCCCCACGACGGGCGCCGCGAATCGAACACATGTACTATTGAGACATGGCACAGGTCGAGGGCGAGCATCGATGACGGCCAGCCCAATTCTCCATGCCGACGCCGACTCATTCTTCGCATCGGTCGCGTTGCGCTCCCGGCCGGAACTCGCCGCGCAGCCCGTCGCCGTCGTGGCCCACGTGTACATCGCCAGCGCCACCTATCCGGCTCGCGCTCGCGGGGTTCGCGCGGGGATGCTGGCCCAGGATGCACTCCGACAGTGTCCGGAACTGATCCTGATCGATGTGCCCCGGGCGGAGATCGAGGAGGTGGGCGACGCCCTGTTCGACATCTTCCACGACTCGGCTGTCGCCGTGGAGCCCGGCTCCATCGAGGAAGCCTTCCTCGACGTGGGTGCGGCCGATCGGGCGGGCGCCGTGGAGGCCGGGCAGGTTCTGCGCCGACGGGTGGCCCGCGAACTCGGCATCGCGATCAGCGTGGGCGTGGGCCGCACCAAGCTCATGGCCAAGCTGGCCTCCCGCCGGGCCAAGCCCGACGGGCTGTCCGTGATCGATCCCGCGGAGGAAGTGGTGTTGCGCACGACCCTGTCGCTCGGCGAGGTCTGGGGCATCGGTGCCACCACTCTGGCACGCCTCAACCGGATCGGGGTGGCCCGGCTCGGCGACGTGGACGGCATTCCGCAGAACGAGCTGCAGCACGTCTGCGGCACCGCCATGGCCCGCCGCCTGTGGCGCATCCGGGAGGGCACCGACGATGCCGTCGTGCGACCGGTCGAGGCGCGGACCGCCCTCACCGCGGAGGGGTCGACCGCCGGCTACGACCGGCCGGATAAGACCCCGACCGAACTGGTGCAGGCCTGCGTCGACCGGCTCTGCAAGCGCGCGGAGCGGGCCGGCCTCGCCGGCACGGGGATCACGCTCACCCTGCGGCCGGAGCCCGGCGGCAAGGCGATCGTGCTCAAGCGCACGCTCGTGGCGGCAACGACCGGCCGGGACACGTGGCTGGCCGTGGCTACCGATCTGCTCGGCGGTGAACGGGTGCCCCGGCTGGCCGGGCTGCGCGTCAGCCTGACGGGTTTGCTCCCCCTCGACCGGGTGCAGCACACCCTGTTCTGACGTCTGCTCGGCGGACGTGCACGGCGCAGCCTGCACTCATTTCGGAACTTCGCATAGTCGCGGAGCGTCACAACCGTGCAAAGTTCCCGAATGAGTCACCATGGGGCCGGTCGCGCGGCTAGACCAACGACGGGACGAACCGCAGGGCGGGTCGCGGGGTCTCCTTCTGAAGTGCGTTTCCTCAGGGGACCTCGTGACGTGCGTGCATGTCGACGGCGGCGATCACCGCGGCAGCCACAGCGGGTGCGACGCGGTCGTCGAACGGGCTCGGCACGATGAAATCGGCGGCCAGGTCGTCACCGACCAGGTCGGCGATGGCCGTGGCAGCGGCGATCTTCATGGCGGTGGTGATCCGGCGGGCGCCGGCATCCAGTGCACCCCGGAAGATGCCGGGGAAGGCGAGCACGTTGTTGATCTGGTTGGGGTAGTCGCTGCGCCCGGTAGCGACGATGCGGGCGTAGCTGGCGGCCACCTCTGGCGCCACTTCCGGGTCGGGGTTGGACAGCGCGAAGATCATGGCGTCGTCCGACATCGTGGCGAGCAACTTCTCGTCGACCGTGCTCGAGGAGACGCCGATGAAGACGTCCGCGCCCACCAGCGCCTCGGCCGGGCCGCCGTGGATCTGGTGCGGGTTGGACCTGAGCGCGAACCGGGCCTTGACCCCCAACAGGTCGAACCGGCGATTGCTCAGGATGCCCTTCGAGTCCAATACGAGCACGTCTTCGATACCCACCTCAAGCAGGAGGGCGGCGATGGCGATGCCCGCAGCGCCCGCGCCGGAGACGACGACCCGGAGCCCGCGGAGGTCGCGGCCCAACACCTTGGCACCGTTGGTGATCGCCGCGAGCACCACGACGGCCGTGCCGTGTTGGTCGTCATGCATCACGGGCATGTCGAGGGCCTCGATCAGCTTGGTCTCGAGCTCGAAGCAGCGCGGGGCCGACACGTCTTCGAGGTTCACGGCGCCGAAGCTGTGGCGAAGTCGCACCAGGGTCTCGACGATCTCTTCGACATCGGTGGTGTCGAGCACCAGCGGGATCGAGTTGAGCCCGGCGAAGCGCTGGAACAGCGCCGACTTGCCCTCCATCACGGGCAGAGCCGCGGCCGGGCCGATATCGCCCAAACCCAGCACCGCGGTGCCGTCGCTGACGACGGCGACGAGGCGGCTCGCCCAGGTGTGCGAGGCGGAGACGGCGGCATCCGTGTGGATGGCCCGGCTGACCTCGGCGACGCCGGGGGTGTAGACCACGGCCAGGTCGCGCGCGGTGTTGATGGGGCGGGCCAGCTCGATGCGCAGCTTGCCACCCTCGTGCGCGGCGAAGATCTCGTCGGTGCTCACCCGGCAGCTGGTGTCGGCGCCGGGGATGGTGGGCGGGGCGGACAGGGTGAGGGACATGGCACAGGCCTTCGCGGTCGAGGGGGAAGCCGCACACTCGCGGGACATCCCGAGACCGGCCTGGAATCAGGCTACGGCCACCGAGGCCCGAACAACCGGGACCATAGACCTAGTCGACGGTTCGGATACATCCGCCGGCACCGGCTGTGACTGCGAGTTGCCGCGAAGTGCCCCCTGGCGGGCGCTCAGGGGTCACTTCGGCCGCAGTCGATGATGGGCGCGGAGCCGAGGTGCGCCCAATTCCCCCCTCGCGCGCTGCGAAGGGGCATTTTGACGCATGTCGGCGGGCCGGATGAGCGGGGCCGGCCGGGAAATCCGCTAGCGGGGCTCTGGTTCCTTCAGCGCGTCGTCGGAGCGGTTGTCCGCGGGCGCAACAGCGCTCGCGCCCGAACCCGTGTGGCCGTGGTGGGCGGCCTCGAGCGCCTCGGCCTCGGCTCCGCCGACCGCCTCGCCCCGGGCGACCATGCCGGCCACATCGGAGAGCGGGATCTGCTTGAGCACGAGCGCCAGGATGAACGCGATGCCGATGAAGGGCAGCAGGTACCAGAACACCGGAGCGAGGGCATCCGCGTAGGCCGCCACAACACCGTCACGCACGGCGTCGGGCAGGGCGTTGAGCGTCTGCGGGTCGATGCTGGCGGTGGCGTTGGCGGCATCCGTCGCGTTCGCGCCGGCGCCGGCGAAGACCTCGGTGAGGTTGGCGGTGAGGCGGGTGGTGAAGATGGTGCCGAACACGGCCACACCGAGCGCCGCCCCGACCTCGCGGAAGTAGTTGTTCGTGCTCGTCGCGGTACCGATCAGCGACGGCGCGACCGAGTTCTGCGAGACCAACACGACGACCTGCATGATCAGGCCGAGGCCGGCGCCGAAGACGAACAGGTAGACGCAGATGAGCCAAATCGGCGTCTCCGCGGCCAGCGTGGTCATGGCGACCATGGCCAGCGCGGTGAGGATGGTGCCGAGGATCGGGAACATCTTGTATTTGCCGGTCTTGGTGATGGCGACACCCGAGATGATCGACGTGCCGATCAGGCCCACCATCATCGGCAGCATCAGCAGCCCGGATGCCGCGGCGGACGTGCCCGAAGACATCTGCAGGAAGGTCGGCACGAAGCCGATCGCCGAGAACATGCCCAGGCCCAGGGTGAGGCCGATCGCGGTGGCGTTGATGAAGGTGGGGTTGCGGAACAGTGACAGCGGAATGATCGGATCCTTGGCGCGGGCCTCGACGAGTACGAAGAGCAGCGCGGCCACGACGAGACCGGCACCGAAGAGCCAGGTCTCGATGGCGTCCCAGCCGTGGGCGGAGTCGCCGCCGAAGTCGGTGAAGAAGATCAGGCAGGTCGTGAACGCCGACAGGAACACCACACCGAGGATGTCAATGGGCTGGGTGGCCTTCTTGCTCGGCAGTCGCAGGGTGAACCAGGCGATCGCGAAGGCGATGATGCCCACGGGGATGTTGATGTAGAACGCCCACTGCCAGGTGAGGTGGTCGACGAAGAAGCCACCGAGCAGGGGTCCGCCGACGGCGGAGAGACCGAACACAGCGCCCAGCGGGCCGAGGTACTTGCCGCGCTCGGAGGCCGGCACGATGTCGGCGATGATCGCCTGGGAGAGGATCATCAGGCCACCGCCACCGAGGCCCTGCACGGCGCGCCAGGCCACCAGCTGGGTGAAGTCGCCCGCAAAGGCACAGCCCACCGAGGCGAGCGTGAACAGCGCGATCGCGATGAGGAACAGGTTGCGCCGGCCGAGCACGTCACCGAACTTGCCGTAGACCGGCATCACGATGGTGGTCGCGAGCAGGTACGCCGTGGTCAGCCAGACCTGGTGCTCCACGCCGCCGAGCTGGCCGACGATGGTGGGCATCGCCGTGGAGACGATGGTCTGGTCGAGGCTCGACAGGAGCATGCCGGCGATCAGGGCGCCGAAGATGATCCAGATTCGCCGCTTGGTGAGGAGCAGCGGCGCCTCGGAAGTGATGGTCACGAAATCTTGCCTTTCAATGGTGGGTGGGCACGGCCAGGACGAGGCGCATGGCATCGAGCGAGGTGGTGAGAATGGTGGCGAAGTCGGTGTCGTTGGACGGGTCGACCAAGGTCTCGGCGGATGCCTTCATGAGGGTGGCCAGGATGCTCACGATCGCGACGGCACGCGGATCGTCGACGCCGACGCCCTGCCGTTCGGCGATGAGCCCGCGCATCTGGCGGTCGCGGTCCCGCGTCATACCGATGAAGCGGGCCAGCAGACGCGGCTCACGCTCCAGGGCCGCCATAAGGTCGGTGTGCTCCCGAGGATCCATGGCGTTGGACTCGACGTGCTCGATGGCGAGGTCGATGAGGTCGGTGAGCACCTGGGGCCAGGTACCGGCACCGCGGGCCAGGAACCGCTCGGCGAAGCTGCGGTACTCGTCGTCGGGATTGGCGCCGATGACGGCGTCTTCCTTGCTGGCGAAATAGTTGAAGAAGGTGCGTCGCGACACCCCGACGGAGTCGCAGACCTCCTCGATGGTGAAGCCCGCCAGGCCACGCTCGGCCGTGAAACGACGGGACACGGAGGTGAGGCCGGAGGCCGTCTGGCGCATCCGTTTCTCGACGCGCGTTGGCGTTGCACTCTCAGACATAGAGTGCAGCTTTGCACTTTCCATAGTGAAGTGCAAGTTCTTGCGGGGTGTCCCGCGGCCGGGCGCCCGTCCGGCCGCCTCACCCTGGTCTAGACGGGCGACTCCTGATGGGCCGCGATGGACCAGCCGCCGTTGTTCTCGTCGAAGAGATAGGTCGTGGACGTCTGCAGCTCGGTGACCACGTCGCCCCGCCAGGCGAGCGACCGGTAGACCAATACGCCGGCATGCTCGCCGACCCGGATCACGGCCGGATCGTGCAGTTCATAGCGGTCGAGCGGACCGGCGGCGGCCAGGGCGGCCCGCACGTGATCCCGGTCCACCACCTGGCCCGGGAGGATGAGCAGGGCGTCACCGGTCATGGTGCGTTGGTAGTAGTCGCCGCCCTTACCCGCGAGGATGGCGCGCCATCCGTCGTGGGCTTCGTGCAGGAGCCTGGCAGGGAGATCGTCGGTGATCACAGTCATGACCCCACGCTAGACCCGGCGGGGTGCGGATGGTCAGAATCTGTGCTGGAGAATCCAGGAGTGCATGGTCACGGCCGCCGCTGCGGAGGCGTTGATCGAGCGCGTCGAGCCGAACTGGCTGATCTCCACCATGGCGTCACCGGCGGCAACGGCCTCCGGTGAGAGGCCGGGGCCCTCCTGCCCGAAGAGCATCACACAGCGCTCGGGGAAGCGATAAGTCTCCATGATCACGCTGCCGGGCATGTTGTCGATGGCGATGATGGGCAGGGATTCGGAGCGTGCCCACTCGACGAACGCCGCCACATCCGGATGGTGCATGACGTGCTGGTAGCGGTCGGTCACCATCGCGCCGCGCTTGTTCCAGCGCTTGCGCCCCACGATGTGCACGGTGTCGGCGCCGAACGCGTTGGCGCTGCGCACGATGGAACCGATGTTCATGTCGTGCTGCCAGTTCTCGATGGCCACGTGGAACGGGTTGCGCTTCTCGTCGAGGTCGGCGACGATCGCCGCCATCTTCCAATAGCGGTAGCGGTCGATCACGTTGCGGGTATCGCCACGCTCGAGCAGTTCGGAATCGTAGTACGCCTCGTCCGGCCACTCGCCGATCCACGGACCGACCCCGTAGGTGGACAGCTCTGGCGAGGGGTTCAACGGTTCTGGCACTGCACCACCGTATCCCGCGGAGCACTGAGCTGGGCACCTACCCTTGCCCACGGCCGTTTTGTACTGATACATTCTTTGTATTGATACGAAAGCGGATGCGAATCGTCCGCTCCCGGAATTGGAGGCTCGTGTGTCGCTCGTGTTCGTGTGCTGTGCCCTCGCCATCGTGTTCTCGTTCGCTCCGCTGAGTTCGAGTAAGCCGGCCAACCGGGCCAGAGAGCTCGACAAGTACGCGCGCCGCCTCGGGGTAGCGGTGCCGGCCGAGCTCTCGGACAGGCTCCTCGTGCGTCTGATTCGCCGTGAACGCGCCCTCCTGACGGGCGGCCTCACCGGTATCGGGCTCGCGGTCATCGCCGCCCTCCTCCTACCCGGCGGCTTCGACGCCGCCTATGTGCCTGTTCTGGTTTTCGCTGGTCTGGGTGTCGGTAGTGCCGTGGGCGCCGCCCTCGCCTCGTCGACGAGTGCACTGAGGCCCCTGGCCGGACCGCGAGTCGCCCGCCCCACCACCCCGGTCTATGCCGACTACGTTCCCGCGGTGGAACGCTGGAGCGGGCGCCTCCTTCCCGCCCTCGCCGTGCTCGCCGTGTTCGCGGCGTGGATCGCATTGAGCGTGGGAGCCCTCGGGGACGCCCGACTCACCGCCGCCTACATCTGGACATCTGCCGGCGCCTGTCTCGCCTATGCGGCTGCGTCAGGACTGATGGCATCTGCCCTGCTGTCACGCCGGATCCTCGATCGCGGCCAGCCGTCGGCATCCGCTACCGAACTCGCCTGGAACGATGGCCTGCGCGCCCAGGCCCTGCGCGACCTGCACGCCGTGCCGATAGTTCTGGGCTTCGTGTCTCTGCTGAGCACATTCTTCGACATTGGCTCCCTCTCTGACTACGCGGGCGGCGGTGCCACCGCAGCGGCTGTGGGCGTTGTCCTCCTCGCCGTGCTGATGGCAGGCGGCGTCACACTGTTCATCGTCGACCTCGCCTCCAGGCCGCAGCAGTACTATTGGCGCCGGCTCTGGACCGACCGCGCCGTAGGCACCTCCGCGTGATGATCGTCATCGATCCCGATTCCGGGATCGCTCCCTACGAACAGCTACGGGCCCAAATCGTCGAGGCAGTGGCGGCCGGCAACCTCAGACCCGGCGCGAAGCTGCCCACGGTGCGACGCCTGGCAGACGACCTGGGCATCGCGCCGAACACTGTGGCGCGCAGCTACCGTGAACTCGAACGCGACGGCGTCATCGTCACTCGTGGGCGGAATGGATCGGTCATCTCGGCGTCTTCCGCAAGCGATAGCGGTCCCGGCGCCCGCGAGGCCGCCGCGATCTTCGCCCACCGCGCGCACGAGCTGGGCCTCACCACCGACGAAGCTCTCACGCTCGTGCGCGTCGCTCTCCTCAGTGGCGGACCTCAGGATGCGAACACCGCACTCTGACGCTCCCGGCACGGGCCTATCCGGCACACACCCAGCTTCCGTTCATATCCGGTTCGCTAGCCTTGTACGCAGGGTGCTCATTGCCGGCCCGACAGGCGCGAGTTCGCGCAGCAAGCCGGCACCATCCGATCGAGACCGTACTCATGACCCCGACCGGAAGGCCTTTCCATGCATCCCACTCTCTTCGGCATCGATCTTCTCGACTCCGAGTGGCTGATCGGCTGGTTCGGCTCCTTCGTGCTCCTCGGCGTAGCCGCCGTGGTTTTCGTCGAGACCGGGTTCATCGTGTTGTCGTTCCTGCCGGGCGACTCGCTGCTCTTCACCGTAGGGCTGCTCACCGCCACCGGGGACATCCCGTTCCCCATCTTCGTGACCTGCGCGATCATCTTCGTCGCGGCATTCGCGGGCGACCAGCTGGCGTACGGCATCGGGCGGAAGGCCGGGCCCGCGGTGTTCGCCCGCGAGCAGAACCGGTTCTTCAACCCCAAGAACGTGGAGCGCACCAACGCCTTCTTCGCCAAGCACGGCGGCAAGGCCGTGATCATCGCCCGCTTCCTGCCCGTCTTCCGCGCGTTCGTGCCCCTCGCGGCCGGCGTCGGCAAGATGAGCTACCGCACGTTCGTCACCTTCAACCTGATCGGTGCCTTCGCCTGGGGCGTCGGCCTCACCATGGTGGGCTTCCTGCTGGGCCAGATCGACTTCGTGGCCCGTTACTCGGAATACTTCATCATCGGCATCGTGCTGCTCTCGGGCGTCCCGATCCTCAGCGAGCTCTATAAGGCCGGCCGGGAGAACCTGCGCACCCGGGGCAAGGCCGTTGTGCCACCCGTGGAAATTCCGGAGGACGTGCGCGATTAGGGCGCCGGGCCCACACCAGGCCGCACGGTGTGCGAGGTGAGCCCCGGAATGGGGACTCACCTCCCGACCCTGCTGCTCGCTACATTGAGAATCGGGCGCACTGGACCGGGCGAAGGGATCTCGGCGTCCGCTCTGCTCGGTACCGCCGAGCGCGCAACACACACGACCCGGGGGGCGTCGCGATGAAACAGGGAACGTGTACTCCTGCCTGCAACTCGGCAGCGGCGCCGCGCTCGCGAAGCTGACCGATGGGCCGGTTCGTCTACAACTCGACGCTCAACATCCTGCTGGACGATGAGGAGCTCAGCCACCTGCAGGCCGTCATCGGCGCCAAGTTCCGCCTCCAACAGTCGTTCTACTTCTCCTGGACCCGCCCGGCCAACACCGGCGAGTACCGGTCCACAATCTGGCTCACGCCGCACATCCCCCTGCAGTTCCACTACCGGCGGGCGCTCGGCGCAGCCCTGGACCGGGACCGGATCAACGAGATGTACGCCCAGGCGAACAGCCCGGGTGGCCTGCTGCTGGTCATCGACCCCTGACACCTGGCGCCGGCCGGCACCACCATCAGTGATGATCGATTAGCGCCGCACCCAATTCACTGCGGAAATACAGCATGCTGTGGCCATAGCGGGTGGACGTGACCAGTCCCCCGTCCCGCAACGCGCGCAGGTGCTGGTTGACGGCGGATGCCGACACCCCGAACCGCAGGCCGAGTTCGGTGGATGACGCCGGTTCGGCCAGTGCCAGGAGCAGGGCCGTGCGGGTTCGACCGAGGAGCGCCGAGACCGCGGCCACGGTGACGGGATTCTCCGTCTGCCACATCACGCCCTGGCCGCGCGCGGAGTAGAGGATCAACGGCGGCTCATCGAGCTCCGAGGGCACCGACGCGCGGTTGGCGAACATGGTGGGCACGAGGGTGACACCCGGCCCTCAGCGGCGACGACCCGGGTGTTGACCTCGCGGTTCTTCACCGACACGACGTTGTCGGCGAAGCTCATCTCCGGTGCGAGCTCGTTGAGCATCACGGCGAGGCCGCTCTGGGCCACCCGGCGGCCGCGGTGCACGATG
Organism: Cryobacterium sp. PAMC25264; assembly: GCF_019443325.1. NCBI lineage: Bacteria > Bacillati > Actinomycetota > Actinomycetes > Micrococcales > Microbacteriaceae > Cryobacterium > Cryobacterium sp. PAMC25264. The sequence continues at coordinate 3,072,820 of NZ_CP080383.1, forward strand.
TCGGCCTGCAGAATGCTGCGCATCCGCGGCCAGTGCGGTGCGAACGCGCGCTCCCAGTAGTCCGCCAACACCGTCACGATCAACCGCAGCGCCGCAGCGGGGTCGCCCCTGAACGGCTGGGGCACGCGTCCGTGCAGCTTTTCCAGCTGGCCGAGCACCAGCCGGGGATCGCGGCGTCCGAGAGCGGCCAGCTCGTCGGGCAGCCGGGTGAGCGGGGAACTCGGGCGCGGGTTGAGGAAGTCGGGGGTCCAGAGCCTCTCGTCGATGAGGGCGAGCAGCACGGCGGTGTCGGCTCCTGCCCGGGCCGACGCCGTGCGGGCCAGCCAGGCCGACTGCAGCGGATACCGTCCGGGTTCCGTAAGTGCCCGCAACGACAGGCCCATCTCGCAGAGCGGGGACACCCCGAACTTGATGTCGCCGACATCGGCCTCGCTCAACTCGTATCGCAACATGAAGCCCAACGCTACATAAGTTCGTCAACCTTCGGCGCGCTGGCATAACTGACGAATGCCTCTCACGCCGCCCCCGTCCACCGGCCTCATTCCCGTGTTGCCCGCGGAGGACGGTGCCCCGTCCGACCCGCCGCGCGGCTCCTGGCGGATGCGCCTGGCCGGGCCGTTCACCGACCCGGTGCTGCGCATCCTTTCGGCGTACGCCCTGGTGAGCACGCTGGGGCGCGGCGTGTTCTTCACCCTGACGGTGCTGTACTTCACCCTGATCGTGGGCTTGTCCACGGCCGAAGTGGCGATCGTGCTCACGGTGGCGAGCGCAGTAGGGGTGCTCACGGGCCTACTCGGCGGACAGCTGGCCGACCGCATCAGCTCCCGCCGGTTGCTGTTCGCCATTGTGCTGCTGGAGGGGGCGGCCCTGATCGCCTACGCGCAGTCCACCAGCTTCGGCCTGGTGCTGCTGATCGCCTGCGTCGTGACCGGGGCAGACCGGGCCGCCAACAGCACCCGCGCTGCGATCATCGCCCGTGCCTTCACGGGCGGCGCCCGGGTGGACGCCCGTGCGATCCTCCGCACCATCACCAACGTCGGCATCGCCCTGGGCTCGGCTCTCGCGAGCGTGCCGCTGCTGGTTGGCACGGGGGACGCGTTCCGGCTGGCGATCGTGCTCGCCGGCACGGCCACGCTCGCCAGCACCCTGGTGGTGTGGCGGCTGCCCAGACGGGTCAACGCGCCAGCCCGGGTGACGACCCGGACCGGTCCTTCTCCGGTGCCCAGCGGGCGGCCGCCGTTCCGCAACCCCCGCTATCTGGCCCTGACCGCCCTGTCCGGGCTCTTCGGTATCCAGTTCGGGCTGGCCGAGATCGGGTTGCCGCTCTGGGTGGTGAATTTCACCGAGGCTCCCACGGTCATGGTCTCGGTGCTGCTGATCTTGAACACCACGCTCGTGATCGCCTTCCAGATTCCGCTGTCACGCGGCACCCACGACGTGCGGCGCGCTGGGAACGCGGTAGGCCTGGCCGGGCTCCTGATGCTGGTCGCCTGCCTGGCCTACGCGGGGTCCGGTCTGGTGCCGATCGTGGCCGCCATCGTGATGCTCGTCGTGGCGATGCTCCTGCACACCTTCGCGGAGGTGCTCTCGTCGGCCGGCACCTGGGGTCTGAGCTTCGAGCTGGCCGAACCCGATCGGGCCGGCGCCTACCAGGGCGTCTTCTCGATGGGATTCTCCCTCGGCGCCATGGTGGCACCCCTGGTGATCACCGCCACCGTGCTCACCCACGGGCCGGTGGGCTGGGCCCTGCTGGCCGCCCTCTTCGCCGGTTCCGCCGCTGGAATCGTGGTCATCGCCCGCCGCCATGCCAGGGCGGGATCTCTGATCTTTCGGTAGGCCTAAAAAAGACATAGTGTTTAGGCATGCCTCAAACTGACAGGTCCGCTTCGGCCGTCGCAGCCCCGGCCCCGCTGCCCACCGTGAGCGGCGTCGCCTCCACCCGCCTGCTCTGGCTGCTCGGCCCCGCCTGGTCGCGGGGGTCGCCTATCTCGACCCGGGCAATGTGGCCAGCAACATGACTGCCGGCGCGCGGTACGGCTATCTGCTGGTGTGGGTGGTCGTGGCCGGAAACCTGATGGCCTGGCTGATCCAGTACCTCTCCGCCAAGCTCGGGATCGTCACGGGAACGAGCCTGCCGGAGGTGCTCGGTGTGCGGCTGCGCCGGCCCGCGGCCCGCCGACTGTACTGGGTACAGGCCGAACTCGTGGCCATGGCCACCGACCTGGCCGAGATCATCGGCGGCGCCGTGGCACTGAACCTGCTCTTCGGGCTGCCGCTGCTCGCCGGCGGTGTGATCACCGGCGTGATCTCGATGATCGTGCTGACCGTGCAGACCCGGCGGGGCCCGCGCGTCTTCGAACGGGTGATCGTGGCGCTGTTGCTGATCATCACGGTGGGGTTCACGGCCGGCGTCTTCTTCTCACCGCCGGATGCCGGCGGTGTCGTCGCCGGGCTCGTGCCGCGCTTCGAGGGCACCGACTCGGTGCTGCTCGCGGCGTCGATCCTGGGCGCCACGATCATGCCGCACGCGATCTACGCGCATTCGGCGCTCACCCGGGACAGGTTCCCGATGCGCCAGGGCGCCGCGGCGACCCGGCGGCTGCTCTGGGCGACCAAGTGGGATGTTTCGATCGCGATGCTCATCGCCGGCACTGTGAATCTCGCCATCCTGCTGCTCGCAGCCTCGGCCCTGCAGGGCGTGCCGGGCACGGACTCCCTCGAGGGCGCCTACCTGGCCCTGCAGAGCGGTCTGGGCCCGGTCGTCGCAACGGTGTTCGCCGTGGGCCTGCTGGCCTCGGGGCTGGCCTCCACTTCGGTGGGCGCGTACGCCGGCGCCGAGATCATGCATGGCCTGCTCAAGGTGCGGGTGCCACTGTTGCTGCGCCGCGTGGTCACCCTCATCCCGGCCCTCGTGATCCTGGGCGTGGGCTTCGACCCCACCCAGGCCCTCGTGCTCAGCCAGGTGGTGCTGTCGTTCGGCATCCCGTTCGCCCTGATCCCGCTGGTCTGGCTCACCGCGCAGCGGGGCCTACTCGGCGACTTCACCAACCGCTGGTTCACCACGGCCGCGGGGACCGTGGCCGCCGTGCTGCTGGTGGCACTGAACGCCGTGCTCCTGGTGCTGGTCTTCAGCGCCGGGTAAGACCGGGCCGATACTCTGAAGGCGCCATGAAACCCCCCACTGCAGCCGCCGAGGACTACCTCAAGACCATCTACGCGCACACCGAGTGGCAGGCGGATCCGATCACACCCAAGGCTCTGGCCACCCGGCTGGGCATCGCGCCGTCGTCGGTGACCGAGATGGTCAAGAAACTGGCCGCGGACGGCCTGATCTCCCACGTGCCCTACGGACCGCTCACCCTCACCCCGGCCGGCCGGTTGCAGGCGACCGCGGTGGTGCGCCGGCACCGCCTGATCGAAACCTGGCTGGTGCGGGAGCTCGGCTACACCTGGGACGAGGTGCACGACGAGGCCGAGGTGCTCGAGCACGCCATCTCCGACCGCCTCCTCGAGGCCATCGACACCCACCTGGGCCGCCCCACGGCCGACCCGCACGGGGATCTCATCCCCGCCGCGGACGGTTCGACGACGCCGGTGCCCGCGGTGGTGCTCGCCGAGGCCGCACCCGGCCACTCGGGAACCGTCCTGCGAGTCAGCGACCGCGATCCGGCCATACTGCGCGCCCTGGCGGATGCCGGCATCGTGCCGGGCAGCCTGCTGCATGTCGTCGATGCGGGCACCGTGCGACTGCCCGCCGGCGGGCTGCATCCACTCGCGCCCGACGCTGCCGGAGCCATCTGGCTCACCAGCTGAGTACCCCGCCGAACGACCCGCGGACCTCGCCCGATAGTCTGAGAGGGCGGGGTCACAGAGACCGCCGACCGCACCTCCCCCACACGAAGGAGCCCGCCATGAGAACGCGTGACGAGATCGAATGCTGGCTCACCGACATGGACGGAGTCCTGGTGCACGAGAACCAGGCCCTGCCCGGTGCCGCCGAACTGCTGCAGCAGTGGACCGATGCGGGCACTCCGTTCCTGGTGCTCACCAACAACTCCATCTTCACCCCGCGTGACCTGTCGGCGCGGCTGCGCTCCTCCGGCCTCAATGTTCCCGAGGAACGCATCTGGACCTCAGCGTTGGCCACGGCCGACTTCCTCAAGCAGCAGAGCCCCGGCGGCACGGCCTTTGTGATCGGCGAGGTGGGGCTCACCACCGCGCTTCACGAGGCCGGCTTCATCATGACCGAGACCAACCCGGACTACGTGGTGGTGGGCGAGACCCGCAACTACTCGTTCGAGGCCATCACCAAGGCCATCCGTCTGCTGCTCAAGGGCGCCCGGTTCATCGTGACCAACCCGGATGCGACCGGCCCAAGTGCCGAGGGGCCGATGCCGGCCACGGGCGCCATCGCCGCCCTCATCACGAAGGCCACCGGCATGGAGCCCTACGTGGTGGGCAAGCCCAACCCGATGATGTTCCGTTCGGCGATGAACCGCATCGGCGCGCACTCGGAGAACACCGGCATGATCGGCGACCGGATGGACACCGACATCGTGGCCGGCATCGAGGCCGGGCTGCACACCGTGCTCGTGCTCACCGGCATCAGTGATGACTCCGAGATCGCCCGCTACCCGTTCCGCCCCGACGAGATCCTCGACGGCGTGCACCAGCTTCTCGCCCGGGAACCCATCGAGTCCGACCAGATCTGAGCCTCTCCACAATCCGCGAGCCGTGAGAAAAGCCCCAAAAACCTCCGGTTTTTGGGGCTTTTCTCACGGCTCGCGGATGGTTGATCAGGCCGCCGGGGCGAGGCTCGTGGTGAGCGGCTCGCCCGAGGACCGGCTGGCGAAGCAGTAGAAGTACCGGTCGCCGGCATCCCACTGTTCGGCGGTCACCGGGTAGCTGCCCTGCAGCTGTACGTCGGAGTACTCTCCCGCGGCGGCGAAGTCGATGGTGCCCGGAGCCGAGCAGAGCACGTTGATCTGCTGCGCGAAGGCCTCTTCACCCGGGAACGTCGAGCCGCTCTCGCCCTCCAGGATGCCCCGGTAGACCAACTGGGCTGCGTGCGGGGCGGCGCAGTCGACCACGGTGAATTCCTCGTCCCACGGGGACGTGTAGGGCTCGATGCACTCGGAGCCGAACATAGTGTCCCAGGCGTGCACACCGGTCGCCTGCGGCGCGGTGGGCGGCGGTGTCGGGGTGGGGGTCGGCGTGGGGGTGGCACTGGCGGAGGCCGACGTCGAGGCGGTGGGAGCGGCAACGGGCGTGCCGCCGAGGGCCTGGCCCAGGAAGAAGAGTCCGATGATCACGAGCACGGCGAGAACGGCGCCGCCGGCCCAGAACAGGGTGCGGGTGGAGGGGCGCCGGGGCGGCCCGCCGGCGGCAGCGCGACGGTCGGCGCGATCGGAGTCGTGCGGAGCGGAAACCGAAGCTGCGGCCGTCACGGCCGGTGCGGCGGCAGCGGCGAGGACCGACTCGGGCAGGGCCGCGGGCACAGGCGAACGCCGAGCCGACGGGGTCGCCGTGGCGCCGGTGGCCGCGCGGTGCGAGGGCGCCAGCGGCGCTGCGGTGGGTGCGCCGAAGGGCGGCTGCACTCCGGTGTCGAGCGGGCTCGGCGGCGTGCGATGGCGACGCGCCTCCTGCTCTTCATCCGTGGGGACAAGGCGGGACTGGGCCGGCGTGGTCCACCACGGTGCCGGTTCGATGTCGGCGGCACGCCGCGGTTCCGCGGGGGCCTTGGTCAACGGCTCCGAGGCCGCGGCGGCGGCGGCCGCGGCCGCGGAGGCCGACGGGACCGCGGGCACAGGCCGGGCCGGGGTGACGCCCAGCGGCGGGGCAGCGGCCGGGGTCGGTGCGGCCTCGGGTGCGGCCGGGGTCGCGGCCGGTACGGCGGCAGCCGGTGCCGGCGGGGTGGTGCGCGGGGCGGCAGGCTCAGGAACCACGGGGGCCGCGGGCACAATGGGCGGAATCGCGGCAGTTGCAGGAACGGGCGCGGCGACCGGGGCTGGTGCGGCGGGCGGAGCGGCTGCGGCAGGCGCCGAAGCAGGAGAAGAAGAAGAAGCGGCGGCAGCGGCAGCAGACTCAGCAGCGCCCGCGGGCGGGGTGGGGCGCCTCGACGCGGGAACGGCCGGGTCGGGCTCGATCTGGGGCGTGAGGCCCCAGCGGAAGCCACCGGGAGCGGGCTCCGCGGCCTGGGCCGTGCCGCCTGCGGGCTCGTCGGCGAGCTCGGCTTCGACCGGGGATGCGGCGGCGCGGTCAGCCGCAGCTTTCTCGGCGGCCGCTCGGTCGGCGGCCGCGCTCTCTGCAGCGGCACGGTCAACGGCAGCTTCCTCCGCGGCAGCGCGGTCAGCAGCAGCGCGGTCAGCAGCAGCGCGGTCAGCAGCAGCACGGTCAGCAGCAGCACGGTCAGCAGCAGAACGGTCAGCGGCAGCCTCATCGGCGGCAGCGCGGTCAGCGGCAGCCTTATCGGCGGCAGCGCGATCCGCCGCGGCTCGATCGGCGGCAGCTCTCTCGGCGGCAGCACGCTCGGCGCGGGTCACGTATTCGTCAGCAGGAGGCGCGGAGAGCGCACCAGAAGGCTCGGCGAACGGATTCGTCAGGGCGACGGTCGGAGCCGAGTCGGGCTGGGTATCCGGTGCCGGGCGGTCAGCAGCGCGGTCAGCGGCGCGGTCAGCGGTCTGGTCGGCATCGCGGTCGGCCGTGTCGCCGTCCGCTGCCCCACCGGTTTCGCTGTCGGACGCCTCGGAGCCGGCGTCGGAATCATCGGTGCCGTCATCGGCGCCCAATTGTGCCTCGAGCCAGTCGATGCCGAGGTCGTTCTCGTCGTTTCCGCCCCGCTGATCCGGCATCAGCTCAGTCCCAGGTCCTCGAGTCCGATGGCCGCGTAGTACGGGTAGCCGGCAGCTTCGATGACTTCGCGGGCCCCAGTGCTGCGGTCCACGACCACGGCGACTCCGGCGATGATGGCACCCACCTTAAGCAGGGCTTCGATGGCCGCGAGAGGCGATCCGCCCGTCGTCGACGTGTCCTCGAGAACGATGACGCGCTTGCCGGCAAGATCGGGACCCTCAACCTGACGGCCGCGGCCGTGGTCCTTGGGCTCCTTGCGAACGACGAAGGCGTCGTAGGCGAGGCCGCGAGCGGCGCCCTGGTGCAGGATGGCGGTGGCGACGGGGTCAGCCCCCATGGTCATCCCGCCGACGGCGACAACATCGGGAATGTCCTGGATGAGGTCGAGCATGACCTGGCCGATCAGGGGGGCCACCCGGTGATCCAGGCTGACCTTGCGGAGGTCCACGTAGTACGTGGCCTTCTTGCCGCTGGTGAGGGTGAAATCACCGTGGAAGACGGCGTCGGCCGAGATGTAGTCGATGAGTTGCTTGCGGGTATCCATCACAGAGCTACTTTAGGCCAACACCCGCCGTGAGTCCCGCGCACGATGCAGGCGTGAACGGGACCGCACGGTCTAGAAGCTGCGAACGAGCTTCTTCTCCGGCACGCGGCCGTAGCCATCCTTGTTGACGGCGACAACGGTGCCGACGATGGAGCCAGCGGCCACAAGGGAGATGAGGATCATGAAAACGAACACGGGTCGTGCCTTTCGGAAGGAAGTGGATGGCCGCGTCATTGCGGGCGTGTGCCCGATAACCGACACCTTTATAAGACCATCAACAACCTTTCAGCACAATCGCACAGTTCTGTACTGACTATGTAGGCTGGCTACATGGATGTGCAACGTCTGGAACTGCTCCGCGAACTGGCCGAGCGCGGCAGCATCACGGCCGTGGCACGGGCCACCCACCGCACGCCGTCGGCGGTCTCGCAGCAGCTCAAAGTGCTCGAACGAGAGGCCGGTCTGCCTCTCACCGAGCGCAGTGGGCGCGGTCTGGTTCTCACGGATGCTGGTCGCGCTCTGGCCTCCAGCGCCACGGATATCGCGGTCGCCCTCGAGCGCGCGACGGCGGTCTGGGACACCTTCCGCAACGGCGCAACGGGCGACGTCAGCCTGGTGACCTTCCCCACCGCCGGGCAGATGCTGCTGCCGGGTGTGCTGCAGGATCTCGACGCGATCGACGGCCTCGCCGTGCACTGCACCGACATGGACCCGGAGCTCAGCGACTTTCCGGCGCTCACCTCCGACTACGACATCGTGCTCGCCCACAGCATGCGCGGGCAGCTCGGCTGGGGTGGGCGCGGGCTCACCTCGGTGCCGCTGATGACCGAACCTCTCGATGTGGGACTGCCGGCCGACCACCGCCTGGCCGGGCGGGCGTCGCTCGGTGCGAGCGACGTGGTCGGTGAGACCTGGATCGGCGTGCCCGGCGGGTTCCCGTTCGAACGCATCCTGCACGACATCGAGCAGCAGACCGGCGGCCGCGCCCGGGTGACACAGCGCTTCGCCGACATGCGCCTGATCGAGTCGTTCATCATGGCCGGCCTCGGCATCGCCCTGGTGCCGCGCTACACCTCGGGCGGCAACCAGCCCGGCCGCATGGTGCTCAAGCCTTTGCGTGGCCTTGACGCCGAGCGGCAGATCGTGGCGCTGATGCGGCCCGACCGCGCGGAACGACTGGCCGTGCGCACCGTCATCGGCGCTCTGCGCAAGCGGGCGGCCCAGGTGCAGGCCGAGCACGCGGCGGCCGCCAGCTAACTCCCGCCCCCAGAATTCCGGGCGCAGAGCCTTCCGGTGCCACCTCGGCCCACCCAGCCCCGATCGGCGCTGACCTGCCGATTAGGCTGGACGGATGGCTGACATCGAGTGGACCCTGCGTTGGGAAGCCGACCTGTCGGCCGACGACCACACCGCCCTGGCGACGCTGTTCTCGCGGTACTTCCCCCGAGACCACGCCACCTTCACCGGCACCCGCAGTTGGATGGGTGCCCGCCCGGAGGCCCGCGTGATCGGCTACGACGGCGACCGCCCGGTAGCCCACATCGGCTTCGTGCGCCGGATGCTGCGTCTCGAGTCCGGCCGGTCACAGCTTGTCGGCGACGTGGGGCTGGTCGGCGTCGATCCCGGCTATCAGGGCGAGGGGCTCGGCCGCCGGCTGCTCGCCGAGGCGGCCTCGGCCCTCGACAGCCAAGCGTTGCCGTTCGGATTCCTCACCTGCGCCCCGGACCTCGTGCCGTTCTACTCCGCCGGCGGTTGGCGGCAGGTCGTGGGGCTGACGACTCGTATGATCGACACGCGGATGCAACCGGAGACCTTCATCGGCCCCGCGATGGTGCTTCCCGTGCGGGCGTCGTTCGCCGACTGGCCAACCGGGCAAACGATCATCCGGGACGGCCTCGAGGTCTAGCGCGTCCGGCGCATGTCGGTGAGACCGCGGTCAGGCTCTACCGTGCGAGACCCGGGTCCGGCGCGACAGGGAGTCGACGATGACCGCGAGCAACAGCACTGCACCGGTGATCATGTAGCGGATCGAGGAATCCAGGTTGAGCAGGGTGAGCCCGCTGGAAATGGACTGGATCACCAGGATGCCCAGCAGCGCCGAAAACGCGCTGCCCCGACCGCCGAAGAGGCTGGCCCCGCCGATCACGGCCGCGGCGATGGCGTTGAGGTTGGTGTCGCCGCCTCCCGAGCCCTGATTGGCAGCGGCCAGACGTCCCGCGGCGAGGATGCCGCCAAGCGCCGCGAAGGTGGAGCAGAGCAGGAAGACGGTGAGGTAGACCCGGGTGACGTTGATGCCTGACCGCCGCGCCGCCTCGACATTGCCGCCAACCGCGTAGACCGAGCGGCCCCACTTGGTGCGGGTGAGGAAGAAGTTCATCACCACGACGAGAACCAGGAAGAGTAGGAACATCGCGCCGACCCCGCGCGTCTGGTTGAGATACCAGGTGGGCACCCCCAGCACGACCAACAGGAACACACTGCGCACCACGATCGACGACAGCGGCACGGCAGAGAGCTGGGCCGCCGCACGACGGTTGGCGGTGAAGAGCAACTGCGCGCCGTAGGCCAGGACCGTCAGCACCACCAGAACATAGGACAGCCAGTCCGGCAAGAACCACTGCTGGCAGAACTGCACGATCCAGGAGTCGAAAGGGATGTTGATCGATCCGGTGGAGCCGAGCACCCAGAGCTGCAGGCCCAGGAAGCCGAGGAGTCCGGCCAAAGTGATCACAAAGCTCGGAACCCCGAACCGGGTGTACAGGAAACCGTAAAGCAAACCGATGACGACACCGGACAGGAGCGATGCCAGGAGGGCTACCGGCAGCGGCCAGCCCTGGTTGACGAAACCGACGGCGAGGATCGCGGCCGACAGCCCGCTGACCGACCCGACCGACAGGTCGATCTCACCCAGGAGCAGCACCAGCACGATGCCGATGGAGATCGTGCCGACCGCCGCGCATTGCAGGGTGAGGTTGACCAGGTTGGTACTGGAGAGAAAATTGGGGTTGAGCAACGAGAACGCCACCCAGATGACGATGAGGCCGATCACCACTGGCAGCGAACCGATGTCACCCGAGCGCACCCGTTTGCCGAAGGCGCGAACGGTGCCGCCGATACCGTGCGGTTGGATCAGGCGTTCATCCTGCAGGTCGGCCGCCACGGCGGCCAGCCGCACCGTCTCGGTGGGTGGAGCGGTGTTCTCCGGGTTGGCGGGCGGCGGGGTCGAAGTCGGGGTGGTCATGGCCGTTCCTCCTCGGGGAGTGCGGTATCGGTCGCGGCCGCGGCGGCTGCGTCGGCGGTGTCCACACGGGCCTGCGCGCGTCGGGTAACGGCGTTGTCGGTGGCACCGGTGATCGCCGCGATGATGTCTTCGTAAGTGACGTCGGCGACCCTGAACTCACCGTTATTGCGGCCCAGGCGCAGCACCACGATGCGGTCGGCGACGGCCTGGACATCCGCCATGTTGTGGCTGATCAGGACCACCGCCAGGCCCCGTTCCCGAAGCCGTTCGATGAGGTTGAGAACCTCGGCGGTCTGGGCCACGCCCAAGGCCGCGGTGGGTTCGTCGAGGATGACGATGCGCGGGTCGCCGATGAGGGATCGGGCGATGGCGACGGTCTGCCTTTGACCGCCGGAGAGCGAGGCCACGGGGATCCGCACCGACGGGATGCGGGCGGAGAGCTGACGAAGCAGGCCCCACGACCGCTTCTCCATCTCTACCTCATTGATGGTGCCGCGTCCCAGTTCGTGGCCGAGGAACAGGTTGGCGACAACGTCGAGGTTGTCGCACAGGGCGAGGTCCTGGTAGACCGTGGCGATGCCCAGGTTGTTGGAGTCGGCGGGGTTGTTGATCGTGACGGTCTTGCCGTCGTGGCTGATGGTGCCGCCGTCCTGCGGGTGCACTCCGGCCAGGATCTTGATGAGGGTGGACTTGCCCGCGCCGTTGTCGCCGACGAGGGCGACCACCTCGCCGCTGTAGATATCAAGGTCGATGCCGGTGAGCGCCTGCACAGCACCGAAATTCTTGTCGATCCCCCGCAACGACAGGACGAGGTCGTCAGCGGGGGCCGCTGGGGTGGAAAGCGCAGACATTGTGATCCCTCCGAGATGGGGATGGGAGCCGGCCGGGACCCGAATCGTGGGTGCGGTATCCCGGCCGGCCGTTTTGATGCTGTTGACCGGCGCCACAGGGCGCCGTCATCCGGCCGGTTACTGCAGGCCGGCAGCGGCACACGCGTCCGCGTACTGGGCGGTGCAGATCTCGTCGACGGTGTAGAAACCGTCATTGATCACGGTCTCCTGGATGTTGTCGACGGTGACCACCACCGGCGTCAACAGCGTGGAGGGAATGTCCTGGAACGTGGTGTCAGGCGAGGGCGTACTACCCTGAGCCAGCTGGTCGGCGATTTCCGCCGCCTTCTCGGCTTCGAGCTTGATGGCCTTGTAGACCGTCATGAACTGGTCGCCGGCGACGATGCGCTGGATGGCGGCGAGTTCGGCGTCCTGCCCGGTGACCGGCGGCCACGGCGACACTCCGGCGGCTTTAGCCGCGGCGATGGCGCCGCCCGCTGTTCCGTCGTTGGCCGCGTACATTCCGGAGATCTCGGGTCCGAACTGGGTGATCTGGCCGGCCGCCCACTCCTGAGCCTTATCCGGGCTCCAGTCAGGTGTGTCGTACTCCGCCAGGATCGGGATGCCACTCGGGTCGATGACGGAGTGCGCGCCCTTCTTGAACTCGGCCGCGTTGGCGTCTGTCGGCGATCCATTGATCATGATCAGGCCGGTGGTCGTGTTGTCCTGCTTGAGCTTGTCGACGAGCGCGGTGCCCTGCAGCACGCCCACCTGCTCGTTATCGAACGAGATGTAATAGCTGATCTTGTCGCTCTTGATCAGCCGGTCGTACGACACCACCGGCACGTTCTGCGCGGCGGCCGATTCGGCGATGCTGGCTGCTGCGGCCCCGTCCACGGGGTCGAGCACCAGAACTTTCACGCCTTCGGTGAGCGCTGACTCCGCCTGCTGCTGCTGTTTGGCGGCATCCTGGTCGGCGTTGGCGTAGATGACCTCGTAGTTTCCGAGTGAGGTGAGCTTGTCTTCGAACAGCGGCCGGTCGAAGCTCTCGTACCGGGTGGTCTTGGATTCAGGGAGGAGTAGGCCGATCTTGATCGTCTCGCCGGAGCTGCCCCCGTCGGAGCTTGAGGAGCTGGATCCGTTGGACGTGCACGCGGTCAAAACGCCCGTGGTTGCGATCACTGTGATCGCCAGGAGCGCGAACCTCTTCCTGGGTTTTCTCATGATGTGCCTCCTACTGTGACCACCCTCGTTGGCGGTGTAACGAGCATGGCCCCGGTGCCATATGCCGTCAAGGCTTGAACTCAAGAGGCCAGGCCGCCCCGATCCGCGGCTATGTCAGCCGTATCTTCCGGCACGAATACGCTGATTCCGGGCAGGATGTCGGGGGCCGGGCCGACCAGCAGGGAGCGTTCGGGCTCCCCCGGCCGCCCGGCGGAGATCTGCGCCCCGTCGATGGCGAACAGCACCGCGCCGAGCACCTCGGCGCGTTCGCCCAGTTGCCCCTTGACCACGTCGGGCACGCCCGATTGGGTGGCCAGGGTGGAACGCTCAAGGGCGTGCCGGAGCGGGCTCAGAAGAATCTCGCCGGCTTCGGCCAGCTCGCCGCCGACCACGATGCGGTGCGGGTCGACCAGGTTGCTCAGGCCCGCCAGCGCAATGCCGAGGTGCCGGCCCGCGTCGGCGATCACCCGGCGGGCGCGGGCCTCCCCTGCCTCGGCACGCAGCAGGATGTCGCGCAATCTCACCTCACCGTGCACGGCCGGGAACCTGGCCGCGAGGGCGGATGCCCCCACCAGGGTCTCCAGGCAGCCGCGGTTTCCGCAGCGGCACACGAGCCCCTCCTCGTCGAGGGTGAGGTGCCCGATTTCACCAGCCTTGCCGCTGCTGCCGCGGTACACCCGCCCGTCCACGATCAGCCCGGCTCCGACGCCGTGCGAGACGCGCAGATACGCGGCCTGGCGGATGCCCCGCGCCGCGCCCATCCGGTACTCGCCGAGGGCGCCGAGGTTGGCCTCGTTGTCGACGAAGACCGGCCGGTGCAGCCGGGCCTCCAGCTCCTGGGCGACGGGAACACCATCCCAGCCGCGCAGCAGCCCGCGGGTGGCGATGATGCCGGTGCGCGGGTCGACCGGCGCCGCCAGGCCCACTCCCACGGCGAGCACCTCGGTCAGCCCCGCGCCCACCGACTCGACCATGTCCTGGATGAGCAGCATCACCCTGTCGAGTTCGCTGTCGGCGCGGTGGTCGCGGGCCAGCGGCAGCATCCGTTCGGCCAGCACCTGGTGCCCCGCGTCGGCCAAGGCCACGCGCAGGTGCCGGTTCGAGACGTGCAGCCCCACCACCAGGCCCAGTTCACGGGCCAACGTGACCTGCACCGCCCGGCGGCCACTGCGTGAGGTTGGTGCAGTCTGCAGCACCCCGGCGGCGGCCTGCTCTTTGACGATGTTGGAGACAGAGGCCGGCGACAGCCCGGTCACTGCGGCCAGTTCGACCTGGGTGAGGGCGCCGTGGTGGGTGATCGCGTCGACGATGCGCGCGCGATTCGCCTCTCGCAGGGACGACTGCGACCCGGGATTGCGGCGGCTGCTCACAGGACACACGATACAACTGCCCCACCCGTAACATCCGGTTTCGCCCAGAACGGGGGTTCGCCGGGCACCGGCCGGCCCGCGCGGCGAGGCTCACACCAGACGCGCGGGCCCTGCTCCCAGATGGAGGAGGACCGCGACTGCCGCGACCACGGCCAGGAGGCCGCTGCCGAGCAGTGCGAACATCAGTCCCGGCGTCGCATATTCCAGCACGTTCAGCGCGATAACGGCCGCCGCGACGAGCAGCACGAAGACCAGCAGACAGCCCACGATCGCACGCAGCCAGCCCCGGAGCGCTCCCTCGAGCCGATGCGCCTTGGCGAGCGCCACCAGTCTCAGGCCGATGACGGCGATGGCCTGCCAGCAGGCGATGGCAAGAACGCCCCAGATCACGCCGGGCAGCGCGATCGGCGTCACAACCGGGAAGGTGGCGACCACCGTGGCAACGGCAGCCGGCAGCACCCAGACCTGCACCAGCACGGCCACACAGAGAACGACGATGAGCAGCGCAGTCAGTGCGGACCACATTCCTGAACGCATCCTGCCCCCCAGCACTCGTCTGGATGCCACCCTATTGCTTATCTGAGAGCTAGCTGGATTGCTGACGGGTTTATTTGCCAGTTCCGTGACGAACCCTCGGTTCTATCCCTCTAAGGGTTACGGAGATACCATCGCCGCGGCCGAGCGGATCAGCCCAGCCGAAACCCAGAAGATTAGAGGATGCATAATGTCTAACGCAGACACCCGCCCCACCTCCCCCGCTACCCCGGCAACCACTGGCGCCCGTGTCGACCGCACGGAGTCGCGTGCCGTAGCCTCCGTGGGCAGTGAAGCCCACGGGAAGAACACCATCTCCGACAACGTCGTATCCAAGGTCGCGGGCATCGCTGCCCGTGAGGTCCCCGGCGTTTTCGCACTCGGCGGCGGAGCGTCCCGTGCCCTCGGCGCCATCCGTGGTGCGGTCGGCCAGGACGACCTGAGCCAGGGCATCAAGGTCGAGGTGGGCGAGACCCAGGCCGCCGTCGACATCACCATCGTGGTGGAGTACCCCGCGCCGATCCAGCAGGTCGCCGACGCGGTGCGCACCCAGGTCACCACCGCCATCACCAACCTGGTGGGCCTGGATGTCGTCGAGGTCAACGTGGCCGTCAACGACGTGCACCTGCCCACCGACGACCAGGACGAACAGGCTGAGGCCCGCGTCTCATGAGTGCCTCAGCCACCGGCATCGCCGTCGGTGCCGTTCTCGCGTTCGCGATCCTCGTGTTCGGCTTCTGGGGTTTTCTCCTCGTGGCCGTGTTCATGGCCATCGGCCTCCTGATCGGGCGGATCCTCGACGGCAAGCTCGACCCGCGCGGGCTCGCGAATGCGCTGAGCGGAAAACGAACCTCCTGATGTCCACGGTTACGGACGACCCCGCCGGCCGCGAGCCAACCCTCGTGGCCGACGGGGCAGGCTATCCCGGCCACATCACCGTTCGACAGCGTGCGCTCACGACCGTGGCCAGAGCGGTGACGGCCGAGTCCCTCGGTGTCGATCCCGGACAGGTATCGGTCACGCTGCGCGACGATTCGGGCCTCCTCGGCCTCGACGTCGTCACCCCGATCAGCATTCCCGACCTCGACACCGTGGGCGCCGGGTACGCGGGTACGACGCTGCTGCAACGGATCAGCGACGCACAAACCGTCATCAGATCGGGCACAACACGCATCACCGGGAATCAGGTCGGGCGGGTGGACATCCGCGTTCGTGGTGCCTACATAAAACAGGAACGAAGGGTGCCCAGATGAGCGCGCCATATGCTCGCATCGTGCGTCGCGAGACACACTCACCGCGCACGGCTACGACCATTTTGCTGGCGGTGCTGATCATCCTGGCGTGCGCCTATGTCGGCACCGAGTTGATTCTGCGCATGCTGGGGCAACCGGCCCTTCTGGTAACCCCAGCGGATGCGTGGGCCTGGGTGGCGACGTTACCCACGTTGGAACCGCTGGCGGCCATCTCGGCCGGCGGCGCTCTCGTGGCGGTGATCGGGCTCCTTCTGATTCTGCATGCCATCCGCTCGGGCAGGTTGGCCCGCCATGAGATGGTCCTCGGCGACCGAGCGGTGATCGTCGACAACGGGGTTCTCGCTTCGGCGATCGCCCGCCGCGTCGAGACCGTCGCTCGAGTACCGCAGGGGCAGGCGGCGGTGTCGGTCTCGCACCGACGGGCCGTCGTGGAGGTCACCCCGACCTCGGGCATCCCGGTCGACGAGGAGTCCGTGCGTCGGGCGGTCGAGGAAGAAATCGCCTCCTACGACCTGCGCCCGGCCCTGAGCCACACCGTGCGCATCAAACAGACTGGAGCGATCGGCGCATGAACGACACCAACAGAGCCCTCAATCGGGTGTTCATCTTCGTGGTCGGCCTGATTCTGCTCGGCGCCGGCGCGGCCGCCGCCGCACTGCCATTCTGGGACTGGTGGGCAACCCGCTGGAACGAGTTCGGTAGGAGCGCCAACGCAACGCTGACCGATACCTTCGCCGCCAGCACCGTGCCGGGCACCGACTTCAGTTGGTGGCTGGTCGCGGCTATCGCAGTCCTTCTACTCGTCGTGATCGTCATGATCATGATCATCGCCAGTGTCGGCGGGGGCGGCAGCCGGGAGATCTATCGGCGGCCGATCAGCAAGCAGGATGGCAGCTCAGACAACGTGCTGGTGGACACCTCGTTCGCCGCCGAGGCGCTCACACACTCCCTCGACAAGAGGCCCGACCTGGTCGGCAGCACCGTCGGTGCCTTTACCGTGAAGCGCCAGCCCGTGCTGCACGTCGGCGTCACCCCGCGGCAGGGCGCGTCGCCCCGGCTGATCGCCGAGCAGACCGGCATCCTGCTCGACAACCTCGCCCAGGTCGTGGGCGATGCCCCCGCCACGTGCCTGACCATCCACTCGGGCCTGCGTGCGAAGCTCGGCCACGACCAGCGCGTGCGCTGAGCGGTCGCCCCGGATGCGCGGAGTCGCACGATGACCCGGTGGACTCGATCCCGCGGCCGTTCGCGGCCGCGGGGCGTGTGGCTCGCGCTCGGCGTGGGAATTCTGGGCTGCGTGCTTCTCTTCGGCCTCGTTCTCTTTCCGATCCTGGGGTTGATCGGCAGCAGCGCCGGCACGGCGTGGTTCGTGCCCGTGCCATTCGGCGCGATCGCCCTCGTGTGCACCGTCGGATTCGTGCTGACCCTGGGCTTGCTCGCGCTGATCACCCGGGTGCGCAGCGTTCCGGCGGCCTGGGTGGTCGCAAGCGCGGCGCTGCTCTGCGTGCTGCTGACCAGCCTCTACCCGGCCGTGGCCGTGGCCCAGGCCGGTGTGGATCAGGGCGGTCAGGTCATCCCGTGGATTCTCGGCTGGATCGGTAGGACCACCGGGGTCTTCTCCTGAGGGCCAGGAACGTCGCTGGGCCGAGCTGCCCTCGGCGACAACTCCCGTGCACGACACGGCCGTGTTACCAGGCAACCGGCCCCTGGTCGTCGGTGAAGGTCCCCGTGGGACCGCCCGCGTCGATCGTGGCCATGCGTACCGCCGAGGCGGCGCCCTCTGCGGGGGTTCGGATGCCGCGATGGTTATTCAGGTCGGTGGCAACGAAGCCGGGGCAGACGGCGTTGACCAGGATCCCCTCATCGACCAGGTCTCGTGCGCACATCATGGTCACCGCGGTCAGCGCCGTCTTGGACGGAACGTAACCCAGGGCGATCGGATCGGTGTTGGCGAAGTCGGAGATCGACGCCAACGAGCCCGCGATGCTGGACACGTTGACGATTCGCGGAGCGGTCGAGAGCCGCAGCAACGGCAGGAAGGCGCTCGTCACGGTGATGACCCCGAAGACGTTCGTCTCGAATACCGCGCGGACATGATTCACATCGGCGAAGCGCGGCACCTGCCCGGCGAAGTCAGCCCCCGGCTGGTGGCTGATTCCGGCGTTGTTGACCAGAGCGTCCAGGCGACCGAATTTCTCCCGGATCGTCACCGCCGCGGTCGCGACCGAGGCCGAGTCCGTGACGTCGAGGGCCACGGCCGTGACGTCTCCCCCTGTCAGCCGCAGTTGTGCTGCGGTCGCTTCTCCGCGTTCCAGGCTGCGGGCGCCGATCACCACGGTGTGGCCGAGCGCGGCCAGTTGGGCGGTGATCTCGCGACCGATGCCTTTGTTGCCGCCGGTGACCAGAACGATCATGGGGTTGTTCATGGGAACTCCTTCTTGTGGCCGTGACTGGGTCACGGCGGTGCTGTCACACCAGCATGCAAGCAGAAGTCCGGATTTAGAATCATGTTCCGTACGTTTTTTGTGTCGTATAGTACGAATATGGCGACGGATCGACTGTCCGAGGTTCTGGACCTCATCGAGGTACGAAGCGTGGTCTCCGGAGGCTCGGCGGTGCGCGGGCGCTGGCAGACCCACAGCTCCATTGATGACGACCTGAAGTTCATCGCGGTGGTCCGCGGCAGCGCATCACTGACGACAAACGGCGCCGACAGGGTGGAGTTGGCCGCCGGGGATGTCGCGATCCTGAACGGCCGCTCGTGGCTCACCCTGGAGGGCGGCGACGGAGACGAGGAACCCGTCACCGTGGTGCCGCCGTCCGCAGGCTCGACCATCAGTGATGCCGACGCCGCCGCAGACGACGTCGATATCCTCATCGGGGGCCGGGTCGAGCTGAACTCCACGGGCAAGGATCTGCTGCTGCGCGCACTCCCTGCCGTCGCCCACGTCGGGGCGACCAGCGCGGTGGGACCGCACCTCCGCGGCCACGTGCAGCGTCTCTTCTCGGAAATTGTCGCCGGCCGGGTCGGCGCCGATTTCGCCATCCGACAGTACGGACAGCTGCTGGTCCTCGACGTCCTGCGCGGCTTCATGCAGCACAGCGACATGCCCGCTGGGTGGCTGAAAGTGCTCACCGACGACCGGCTCCGGCCGGCTCTGGACATGATCCACGAGCAACCGGCGCGGAGCTGGGGCCTCGAGGACCTCGCTCGCGCGTCATCGATGTCACGCACCACGTTCGCAGAACGCTTCCGGGCCGCGGCCGGCACCCCACCCCTGGCCTATCTCATCAGTTGGCGGATGCTCCTGGCCCAACGAGAGCTCCGCTCGGGCGACACCCGGGTGGGCGCACTCGCGCGTGAGCTCGGCTACTCCTCGGAGAGCGCCTTCAGCACGGCCTTCAAACGGCATGTCGGCGAGTCCCCGCTGGCGTACCGCGCCCGGGTGCGCGCGGCGTCAGCACAATCGTGAGCCTGAGCGTCGAGCCCGGTGAGGTACTCCTGCGGATCTTCCAGGGCCTGCGTGGCCAGAGGCTCATTCCGCAGCGAAGGCGGTGCACCGGCCGGAGAACGTCAGCAGGAGCGCGGCCGCCCCGAAGACGATCATGACGATGGGCAGGACCAGACCGCCCAGCACGGTCAGGAGACCCGCGCCCAGGATGCCGGCGACAAAGATCGCGACGTTGAACGCGACAGGCAGGAATGAGTTCGCGACATCCGATTCGTCACCACCGGCCCGGGTCAGGAAGGACTGGAGCTGCGCGGACGCGCCGCCGAAGGTGGCGCCCCACACGATGGTGGCGCCGATGATGGCCGGGGTCGACGTGTGGAAGGCGAGGAGGACGACGGCCGCGGCCACGAACAGCATCAGACTGCCGTGCAGCAGCGCCCGCGGGAATCGGTCGAGAAGGGCGCCGGTGAGGATGATGCCCCCGATCGAGGCGATCCCGAAGAATAGGAGCTGGACATCGACGGTCAGGCTGCTGCCGGTGGTGCGCAGGTACGGCGAAATGTACGTGTAGATGGTGTTGTGGGCGAGCATCCAGGCGACGATGACAGCGAGGATGACGGCGATGCCCGGCAGGCGCAGCACCCGGAGCGCCGGGAGCCGGGTGCGGCCCGCCTGACCGGGGGCGTTCGGGGCGACCAGTGCCAGGAGCGCGCCGGCGACGAGGGCGACGATGGTGAGGCCGACGAAGGCCCATCGCCAGTCGAAGGTCGTGCCGAGCCACGAACCGAGGGGCGTGCCCAACGCGAAGCCGATGGGCGCCCCGGTCGACACGATCCCCAACGCCAGACCACCCCTGCGGGCCGGGCTGATCTTCAGGCCGTAGGCGGCGAGCATTCCCCAGAGCACCCCGGAGAAGGAGCCGGCGACGAAACGGGAGAGCAGCGCAAGGCCGACGTCGGTGGACACCGCGGTGATGCTGTTGGCAAGAATGAGCCCGGCGAGCGCAGTGAGCAGTAGCGGCTTCCGGCGCATCCGTCGGGTCAGGCTGATCGCGGGGATGGTGACGATCACGGTGCCCAGGGCGTAGGCGCTGACGAGGAGCCCGACGGCCCCCTCGCTGGTGTTCAGGCCGGCCGCGATGACGGGCAGCAGTCCGGCCGGCATCGTCTCCATGGCCACGAGCACGAACCCGATCGTGGCGAGGCCGATGAGGGTGACGAGCGGGAGCCGCTGCACCTTCTGGCGGCCGGCCGGTTCGACGGCAGGGATGGTGCTGATCACGGTGCTCCTTGGGCGGTGCGGGCGGGGGTACTGCTCCAGTCAAGACGACCGACCCGGGGGGAGGGAGTCACTGTCGAAAGGTGTACCGAGAGAGCACCCCACTCGGCCCGGAAGGGACGTAACGTCGATGGCATGGACAATCAACCCGAGGTACGCGAGTTCCTCATGTCACGGCGCGCGAAACTCACTCCCGAGCTGGTCGGGCTCAGCTCCGGCCCCAACCGGCGCGTGGCTGGCCTCCGCCGCAGCGAGGTGGCCGCGCTGGCCGGTGTCAGCGTCGAGTACTACGCCAAGCTCGAGCGCGGCGCCATCGCCGGCGCATCCTCGTCGGTGCTCGACGCCATCGCCCGCGCCCTGCAGCTCGACGACACCGAACGCACCCACCTGTTCGACCTGGCCCGCGCGGCCGACGGCATCCCCCTCTCCGGACGCCCGCGCCGCCGCTCGGCCAAGAGCGCCGTGACCCGGCCGAGCCTGCAGTGGGCGCTCGACACCTTCTCCGGGGCCATCGCGGTGGTCCTGGACCAGCACCAGAACATCTTGGCGACCAACGAACTCGGCCGCGCGTTCTACTCCCCGGTCATCGGCGACGGCGGACGCGTTCCGAACCTCGCCCGATTCCAGTTCCTGGACCCGGCCTCCCGCGACTTCTATCCCGACTGGGACCGGTTCGCCGGGATGTGTGTGGCGATCATGCGCACCCGGGCCGGGCGCGACCCCAACGACAAGGGACTGCAGGACCTCGTCGGCGAGCTGTCCACCCGCAGCGACACTTTCCGGCAGCTGTGGGGCGCACACGATGTGCGCACCCACGGTGCCGGCACCAAGCGCTTCAACCATCCCGTCGTCGGCGAGCTCACCCTCGCCTACGAAGAACTCGCGATCACCGCTGATCCCGGACTCGGCATGCTGATCTACACCGCCGAGCCCGGCTCCCCCAGCGCCGAACGACTGCAGCTTCTGGCCAGCTGGGCCGCCAGCAGCGCCGTCGTGGAGTCGTAGAACCGGCAGCCGTCAGGGCCGCAGAAGCGCTTCCACCTGGTCGACGACCAGATCTGGGCGGGTGATGAACGGATGGTGGCCCGTCGGGATCTCGACGGAGCGGGTGGCGCGAGCCGCATGGAAGCGCTGCAACTCGACCGAGGTGCTGCGGTCCTGTCCGCAGACGAGGTACGTCGAGTCGATCCCCTCCCAGCCTGCAACGGTGGTCGGCGTCATGAACGCCCCGACGGCCTGCGCCGTCAGCCGCTGCCATGCCTGCTGCTGAATGTCGGCATCCGCGTCCTGCAGGAACCGGGCGCCGAAGGAGCTCACGTCGTAACCCGTCAGGCTCAGGGTGCCGTCGTCGTGGGCTCCGATCGACACCGGGTCGCTCTCGCCGCTCAGGATCGCGCCCTGGGACTGACCGACCTCGGGGAGATAGGAGGACACGTAGAGCAGGTGCGCGACAGCCGGATGCCGGCCTGCCTCGGCGATGACGGTGCCCCCGTAGGAGTGTCCGACCACGATCGCCTCGTCGACATCGTCGAGTTCACGTCGTAACGCGGCAGCATCGGCGATCAAGCCACCCGCGACCTGCTCCGGCGTGGTCTCGCCGCACGACGGCAGCGCCAGCGCGCGGCTGCGGATGCCGGTGCGTTCCCGGAGCAGGTCGGCGCTCTGCTGCCACCACCACTGGCCGTCGCTCACTAGAGCGCCGTGGACGAAAACAGTTCCATGTCTGTTCCTTTCCAGCGAATGGCGCAGAGGTGGGGTCAGAGCGTGTCGACGGCCGCCCGTTCGACGGCAAGGCCCGCGGCGTAGCGGTCGAGGTAGCTGGTGAAGCCCGCGACGTCGGCCGGGTCGGGGGCGACGGTGGCGAATTCCTGCCCGGCGAAGACCCTCTCACGCAGGTAACCGTCGAGGTCGAGTTCAACACCGGATGCCACGGCCGCCGTGTACGACGCCAGGACCGCGATGCCCCAGGCGCCGCCCTCTGACGCCGTCTCGGCGACGGAGACCGGGGCGTCCAGTGAGCCGGCGAGGAAGCGCTGCGCAACACCGGCCGTGCGGAACAACCCGCCGTGCGCGAACATCGCGTCGAGTTGGACGCCCTCCTGGGCGAGAACCCGCATGCCCAGGGCGAGCGTGCCGAACACGCCGTAGAGCTGGGCACGCATGAAATTGGCCAGGGTGAGCCGGCTGTCGGGGGTGCGCACGAAGAGCGGCCGCCCCTCGGTGAGGCCGGCGATGGGCTCACCGGCCAGGTGGTTGTAGGCCAGCAGTCCGCCGGCATCCGCGTCACCGAGGAGTGCCTCGCGGAACAGAGTGTCGAACACCGCGTCGTTGTCGACGGGGTTGCCGCCGGCCGTGGCGAAGCGACCGAACATTCCGGCCCAGGCGGCGAGCTCGCTCGCACCGTTGTTGCAATGCACCATGGCGACGAGGTCGCCGGCCGGGGTGGTGACCAGGTCGAGTTCGTGGTGCACCTGGGTGAGCGGGCGCTCGAGCACAACCATTGCGAAGATGCTGGTGCCGGCGCTGACGTTGCCGGTGCGCGGGGCCACTGAGCAGGTGGCCACCATGCCGGTGCCCGCATCGCCTTCGGGCGGGCAGAGCACGGCGCCCGGGCGCAGTGCACCCGTGGGGTCGAGGAGAGCCGCTCCCGCGGCGGTGAGCTCGCCGGCGGGCTTGCCGGCCACGAGCACCGTGGGCAGCAACCCGGCCAGGTTGAGCTCGGGGGCGGACTCGGCGACCAGAGAGTCGTAGCGGGCGAGGAGTTCGGCGTCGTAGTCGCCGGTGGCGGAGTCGATGGGGAACATGCCCGACGCGTCGCCGACACCGAGGACCTTGCGGCCGGTGAGACGCCAGTGCACGTAGCCGGCGAGCGTCGTGATGAAGTCGAGCTGCGGCACGTGGGGCTCGTGGTCGACGACGGCCTGGTGCAGGTGGGCGATCGACCAGCGCAGCGGGATGTTCACGCCGAACAGCTCGGTCAGCTCGGCCGCAGCGGGGCCGGTGGTGGTGTTGCGCCAGGTGCGGAACGGCACCAGCTGGTCGCCGGCGGCGTCGAACGCGAGGTAGCCGTGCATCATCGCCGAGACGCCGATCGCGCCGTAACCCTCGGGCCGGATGCCGAACTTCTCATCGATGTCGGCGATGAGCGCGGCGTGGGCTGCCTGAATGCCGGACCACACGTCGTCCAGCGAGTAGGTCCAAACCCGGTCGACGAACTTGTTCTCCCACTCGTGGCTGCCGACGGCAAGGACCTCGGACAGGTCCTCGCCGATCAGGCAGGCCTTGATGCGGGTCGACCCCAGCTCGATTCCCAGCGACGTTCGTCCGCTGAGGATGGAGTTGCGGGCGGACTCATGTGCATCATTGCTCGTCATACCTCGATTATGGCGGTGATTAACCGGCCACACTGCACCGCGGTCTGGAGACGGACCGATCGGCTCGAGCTGCGGGCCCATCGGTCGAGGTGACGCCGGATCGTGTCACCACGACGGCATGCCCTCGTGCGTCACAAGCCGAGAGTCAGCAGGTCGGATGGCGAGGTCTCGCCCGCCGCGGCCGCGAACACTTCCAGTCCGCGCTTCACCGCGTCCCGATCGTCACCGGTGAGGGACGAGAGGATCGTGTCGATGCTCTGCCTGCGACGATCGGTGACGTCATCGACGAGCACCTGGCCCGCGGGCGTGAGACCGATCAGCACTTCACGTCGACTGTGCGGGCTCGGCAGTCGCTCCACCCAGCCGCCGGCAACCATCCGGTCGATGGAGCGGCTGAACGTGGAGGGAATCACACCCATCTTTTCGGCCAAAGTACTCATGCGGGTGGTCCCCGCTGTGCTCAGGACGACCAGAACGCGGAACTGCGGGAGGGTAACGACCTCCAATGCCGCCACAACGGAGCGAGCCACCACGCCCAACAGGGCACGGGAGGCGTTGAGTGTTGCCTCGCTGGCAGCAGAAGTTTGTGTATCCACCGGTCATTACCCAATCCGCACAGTGCTAACGTTTTATTGCAGACATGCAACAGTTGCATTTGCGCACAATAAGTCTATATATCGGAGGAGCCAGATGGCCCAGCTCGGTCTGAGCCTGAAACGGCGTCCGTCCCGGGGACTCCAACTTATCCGAACCTCGTTCGATCGGCTGTTGACCGGCACGGGACGGCTGCTGTTCATGGCCGTCGTCGTCGGAGCCGGCGTGGGGCTGGCTGCGGTCGCGTTTCGCTGGCTGGTGGCCACCGCGACCGTGATCTTCACCGGCACAGCCGATTATTCGGCGACCGAGGGGCATCCGGCGCACCCATGGCTGCCCTGGTTGGGTGGCGCTTTCGTGATTTTTGCGCCTGCTATCGGTGGGCTGCTATACGGGCCTCTGGTCAGCAAGTTCGCCCCAGAGGCGCGCGGACACGGCGTTCCAGAGGTCATGTACGCGGTGACCAAACGGGGAGGACGCATCCCGGGCAAGGTGGCGATCGTCAAGTCGCTCGCGTCGGCGATAACCATCGGCTCTGGCGGGTCCGTCGGCAGGGAGGGGCCGATCGTCCAAATCGGCTCAGCGCTGGGATCCACCCTGGGCCGGGCCGTGCGGTTGCCCGAATCGCAGTTGCGAACGCTGGTGGCCTGTGGTGCGGCTGGGGCTATCGCCGCCACCTTCAACGCCCCCATCGCCGGTGTCTTCTTCGCACTCGAGCTTCTGCTGCGCGATTTTGCAGCGAAGTCGTTCGGCGTTGTGGTGTTGTCCTCGGTCACCGCGTCGATCGTCGGCCGGTCAATCCTGGGGGATCATCCCTTCCTCACCCTGCCCGCTTTCAGTATCGTCAATCCGTCTCAGTTCGCGCTCTTCGCCGTGCTCGGCCTCGCGGCGGGCTTAGTTGGCGTCGGATTCATGAAGACGCTCTACGCGGTCGAAGACGCCTGCGACTGGGCCTGGCGGGGTCGGCCGGAGTGGCTGCGCCCGGTAGTGGGTGGGTTGTTTCTCGGCCTGCTGCTCTTCGCCCTTCCGCAGATGTATGGGGTGGGGTATCCGGTCCTTGAGCGCGGTGTGCAGGGTGGCTATGCACTCGGCTTCGTCGTGCTCTTGCTCGTGGGAAAGGTCCTCGCCACGAGCCTGACCATCGGCATCGGAGGATCCGGCGGCGTCTTCGCGCCGTCACTCTTCATCGGAGCAATGCTGGGGGCCGCGTTCGGCGACATCGCCGGCACCCTCTTTCCCATCTTCGCGGGCCAGACCGGCACCTTCGCACTCGTGGGTATGGGAGCCGTGTTCGCGGGTGCGACCAGGGCCCCGATCACCGCCGCCATCATTCTGTTCGAACTGACCGGCGAGTACACCATCATCCTTCCGTTGCTCCTCGCGATCGTGATCGCTACAGGGGTATCCCGAATGCTCAGCACAGACACCATTTACACTCTGAAGCTGCGCCGCCGCGGCGTGAGCGTCGACGGTGCGCCCGGCGGGATGCTGCTGCATTCGACTCTCGTGCGCGAAGTGATGAGGGATGCACCCCCCGCCATCAGCTCGCGACTCAGTCCGGCCGAGGGGGCACAAATCATGCTCGGAGCCGGGCGGCGGGCCATGCCCGTTCTCCATCAGAACGGTGAGTTCATCGGCGTCGTCACCGTTACGGCCATCTCCGATTCGCTCGGCAATGATGACGACAGCAACGAGCTCACTCTCAGCGCTCTTGTCGAAATGCCCGGTATCGCGGACCCCGACGCCACCCTGGACAGCGTTCTGGACCCGGTCCTGGCCGCAAGCGAGAGCGACGGCCTGCCGGTGGTCGATTCGACGGGAATGCTGACGGGCTGGCTCACCCCCGAAGCCGTACTCCGAACGGTGACGGCCCGGTCATGACCGCCACCGGACCCACTGACACCCCTCACGACGACCCAAGTCTCTTGCGGCCATCCACTACCGCCCAGCCGGCGGGCTCGGGGGGAGCGGATAAGCTGCGCTCCCTGCCCCTCAAGAAGGTGCAGGCCATACTTCGTTCCGGTCCCGACGGTATCGGCCAGGCCGAGGCTGACACCCGGCTCAACCACTATGGTCCGAACGAAATCGAAGAGAAGACCACCAACCAGTTCCTCAAGCTTCTCGGCTACCTGTGGGGTCCGATCCCCTGGATGATCGAGGCGGCAGTCATCCTCTCCGCCGTGCTCGGCCACTGGCCGGACTTCGCCATCATCCTGGTACTGCTACTGGCTAACGCCGCCGTCGGGTTCACCGAGGAACGCCAGGCCGGCAACGCGGTCGCAGCACTGAAGGCGCAGCTGGCGATCACCGCCACCGTCAGACGTGACGGGACGTGGGCCAGTCACCCTAGCCGGGACCTCGTTCCAGGCGACGTCATCAGGCTGCGGCTGGGCGATGTGGTGCCGGCCGACGCGCGGCTGTTACCCGGCGGCCCGGCCGAGGTCGACCAGTCCGCCCTCACCGGCGAATCCCTCCCGGCGACACTGAACCCCGGTGACGCCGCCTATTCAGGTTCGATCGTGCGCCGGGGCGAGGTGGACGCGCTGGTCTATGCCACGGGCTCAGCCACGTTCTTCGGCGCCACGGCTCACCTGGTGCAGGAGAATGCCAGCACCAGCCACTTCCAGCGGGCCGTTCTGCGGATCGGCAACTTCTTGATCGTGCTGGCCGCCGCACTGGTTTCCATCATCGTGGTCGTCGCTACGATCAGGGGCGACCCGTTCCTGACCACCGTTGAGTTCGCCCTCGTGCTATTGGTCGCGGCCATCCCCGTTGCGATGCCCACAGTGCTGTCGGTCACCATGGCAGTCGGGGCCCGGTTGCTGGCCAAGAAACAGGCCATCGTCACCCGGCTCTCGGCGATCGAAGAACTGGCTGGCGTGGACATCCTGTGCACAGACAAGACCGGCACCCTCACCATGAACGAGCTCACCCTGGGCGACCCGTTCACGGTCGAGGGGGTAACCGCTGCCGACGTGGTGTTGAGCGCAGCTCTGGCCTCGAGGGCGGAAGACCAGGACACCATCGACCTGGCCGTGCTCGGTGCAGTGAGCGATGACCAGCGCCTGGCCGACTACCGAATCAGCGATTTCCATCCATTCGACCCCGTTGGCAAGCGTACGGAAGCTGCCGTCATGGCCCCGACGGGCGCGACCTACTCGGTCACGAAGGGGGCGCCGCAGATCGTCCTCGAGCTGTGCGCGAACGGAGAATCCGTCACCACGGAGGTCGATGCGGCGGTCCGTCAGTTCGCCGAACGCGGCTTCCGCGCACTCGGAGTGGCACGCACAGACGCCGCCGGAAAGTGGCACTTCCAGGGCGTGCTGCCGCTCTTCGACCCTCCGAGGGACGACGCCAAGCACATGATCAGCACGGCCGTAGACATGGGTGTCGCGGTGAAGATGGTCACCGGCGACCAACTCGCCATTGCCCAGGAGACCGCCGAGAAGCTTGGAATGGGACGCAATATTCTCGACGCAGGCGGCCTCGGCGACTCCACTCACCAGGAGACATCCGAGGCCACCGCCTCGATCGAGGCGGCGGACGGGTTCGCCCAGGTCTTTCCCGAGCACAAGTTCCACATCGTAGACATTCTGCAGACCAGCGGGCACATCGTCGGCATGACGGGCGACGGCGTCAACGACGCTCCCGCGTTGAAGAAGGCCGACTGCGGTATCGCGGTCTCCGGTGCCACCGATGCCGCCCGTGCGGCCGCTGACATCGTGCTCACCACACCGGGTCTGTCGGTGATCATCGACGCCATCACCGAAAGCCGGCGCATCTTCGAGCGGATGACCAGCT
The DNA here is from genome assembly GCF_019443325.1 of Cryobacterium sp. PAMC25264. NCBI lineage: Bacteria > Bacillati > Actinomycetota > Actinomycetes > Micrococcales > Microbacteriaceae > Cryobacterium > Cryobacterium sp. PAMC25264. The sequence continues at coordinate 3,101,167 of NZ_CP080383.1, forward strand.
ACGCCATTTATCGCATCGCCGAGACGCTGCGGGTGCTCTTGTTCATGACCGCGGCCATCCTGATCTTCAATTTCTACCCGTTGACCCCGATCATGATCGTCATTCTCGCGCTGCTGAACGACGCGGCCATCCTGTCAATCGCCTACGACAGAGTCCACTTCGAGAAGACCCCGCAGGTCTGGGACATGCGCCGGGTCCTCGGCATCGCGACAGTGCTCGGTGTGGTCGGACCGATCGCGGCGTTCGGGCTGTTCTACCTGGGCCAGAACGTTTTCGGCCTGGGCCGGCCCGAGCTGCAGACGATGATGTACCTGCTCTTGTCTGTGGCCGGACACCTGACGATCTTTCTCACCCGCACCCGCGGGCCGTTCTGGTCGGAGAAGCCGGCCAGAGTGCTCGTGATCGCCGTCGTCGGAACTCAGGCGCTCGCTACCTCCTTGGCCCTGTTCGGTATCTTCATGACGGCGCTGAGCTGGCAGTGGGTGCTGTTCGTGTGGGGGTACGCCCTCGTGTGGGCGCTGATCAACGACCGCATAAAGCTGGTCGCCTACAGTGTCATCGATCGAACCCACCAACGCCGCGGCCGCTCCGGTCCGAATCGCCCAAGCCTCAGCACGGCACCGCCCACGGACAGCTAGGACGTGCGGCCTTCTCCTCGGAAGGGCGACGAGCTGCTTGAGACCTCAGTGACTCGCCGTGGTCGCGGCACAGGAACACGGACAGGTTCGTGAGTCTCATGCTTGCGGGTGCGAGGGGGTCAGGGGCCGCCGAGCCAGCTATCGATGCGATGGTGGTCGGGCTTGAAGCCGTGGCTCACTCCCCAGAGCACGGCCTGGGTGCGGCTGGCCACCCCGATCTTGCCGTATACGCTGCGAATGTAGGACTTCACGGTGTTCGGGCTCAGGTAGGTGAGTTCAGCCACCTCGGCGTTGCTCTTGCCCTGGGTGATCAGCGCGAGGATCTCCGACTCCCGGTCGGTGATGCCCTCGTGTCGCCCCGGCCAATCGAGCCCCGGTGCACTGCCCGCGCGTTTCGGCGGGTCGCTCACCACGATCTCGCCCGCGTGCACCGATTCGAGGGCCGCGACAAGGTCGCGGGCGGGCAGGGTCTTGGAGAGATACCCTCTGACTCCCTGCCCGAGCGCCTCCGCGATCAATGAGGGTTGGAAGTTCCACGTGTAGACGACGACGCGTCCGGCCCGGGGATTCTTCACGAGCGCCTCGAGCTCGGAATGATCGGACTCGGGCTGGGCGAACGAGTCGTAGAGCACGATGTCTGTTCTGTCGTGCAGACCCGTGTTCGCGTCGATCTCGGCCACGAGCACGCGATCCCGGTAATGGTCGAACATATGCGCCAGGCCCGTCAGCACGATGTCGTAGTCATCAACGAGGGCGACAGTCAGTGGCGGGGACATACTGCAACGCTACCGTCGGAGACCTTTCGGAAGTTACACCCCTAGGGGTGTGCCGGGACCTCCGTCAGGGTGGTTTGCTCGTTGTCGGCCGGTAATCGCCGGCCATCTCGAAGCTCAGTTGTCACCAACAGGAAGGAGACCACAATGCTTGGTCTCATCATCAGCCTCATTGTCGTCGGTATCATCGCCGGCGCCGTCGCCCGCCTTGTCGTGCCCGGCCGGCAGAACATCAGCATCCCGATGACCATCGTTCTCGGCATCATCGGGTCGTTCGTGGGTGGATTCCTCGGGTTCCTGATCTTCCAGCACGACCCGATGGACGGATTCTTCCAGCCGGCCGGCATCATCGGCTCCATCATCGGGGCGATCATCGTGCTCTTGATCTACATCCGCGTCAGCGGCCGTTCCAGCGCACGCCGCTAATCGGACTCCCGGTGACCGCCACGCGGCTGGTCACCGGGGCCCCCTCGGCACATTCCCTCTCCAGAATGAGCCTCCAGAGTGAACAGTGAAAGACTCAAACCATGTTTCTTCTTTTCGGCTCCCGCACGTCCGAGGCCGTGATCAATATCGTCTCGTTCGTGTGCGGCTACTGCCACACCATGGCCGAGCAACACGTGGTGAAGCGTTCCACGAGAGTCACTCTCTTCTTCATCCCGCTGCTTCCTCTGTCGACGAAGCACGTGAACGTCTGCGCCCGCTGCGGCGGCAGCACGTCTCTCAGCACCGCACAGGTGCGGCACTCCCTCGAGTGGGCGCAGGCAAACCGAAGGCTCTAGCCCGCGCGCCCCGTTGGGGCCTTCGTCGGCTCCGTTACGACACGGCCTTGACCAGCAGGTCAACGAGTCGTTTCTGATCCGTGGAGCCGAGCTTGGTGACGGCAAACGACGTCGGCCAGAGATCACCGTCGTCGAGGCTCGCGTCTGGCTGAAAGCCGATGGTGGCGTAGCGCACCTTGAACTTGGCGGCGCTCTGGAAGAAAACCACGACTTTGCCGTCAGCGTTCGCGTACGCCGGCATGCCGTACCAGGTCTTGGCACCCAGGTCGGTGTTCTCCTTGACCAGGCGGTGCAGGATCTCGGCCAGTTCCCTGTCGGTGCCGGACATCTCCTTGATCGCCGTGAGGCACACGGCCTCGAGGTCGGCGCCCAGTTTCGCGGCCTTGGCTTCCGCCGCCGCCGCCCGCATCGCGGCCTTTTCCTCTGCGCTGAAGGCTGTGCTCATAGTCTGTTCCTCACTGGTCCCGGATGAGTCTCTGGCCACCAGAGTAGGAGGAACCCGTGCGATGCGCTTCTCGGATCCTGCTCGGCTCGCGGGGATCCAGGCTCAGGGCCCGCCGAGCCAGCTGACGATCCGGTGGTGGTCGGGCGTGAATTTGAGCGATGAGCGCGGGCTGGAAGATCCAGGTGCACACAACAACCCGGCCGGCGCGGGTTTTCCGCACGAGAGGGGTCGGTTCCGAGACCGGCCGCCTGGCCGGCCACCGGGACCAACGCTCACGGCACGCGATAATGCTCGCAGCGTGAGATAGTGAGCGCTTTTTCGCACGCCGCGAGCATTTTCCTCCGCCGCAAGCACTAACGCACGCTGCGAGCGGCGTCAGGTGTTCTGCGGGAAGCCCAGGTTGATGCCGCCGTGGCTGGGGTCCAGCCAGCGGGCGGTCACGGCCTTCTCCCGAGTGTAGAAGCTGATGCCGGCGGGGCCGTAGGCCTTGGCGTCACCGAAGAGGGAGTCCTTCCAGCCGCCGAACGAGTGGTATGCCACCGGCACCGGGATCGGCACGTTGATGCCGACCATGCCCACCTGCACCTCGTGCTGGAACCTGCGGGCGGCCCCGCCGTCGTTGGTGAAGATCGCGGTGCCGTTGCCATACTTGCTGGCGTTGATGATCGCCACACCGTCGGTGTAGCTGGCCACCCGGAGCACACTCAGCACCGGGCCGAAAATCTCGTCCTGATAGACGGCCGAGTCCACGCTCACTTTGTCGAACAGGGTGGGCCCCAGCCAGAATCCGGATGCGTCGCCGTCCACCTCGATACCGCGGCCGTCGATCACGACCTCCGCGCCATCCGCGTGGGCGATGTCGATGTAGCCGGCCACCTTGTCGCGGTGTGCCTCGGTGATCAGCGGGCCCATGTCGCAGCCGCGCATGCCGTCGCCGACCGTGAGGCCCTTCACGCGCTCGGCGATCTTGGCGATGAGATCGTCGGCGACGGGTTCCACAGCCACGATCACACTGATGGCCATACAGCGCTCCCCCGCCGAACCGAAGCCGGCGTTGACCGCGGCATCGGCGGCCAGGTCGAGGTCGGCATCCGGCAGCACCAGCATGTGGTTCTTGGCACCGCCGAGGGCTTGCACCCGCTTGCCGTGGTGCGCGGCGGTCTCGTAGATGTACTTGGCGATGGGCGTGGAGCCGACGAAGGAGATCGCCTGCACGTCGGGGTTGACCAGCAGCGCGTCCACGGCTTCCTTGTCGCCGTGCACGACGTTGAAGACGCCGTCGGGCAGGCCGGCCTCGGTGAGCAGCGCGGCGAGCCAGTTAGCGGCGGACGGGTCCTTCTCGCTGGGCTTGAGCACAACCGTGTTGCCGGCGGCGATGGCGATGGGGAAGAACCAGAGCGGCACCATGGCGGGAAAGTTGAACGGGCTGATGATGCCGACCACGCCGAGCGGCTGCCGCAGCGTGTAGACGTCGACGCCGGTGGAGACGTTCTCGGAGAAGTCGCCCTTGACCAGGTGTGGCAGGCCGAGCGCGAACTCGACGACCTCGAGGCCGCGGGCGATCTCGCCGAGGGCGTCGGAGGTGACCTTGCCGTGTTCGTTGGTGAGGATGTCGGCGAGCTCGCCCTTGCGGGCGTTGAGCAGCTCGCGGAAGGTGAACATGACGCCCTGACGTTTGGCGATCGAGGCGTCCCGCCAGGCGGGGTAGGCGGCCTGGGCCGAGGCGACAACGGTGTCGACGTCGGCGGCGGAGGCCAGGGATACGAGGCGCTGCACTCTGCCGGTGGCCGGGTTGTAGACGGGGGCGGTGCGGGTGGATGCTCCGGTGCCTGGAGCGCCGTCGATCCAGTGGGTGAGGACGGGAAGGTCGTTCATGTCATCCGATTCTGTTGAGGTGGACGGGGTCAGAGGAGGTCGAGGGAGAGCACCTCGTCGTAGATGGCGAGTGCCTCGGCGACCTCGTCGTCGGTGACGACACAGGGCGGCACCACGTGGATACGGTTGTCCTGCACGAAGGGCAGCAGGTTGCGGGCCAGCAGCTCGGTCTTGATGCGGGCCATCACGGCCGGCGCCACGGGCGCCCGGGTCTCCCGGTCGGACACGAGCTCGATCGCCCAGAAGACGCCCTCGCCGCGCACCTCCCCGATGATCGGGTGTTTCTCCGCCAACGCCGTGAGGCCGGGGCCGAGCACGTCGGCGCCGATCCGGGCGGCGTTCTCCACGATGCCCTCGTCCGCCATGGCATCCAGCGCCGCCACGATCGAGGCCATCGCCAGCGGATGCCCGCTGTAGGTGAGTCCGCCGGGGAACACCGTCGTGTCGAAGTCGGCGGCGATGGCATCCGAGATGATCACGCCGCCCACCGGCACGTAGCCGGAGTTGACACCCTTGGCGAAGGTGATCAGGTCGGGCACCACGCCGGAGCCCTCGAATGCGAACCAGCGTCCGGTGCGGCCGAAGCCGACCATGACCTCGTCGAGGATCAGCAGGATGCCGTATTTGTCGCACAGCGCCCGCACACCGGCCAGGTAGCCGGGCGGCGGCATCAGTACCCCGGCGGTGCCGGGGATCGACTCGAGCAGTACGGCCGCGATCGACGTGGCGCCCTCGCTCTGGATGACCCGTTCGAGGTGCTGCAGTGCCCGCTCGCACTCGCGCTCGGGGGTGCGCGCCCAGAACTCGCTGCGGTAGAGATAGGGGCCGAAGAAGTGCACGTGACCCCGGGCGAACTCGTTGGGGATGCGCCGCCAGTCACCGGTGGCGACGATGGCCGCGCCGGTGTTGCCGTGGTACGAGCGGTAGGTGGAGAGAACGGTGTCGCGGCCGGTGTGCAGGCGGGCCATCCGGATGGCGTTCTCGTTGGCATCCGCACCGCCATTGGTGAAGAAGACCTTGTTGAAGCCGTCGGGTGCGCGGTCGACGATGCGTTTGGCGGCCTCGCCACGGGCCAGGTTAGCCGTGGACGGGGCGATGGTGGTGAGCAGTTGCGCTTGCGCGATGATGCCCTTGATCACGGCCGGATGCTGGTGGCCGATGTTGACGTTGACCAGCTGACTGGAGAAGTCGAGGTAGGTGCGACCCTCGTGGTCCCAGACCCGGCAGCCGAGACCGCCGGCGATCACGAGGGGCTTCAGCGCCCCCTGAGCCGACCAGGAGTGGAAGACGTGGGCCTTGTCGAGCTGAGTGGTGAGGTCGTTGAGTCCGAGCTCGGTGTCGGTGGATGTGCCGGTGTCGGTGGTGCTGTCGATGTCGGTCACGATGCTTGTTCCTTCGCTTCTGCCCCGCACAGGCGGGGCGGTGGTGACCGGGCGGCGGGTGTGCCGCCGCCCGGTCGGGGTTGTTCTACTCGCCGCCCTCCTTCAGGGTGACGTCGGTCGGAGTCCAGTCGGCGCCCATGACGTCGACCCCGTCCGCGGTGAGTTCATCCAGGGCCTTTTGCACGTACTCGTTGGAGTATGCGCTTTCGGGCGGGTCTGTGGTGATGATGGTGGCACCGGTTTCGTTCTTCGTGTTCATGGCGATGTCGACCGTGTTGGCCCAGGCGGCCTCGTCGATCAGGCCGACGCCGTTGGTGGACGGGAAGATCAGCTTGCTGACCTCGTTGGTCATCCAGAGCTGGTGTCCGGCGGGCAGAGCAGAACCGGCGTCGGCCACGATGGTCGCGGCATCCTCCGGGTTCTGGGCGGCGTAGATCCAGCCCTTGATGGAGGCCTTGATGAACTTCACCGTCTGGTCGGCGTAGGCCTCGTCGTCGGCGAGCTTGTCGGTGTTGGCCCAGATCGCGTCCTGGAGCATCGCGGTGCCTTCTTTGTTCCAGTCGATGACGTTGAGGTCCTCGGGCTGGTAAAGCTCGCCGGTGTCGGGGTTGATGGTCTCGAGCACCTGCGCGTATTCGTTGTAGGTCATGGCCTGGGCCGCGTCGATGTCGCCGGCCAGGAACGCGTTCATGTCGAAGGCCTGCTGCACGAGGCTGATGTCGCCCACCTCGACGCCGTCCTTCTGCATGCCGGCGAAGAGCTCCCACTCGTTGCCGTAGCCCCAGCTGCCGACGTTCTTGCCCGTGAGGTCGGCCGGGCTGGTGATGTTCTTGTCCTTGAACGAGATCTGGGTGGTGGCGCTGCGCTCGAAGATCTGCGCGACGTCGGTGATGTTGGCGCCCTGCTCGATCGAGCCGAGCACCTTGGGTACCCAGGAGATGGCGTAGTCCACGTCGCCGGAGGCGAGGACGTCCTGCGGCACGATATCGGCGCCGCCCTCCTCGATGGTGACGTCGAGACCTTCGTCTTCGTAGTAGCCCTGGTCGACGGCGGCGTAATAGCCGGCGAACTGGGCCTGGGCTACCCACTGCAACTGCAGGGTGACGGGGGTCAGCTCGCCGCCTGTGGAGTCGTCGGGCGAGGCGGTGTCGTTGGAGGCGCTGCATCCGGTGAGGACGAGTGCGCTGGCCGCGGCGACGGCGCCGGCCGTCGTAAGCCATCGAGTGCTGTGTTTCATGGGTTCCTCCTGAGTAGTACTGCTGCGGGGTGCTGCTGCGGGGGGTCATGCTGCAAGGCGGGTAACGGATGGTGCGGGTGCTGCCGGTTCTGCTGTGTGGGTACTGCGGGTTAGGTGCTGCGGTGGGTGTTGCGGGGTGACCGACCTGGTGCGTCGGACGAGTGGGGGGGGCCTGGGCGGGTGGGGCTCAGGCGGTGGGGGCGCGGCGGCTGACCAGTTTCTCCAGGCCGAGCGCCGCGCAGTAGAAGAGGAGGCCGAGGATGATGGAGCCGAGAACGTACGCCCAGGCCAGCCCGTAATTGGAGCTGGAGGCGGCCGAGGTGATCGACTTGCCCAAGCCCCCGACGGGTCCGCCGAAGTACTCGGCGATCAGCGCCGAGATCACGGCGAGCGATGACGCTATGCGCAGGCCCGTGAACACGAACGGCACGGCCGTGGGCAGGGTCACCGTCTTGGTGGCCTGCCAGCTCGACGCGGCGTAGGAGCGCATCAGGTCCCGGTGCACCGGACGCACCATGCGCAGGCCCTTGAGGGTGTTGAAGTACACCGGCACGAACACGGCCAGGGCGGCCACGAGCTGCCGGGCGGTCTCGGCGTTGGCGCCGAACATCGTGTAGAGCACGGGCGCCAGCGCCACGATGGGCACCACCGCGAAGGCCGCCACGACGGGCGCGGCCATCTCGTCAAACAGCCGCACGAGGGCCGAGAGGATGGCCAGCAGCACGCCGACGATCGCGCCGAGCACCAGGCCGATCAGGGCGTTGCGGCCCGTGACGACCATGCCATTCAGCACGTTCTGCAGGTTGGCGCTGAACTGCTCGCCGATCGCGAACGGACCCGGCAGGATGAACGGCTTGATCGCCAGAACGGTGACGGCGCCCTGCCAGAACAGGATCGCGACGAGGCCGAGGAGAACCGGCGGCAGCACCGTGCGGGACAGGCCGGAACGCGCCGCACCCGACCGGGCCGGCTCGGCCGACACCGGTGCCGCCGGGCGCACGCCCGCCGGGGCGCTCATCGGGTCTCGACCCCGCGCGCCCCGGTGGGGGTGGCGCCGTGCAGGAGCTCCCGCACCTGGCTGACCGAGTGGAAGAAGTCCTCGTCTTCCCGCAGGTTCTCGCCGCGGTCGCTCATGCGGCCGAGGTTGACGCTGAGCACGTCGCGGATGCGGCCGGGCCTCGGCGACATCACCACCACCCGGTTGGAGAGGAACACCGCCTCGGGGATGGAGTGGGTGACGAAGACCACGGCGGCGCTGGTCTCGGCGCAGATGCGCACGAGCTCGTTCTGCATGCGCTCCCGGGTCATCTCGTCGAGGGCGCCGAACGGTTCGTCCATCAGCAGCAGGCTCGGGCTCTCGGCCAGCGACCGGGCGATCGCCACCCGCTGCTGCATGCCGCCGGAGAGCTGGTCGGGGTAGTGCCCGGCGAAGTCACTCAGGCCCACGAGCTCGATCAGCTCGGCGGCGCGGTCGCGGCGTGCGGCCTTGCCGGTGCCGTGCAGTTCGAGGGGCAGTTCGATGTTGCCGGTCACCGTGCGCCAGGGCAAGAGGCCGGCCTGCTGGAACGCGATGCCGTAGTCCTGGTCGATGCGGGCCTGCCTGGCGCTCTTGCCGAACACCTCGATCGACCCTGTCGTGGGAGTGTCGAGGTCGGCGATCAGCCGCAGCAGGGTGCTTTTGCCGCAGCCGGACGGGCCGATCAGCGACACGAATTCGCCGGGAGCGACAGAAAGGCTCACCGCATCCAGGGCCGTGACGGATGCGCCCTTGCGGCCGGCGAAGACGCGACTGACCCCCTTCACCTCGACGGCATGCTGTACCGGTAGTGCTGCCGTGGTCATGCGGCCACCTCTCCCCTGCGGAATCGACGTAGGAACAGTGAGATCAGGCCGACGAAGCCGGCGGCCACGAGACCCACCAGCACCGACCCGAAGATGGGGGCCCAGGGCTTGCCCGGGTCGCTGCCGGCGGCGCCGGCGTATTCGACGATGAGCCGGCCGATGCCGCCGCGGAGACCTATGGACACCTCGGCGACGACGCTGCCGATCACGGCGCTGGCCGCCGCGAGGCGGAGGGCGGGCAGCAGGTAGCCCACGCTCGCCGGCAACCGCAGCCGCCAGAGCGTCTTCCACCAGCCCACCGCGTAGCAGTGCATGAGGTCCACGTGGTTGGCGTCGGGTGAGCCGAGGCCCTTGAGCGCGCCGATCGAGACGGGGAAGAAGGCGAGGTAGGAGGCGATCAGCGCCACCGACATCCAGTTCTCCCAGCTGAACGAGCCGAATTCGATCTGCGCGCCCCAGCGCCGCACGAGCGGTGCAAGGGCAATCAGCGGCACCGTCTGGCTGAGGATGATCCAGGGCAGGATGGCCGATTCGGCCAGTCTGAAGCGCTGCATGAGCAGCGCGAGCGCGAGGCCCACCGTGACGCCGACGAGCCAGCCGACCGCGGCGATGCCGAGCGTGAACAGGGCGGCTTCGAGCACGGCCTGCCACATCGGCACCGCGCTGGACGAGCCGGTGACGGGCTCGAGGATGCGTTCGAGCATCACCCAGAGGTGCGGCATGGCCATTTCGCTGGCCCGCGGCAGCACGGTGAGACCGCCGACGATCACGCCGTCGGCGGGGGCGAGAAAGACGTACAGTTCCCAGAGCAGCGCGAGGGCGAGCACACCGAGCGCGCCCACCAGGATGCGCCGCGGCATCCCCTGGCCTAACCAGGACCGGCCGCGCGCCGCAGTGGACGCCCTCGCCGGGGCGGTGCTGACGGTGCCGGCCTGGGTCATGCCTTGGCCGTGATGTGGTCGGCGAGGGCGGGGATCACGGTCTCGCCGTAGACCCGCAGGGTCTCCTCTTTGTTGTCGTGCTGCAGGTAGCCGGCGAACTGGTCGACGCCGAGTTCCTTGAGCGCCGTGAGCTTGGCGATATGGGCCTCGGCGGGGCCGAGCAAGCAGAACCTGTCGACGATCTCGTCGGGCACGAAGTCGGTGTGGGTGTTGCCGGCCCGGCCGTGCTCGTTGTAGTCGTAGCCCTCGCGGCCCTTGATGTAGTCGGTGAGGGCCTTGGGCACGGCACTGTCGGAGCCGTATTTGGCGACGATGTCGGCGACGTGGTTGCCCACCATGCCGCCGAACCAGCGGTTCTGGTCGCGCATGTGCTGCCAGTCGTCGCCCATGTGCATGGGCGCCGCGACGCAGAACTTGATCGCCTCGGGGTCGCGGCCCGCGTTGGCGGCGGCGGTGCGCACGGTCTTGATCATCCACTCGGCCACGTCGAGGTCGGCCATCTGCAGGATGAAGCCGTCACCGACCTCGCCGGTGAGCTTGAGCGCGAGCGGGCCGTAGGCGGCCACCCAGACGTCGAGAGTGGAGCCCTGGCTCCAGGGGAACTGCAGGGTGGCACCGTTGTACTCGACCGCTCTGGAGTTGGCGAGTTCGCGGATGACGTGGATCGATTCCCGCAGGGTCTTCAGCGTGCTGGGCCGACCGTTGGTGACCCGCACCGCGGAGTCGCCGCGGCCGATACCGCAGATGGTGCGGTTGCCGTACATCTCGTTGAGGGTGGCGTAGGTGGAGGCCGTGACCGTCCAGTCCCTGGTGGCCGGGTTGGTGACCATCGGACCCACGATCACCTTGCGGGTCTCGGCAAGGATCTTGCTGTAGATCACATAGGGTTCCTGCCAGAGCAGGTGCGAGTCGAAGGTCCACACGTGGCTGAAGCCGTGGTTCTCGGCCAACACGGCCAGCTGCACGGTGCGCGCCGAGGGCGGGTTGGTCTGGAGTACTGCGCCGAAGTCCATGGTGTTCCCTAGATCAGGTACTGGCTGAGACCGCGTTTGATGTACTTGCCATCACCCTTGGCGCCGAGGTACTGGTTGTTGTCGATGACGACCTTGCCGCGGGAGAGGACGGTGTCGACGTGGCCGTCGATCTCGTAGCCCTCCCAGGCGGAGTAATCCATGTTCATGTGATGGGTCTTGCCCACTCCTATCGAGGTGTGCCCGTTCGGGTCGTAGATCACCACGTCGCCGTCGGCTCCGGGCTGGATGACGCCCTTCTGGCCGTACATGCCGAACATGCGTGCGGGAGTGGTGGAGGTGACCTCCACCCAGCGTTCGAGGGAGATCTGCTTGTCGACCACGCCCTGGTACAGGAGATCCATGCGATGTTCGACCGAGCCGATGCCGTTGGGAATCTTGGAGAAGTCCGTCAGCCCCATGTCTTTCTGCCCCTTCATGCAGAACGGGCAGTGATCGGTGGAGACCATCTGGATGTCGTTGGTGCGCAGGCTCTGCCACATGTGGTGCTGGTGGCCCTCGGCCTTGGACCGGAGCGGCGTGCTGCACACCCACTTCGCCCCCTCGAAGGTGCCCCACTCGTCGCTTTCGGCACCGAGCTGGTCTTCGAGCGAGAGGTAGAGGTACTGCGGGCAGGTCTCGCCGAACACGTTCTGGCCGCGGTCGCGGGCGATGGCGATCTGCTCCACTGCTTGTTTGGCTGACACGTGCACCACGTAGAGCGGCGCCCCGGTGAGGTTGGCGAGCATGATGGCCCGGTGGGTGGCCTCTTCCTCGGCCTGCCACGGCCGGGTCAGGCCGTGAAAGTAGGGCGTGGTGTTGCCGGCCGCGACGGCCTGCTGCACGAGCAGATCGATGACGCTGCCGTTCTCGGCGTGCATCATGATCATGCTGCCGTTGCTGGATGCCTTCTGCATGGCCTTGACGATCTGGCCGTCGTCGGAGAGGAACACACCCTTGTAGGCCATGAAGAGCTTGAAGCTGGAGACACCCTCGTTGACGAGCTCGTCCATGGCCACGAGGGAGGAGTCCTGCACGTCGGAGAGGATCTGATGGAAGCCGTAGTCGATGGCGCACTCGCCGCGGGCCTTCTCCTGCCAGAGATGGTACTGGTCGAGCACGTTCTCACCGGCGTACTGCACCACGAAGTCGACGATGCTCGTGGTTCCACCCCACGCGGCGGCCCGGGTGCCGGTCTCGAAGGTGTCGCTGGCCTCGGTGCCACCGAACGGCATCTGCATGTGGGTGTGCGCGTCGATACCGCCGGGGATCACATACTTTCCGCCGGCATCGATCACGGTGTCGACGTTCCGCTCGATGTCGAAGCCGAGCAGGGTGGAGCCGGGGGCGAGCACCGCGGCGATGGTGTCGCCGTCGATCAGCACATCCGCTCGGGCCGTGCCCGTGGAATTGACCACGGTGCCGTTCTTGATCAGGGTCTTCATGACGTTCTCCTGTTCGGTATTGCGTCGCTACTTCGTCTGCGGTCGTCACCACGTCGCTGGTCGAGCTTGTCCAGACCTCGTGAGCCGTCTTCGGTACGTAGGCCGGGTCGCGGGGTCTACTTCGACAAGCTCAGTACGACGTCGCCAAGCTCGACCAGCGGGACGTGCGTCGCTGAGATTCCTTACGGCTTGGGGATCGAGGTGTAGGACTCCGGGCGGCGGTCACGGTAGAACTGCCAGTTGTTGCGCACCTGACGGATCATGCCGAGGTCGAGGTCGCGGATCACGACCTCCTCGTCGACGCCGCTGCCGAGCTCTCCCACGTAGTTGCCCTGCGGGTCGACGAACTGGCTGGTGCCGTAGAACGTCACCGCGTCCTCGCCGTACTCGTTGTCCTCCGGCCCACCCGGTTGGGCGCGGCCACGAAGTAGCCGTTCGCGGCCGCGGCAGCCGGCTGCTCGATCTCCCAGAGCCGGTTCGACAGGCCCGGCTTGGTGGCGTTGGGGTTGAAGACGATCTGCGCGCCGTTGAGGCCCAGTTCACGCCAGCCCTCTGGAAAGTGCCGGTCGTAGCAGATGTAGACGCCGATCGGACCGACGGCCGTGTTGAAGACGGGGTAGCCGAGGTTGCCGGGGCGGAAGTAGAACTTCTCCCAGAACTTGTCGAGGTGGGGGATGTGGTGCTTGCGGTACTTGCCGAGGATGGTGCCATCGGCATCCACCACGACCGCGGTGTTGTAGTACACACCGGGCTGCTCTTCTTCGTAGATGGGGAGAACCATGACCAGGTTCAGTTCCTTGGCCAGCTTGGCGAAGCGCTGCACGATGGGGCCGTCGGCGGGCTCGGCGTAGTCGTAATACTTGGCGTCTTCGGTGATACCGAAGTAGGGCCCGTAGAACAGCTCCTGGAAGCAGATGACCTGGGCGCCGTCGGCGGCCGCATCGCGGGCGAACTTCTCGTGCTTGTCGAGCATCGAGTCGATATCCCCCGTCCACGTGGTCTGGGTGATCGCCGCTCGCACGATGTTGGATGTGCCGAGTCTGGATGGGTCGGTGCTCATACTCTTGCCTCCACTGGGTCTCACACGGTGGGAACCTCGTCAGCAGGAGAGCAAGACATCGCTTTATGGGCGAGCCATACGGGGAAGAGCCTGTCGAGATCGAGCCACATTACGGTGTCCGGTTTTGTTATTATTCGACGTAAACATTTCTGTTCTGTTTCTTCATATGACGCATGCGTAAATCATCCTGTCGTTCGGGCATGCTTTTGGCAAGCATTCGGGCTAGGAAGGACACCATGCAGCTCTACCTCGACGAGATCGAACAGGCCACTCCGGCCGGTATCGCCGCCGCGCTGGGCCGCCTGATCAGTTCCGGCCGGCTCGCCCCCGGTGAGCGCCTGCCCACGGTGCGCGACCTCGCCGGACTCCTGGGCGTGAGCCCGGCCACGGTGAGCCATGCCTGGCAGGCGCTGTCGTCGGCAGGCCTGATCGTCTCGCGGGGCCGCAGCGGCACGTTCGTGCGGGAGCCGTCCCGGCACTGGCTGCCCGCCCGCACCCAGACGCTGGCCGGGCACCTGAGCGACGCCCGGATCGACCTCTCGCGGGGCACCCCGGACCCGCTCCTGTTGCCGGCGCTCGGGCCGGCCCTCTCCAGGGTCTCCCAGCGGGCCATGACCCCCAGCTACCAGGCACTCCCGGTGATTCCCGAGCTGCTCACCGTACTCACGGGCTCGTGGCCCTACCCGGCCGAGGCGATCACGGTGGTCGACGGTGCACTCGACGCCATCTCCCGCAGCCTCGAGCTGGTCGCCAGATTCGGCGACCGGGTCATCGTCGAGGACCCCGGCTTTCCGCCGTTCTTCGACCTGCTCGACCAGATGGGCATCGAGCGGCTGCCCGTGGCCGTGGACGCGGAGGGCATCGTGCCGGACGCCTTCCAGGCAGCGCTCGCGCTGTCGCCGGCCGCCGTGATCCTGCAGCCCCGGGCGCACAACCCCACCGGCGCCTCGATGTCGGCCGACCGCGCCGCCGAGCTCGCCCGGCTGCTGGGCGCCAGCCCCCGGGCCGCGCACACGGTGGTGATCGAGGACGACCACTCCGGAGCCATCAGCACCTCCCCGGATGTGTCACTCGGCCGTTGGCTGCCCGAACGGGTGCTGCACGTGCGCAGCTACTCCAAATCACACGGGCCCGACCTGCGCATCGCCGCCCTCGGCGGACCGGCGGCGCTCGTGGACCGCATCGTGGCCCGGCGCATGCTCGGACCCGGCTGGACCAGCCGGATGCTGCAGACCATCCTGCACGAGCTGCTCACCGACGGCGCGAGCATGGCGCAGGTCAACGAGGCCCGGCACGTGTACTTCGCCCGCCAGAAGGCGCTGGCAGATGCCCTCACCGGGTTCGGCCTGCCCCTGGCCCGCGCCGACGGCATCAACGCGTGGGTGCCAGTGGCCGACGAGCGCGACGCCATCGTGCGGTTGGCGGCCTCTGGCATCCGGGTGGCCGGCGGCATCCCATTTCTCGCATCGGAGCGACCGGAGTCGTTCATCCGGGTGACGGCCGGGGCGCTGCCCGACGACGTGCTGCCGGTGGCCCGGGCGATCGCGGCCGCGGCAGGGGTCCTTGCGCCCTGAGAGCTCCACCTGGGAACCTGCGCGGTGCGCTGATCAAGCCCGTCGAGATCCTGACAAGGGTTTTGTCAGCCGCGCCGGAACTGCCCGCATGACGACAGGCGAATCACCCCGTCAGGGGCGCTCAACCAACGAGGCGGCGATCACGCACGCAAGGCGATAAGCCGAGCCTGTCCTTCATGGCGCGGCCCTCTGGCGATGCCTAGCATTGCACTCATAGCGGCGCCGGTGTGGGAATCGGTCCAGTCGCACCCCTTCAGGCAGGAGCCCCATGTTCGACACCTTTTTCGGTCTGCCACTCCACCCCCTCGTTGTGCACGCGACCGAGGTGATCGTTCCCACGGCCGCCCTGGTGGTGTTGCTCGCCGCAGCCTGGCCGCGCTTTCGCCGCTGGGCCAAGTTCGTGCCGTTGGGCCTGGCATTGGCCGCCCTTGTGCTGGTTCCACTCTCGACCCAATCCGGCGAGGCCCTTGAGGAACGGGTCTCGGAGTCGGCGCTCATCGAGACCCACGCCGACCTGGCCGAAGGGCTGCTGCCCTGGGTGATCGGCTTGGTCGTGGTGGCCGGCGTGCTGCTCTGGTGGAACTGGTCGGAGCGTTCGCCGCGGAAGCCGATGAAGTGGGTGGCGATCGTGCTCATCGTCGCCGCAGCCCTCGTGTCGACCGGAACCGTCGTGCAGGCCATCAGGATCGGGCACAGCGGCGCCACGGCCGTGTGGTCGTCAGACGTGGGGACCCCCGCGAAGTAGCCGCGCTGCACGCTCGGTTGTGGACTTCCCCTCTTCGTTTCCGCCACGAAGGCCGGAAGTCCGCACCTGACTGGTGCTGCTGGGCGGTATAACGCGGGACATGCGCCGCTCCGCGGGTGGCATGCCCGTCCGGCGGTGCTGCCACGCTACGGCGCCCGGCCCGCGCAGCTACCGCGCGCCGCGTCACGCGGGACATGCGCCGCTCCGCGGGTGGCGCGCCCAGGGCGAAGCGGCGCCTGACCCGCGCACCCACAGGGCAGCGCCTGAGCGCCGCGTCACGCGGGGGATGCGCCGATCCGACGCTGCGACGCCCACAAGAGGGCGACCCGCGCTGGACGCCGGGTGATGGACGGGGCGTCCAGGCGGGCGGGCGACGCATCCGCCCGAAAGCGGATGGGTTTAGTCTGGTTGGGACCCCCGGTTCGATCTGACCGGTTGCGCCGGCCCGGATTTGGGCGGCAGGTCGGGGCATTGCCTCCAGTTCTCTCCCCCACCCTGTACGAGCTCCTCCGTTGGAGCCACAGCCTCTCGCCACTGCGTTGCGGTGTGGTTTTCACGGCGTCGCCGCTGTGTCGGCGCCGCCGACGGATGCCGGGCTCCCGCCTCAGATTGGTCTCATGAAGACTCGCTACCCCACCCTCGCTGCCGCCGCGGCCGTGCTGCTGCTGGCCGGCTGCGCATCCGGCTCGACCGGTGCCGCGCCCGTCGCCACCGCCTCGCCCGGAGGCCCGGGCGCTTACCCCGTGTCGTTCGACAACTGCGACACCTCGCTCACCCTCACGGCCGCGCCCGAGCGGATCGTGACAATCAAGTCCACCACCACCGAGCTGCTGCTGGCCTTGGGCCTCGGCGACCGCGTCGTGGGCTCGGCGTTCCTCGACGGCCCGCTGCCGGCGTCCCTCGCAGAAGAGGGCGCCGATCTCAACGTGATCAGCGACTTCGTTCCCGGCCAGGAGGCCGTTCTGGCGTTGAACCCTGACTTCGTCTACGGCGGCTGGGAGTCCAACTTCTCCGCCGACGGCGTGGGCGAACGCGACGCGCTCTCCGTGCTGGGCATCGGCAGCTACGTGTCGCCGGCCGCCTGCAAGGGTGATGCGATGCCCGACCCGCTCACCTTCGACACCGTGTTCGGCGAGATCGATGAGGCCGGCACGCTGTTCGGGGTTCCGGATGCCGCCGCCACGCTGGTCTCCGCCCAGGAAGCCGCGCTGGCCGCGCTCAAGCCCGCCACCGGGAAGACCACGGCGCTCTGGTACTCGAGCGGCACCGACACTCCGTATGTGGGCGCCGGCATCGGCGCTCCGCAAATGATCATGGATGCCGCGGGCCTGACCAACATCTTCGCCGACGTGCACGACACCTGGACCTCGGCCGGCTGGGAGTCCGTCGTGGCGGCGAACCCGAGCGTGATCGTGCTCGTGGACGCCACCTGGAACACCGCCGACTCCAAAATCGCTCTGCTCGAGGGCAACCCGGCCACCGCCGGACTCGACGCCGTGGTGAACCATCGCTACATCACCGTGCCGTTCGCGGCCGGCGAGGCGGGCATTCGAAACGTGGAGGCGGCCGGGTTGATCATCGACCAGCTCGCCGCGCTCGACGCACAGTAAGTCGCTCGAACGCATCGACCGTTCGCACCGCGGAGCAGGAATGAGGAAGCAGGGATGACCGGAACGACGCACCCCCGCAGCACTCCTCCGTCACTACCCGAGCGTGCCGCACCCCGCGGGAGCCGCGATGCGGCATCCGTCACTGTGCATCGCAGCGGGCCGGGCCGGTACCTGTTCTGGCTGGTCACGGCGCTGGTGGCCCTGCTTCTCGGCTGCGCCGTTGCCGTGACGATCGGCCCGGCCGACGTGAGCCTGGCGCAGGTTGTGGGCAGCGTGGGGAGCCACCTCGGCCTGCCCGGACTGGCCGGGGGAACTCCGGTGCCGCCCTTG
The DNA here is from genome assembly GCF_019443325.1 of Cryobacterium sp. PAMC25264. NCBI lineage: Bacteria > Bacillati > Actinomycetota > Actinomycetes > Micrococcales > Microbacteriaceae > Cryobacterium > Cryobacterium sp. PAMC25264. The sequence continues at coordinate 3,118,856 of NZ_CP080383.1, forward strand.
ACCGACGCCATCGTGTGGCAGCTGCGGATGCCGCGCGTGCTCACCGCCGCCATGGTGGGCGCGGGCCTCGCGCTCAGCGGCGCGGTCATGCAGAGCGTCACCCGCAACCCGCTCGCCGACCCCTACCTGCTCGGCCTGTCCTCCGGCGCGTCGCTCGGGGCGGTCTGCGTGGTCATCCTCGGCGTGGGCTTCGCGCTGCCGGCTGCGGCTTTCGCCGGGGCCCTGATCGCCCTGTTCGCCACCCTCAACATCGCCCGCGTCGGCGGCAGCATCACCCCGGGCCGCGCCGTGCTGGCCGGGCTGGCGATCGCCCAGCTGGGCTCGGCGGGCACCTCGTTCATCATCTTCTGGGCGGCCAAAGGCGACTCCTACCGGGAGATCCTCAACTGGCTGCTCGGCTCCCTGGCCGGCAGTTCCTGGACCAGCGTGCTGATCTCCACAACCGCGCTCGTCCTCGTGGGCACGGGCATCCTGCTCGCCGCCAGCCGACTGGATGCGTTCACCTTCGGCGACACGAACGCCGCGTCGCTGGGCATCAACGTGAACGCCACCCGCTGGGGATTCCTCGTGGCTGTCGCGCTGCTCACTGGCGCGATGGTGGCCGTGAGCGGGGCGATCGGGTTCGTGGGGCTGATCCTGCCGCACCTGGTGCGCGGACTCAGCGGTCCGGGGCACCGACGCCTGCTGCCGCTCGTCGCGGTGGTCGGCGCGCTGTTCCTGGTGCTCGCCGATACCCTCGCCCGCACGGTGTTCGACCCGCGGGAGCTGCCCGTGGGCATCATCACCGCGTTCATCGGGGTGCCCGTGTTCATCCTGCTGATCACGCGCAAGCGAAGCGCGGCCTGGGCATGAGCGCCGAACGCGGCGTTGCCGCCGCATCCGCACCCGGAGTTGCCGCAAACACCCCTCTAAAGAGCGCTGAAGGGGCAGTTTTCCGCAACTCGGGAGCGCCGGATGACGGCGTGGTGCTCGACGGGATCTCCCTCAGTATCGAGGGCACGCGCATCCTGCACCAGATCTCGGCACGCCTGCCGTCGGGCACCGTCACCGGGCTGCTCGGGCCCAACGGCGCCGGCAAGTCGAGCCTGCTGCGCATCGTCGCCGGCATCGACCGGGCGGATGCCGGCACCGTCGCCCTCGACGGCACCGTCGTGGGGCTGCTCCGCCGGCGGGAGGCCGCGCGGCGAATCGCCCTGCTCGAGCAGAACGTGGCACCCAGCGTGGACCTCTCGGTGCGGGAGGTCGTGCTGCTCGGACGCATCCCACACCGGAGCCGGTTGCTCGGCAGCTTCGGCGGCGAGGACGACCTCACCGTGGCGACCGAGGCGCTGGCGATGGTGGGCGCCGCCGATCTCGTCGAGCGGCGCTGGCACACGCTGAGCGGCGGCCAGCAGCAGCGGGTGCAGATCGCGCGGGCGCTGGCCCAGCGTCCGAGCCTGTTGCTGCTCGACGAACCGACCAACCACCTCGACGTGAGCGCACAGCTGTCGCTGCTGCACCAGGTGCGCGGCCTCGGTCTCACGTCGATACTCGCCCTGCACGACCTCAACCTCGCGGCCGCCTACTGCGACCGCATCGTGCTGCTGCAGGCGGGCCGGGTGGCCGCGTTCGGCACGCCCGCCGAGGTGCTGCGACCCGACATCATCGAGGCGGTCTACGGCGTCGACTGCGACATCGTGCCGCATCCCCGCACCGGGCGCCCCGTGATCGTATTCTCCGGCCCCGCACAAACCGGTACCTGACAGCCCCACGGATCTACAGAAGGAACCCCCATGACCCGAGTCACAGTTCTCGCCGGCGGCGTCGGCGGCGCCCGCTTCACTCGCGGGTTGTTGCAGCACCTGGCGTCCGAGGACGCGCGAGATGCGGCGAATGTCCCCTCTGGCGGCCCGGACGGGGCACCTTCCGGCACCTCGGCGAAGGGGCAGGCCAGCGAGGTCACCGTGATCGTCAACTCCGGCGACGACATGTGGCTCGACGGGCTGCGCATCTGCCCCGACCTCGACACCGTGATGTACACGCTGGGCGGCGGCATCAGCGAGGAGCAGGGTTGGGGTCGTGCCGAGGAGTCCCGGCGCACCTCCGCCGAGATCTCCGCGTACGGCCGCGGCTGGTCGTGGTTCACGCTGGGCGACCTCGACCTGGCCACCCACATCGTGCGCACTGACCTGCTCAAGAACGGCGCCACGCTCAGCGCCGCCACCGAGTTCCTCTGCCGCCGCTGGCAGCCCGGCGCCCGGCTGCTGCCGATGAGCGACCAGTTCGTGGAGACCCACGTGCGCCTGGCCGAGGACGCCGATGAGCACCGAGTCGGCGACCTCATCCACTTCGAGGAGTGGTGGGTGCGTTACCGCGCGGGGAAGTCCGTCACCGAGTTCGTGCAGGTGGGTCTGGCCGACGCCGTCGCGGCGCCCGGCGTGCTCGAGGCCATCCGTGACGCCGACGTGGTGATCCTGCCGCCGTCGAACCCCGTCGTGTCGGTGGGCACCATCCTCGCGATTCCGGGCATCCGGGATGCACTGCGCGCCACCTCGGCCCGCGTGGTGGGCATCTCGCCCATCATCGCCGGCTCCGCGGTGCGCGGCATGGCCGACGCCTGCCTGAGCACGATCGGCGTGGAGACGTCGGCGCTCGCGGTGGGGCTGCACTACGGCTCCCGGCAGGGCGACGGGGTGCTCGACGCCTGGCTGGTCGACGAGACGGATGCCGCGGCCGTGCCCGCGCTCGAGGCCGCCGGCATCCGCTCGGCCGCGGTGCCGCTCTGGATGACGGATGTGGCCGCCACCGCTCAGATCGCGGCCGAGGCCCTGCGCAGCGAAGTGGCGACCCGATGACCGGTCCGCTCGACCCGCCGGTTGGCACCGGTGGGGACCACGCGGCACCCGACGCGCTTCCGGTCGCCGAGTTCGCGTTCCCGGGCCCGCTCCGGGACCGGCTCGTTGCGGCGATTCTGGACGGCTCGAAGACCTCGACCACGTCCACGCTGGTGGAATACGGCATCGAGGACGAGCCGCTGCCCGAGCTCGGGGCCCGCCAGGTGCTGATCGACTCCGCCGGGCAGCCGGTGGCGATCATCGAGACGACGGCGGTGCAGGTGGTGCGGCTGGCCGACGTCGACGTGCGCCATGCCCGCGACGAGGGCGAGGGCCACGACTCGGTGGCCGGTTGGCGCGCCGCCCACGAGGCCTTCCGGACCAGCCCCGACATGCGCGGCTATCTGAACGACCCCACCTTCAGCGTCACCGATGACACCCCGGTGGTGCTCGAGCGGCTGCGCGTGGTGGAACTCCTGCCCGGCGAACAGCCGCGCGCCTGACCTCGCGGCCGAGCGGCCGGCCAACTGGCCAACTGGCCGACGCCCCGTCGGCCGGTCGCTCGGGCACTCCCCCGCACCCGCTGCCTGCGCTACTCTCGCCTACGTCGCACAGCCCCGCGGTCGCCCGACCGCACCCGAGCGAAGGGCAGCCGCATGCCAGCAACGTCCCCGCTTCCGCGCATCCACGGCATCTGGCCCGGCGGAATGCCGTATCTCTCCGTCGGGTCGGGCACCCCGCTGCTCTTCTTGCCTGGCCTCACCCCCAATCACGAGCCACCCACCGGCGCCGACCGCCGATTCCAGACCCGGATGCTGCTGCCCTTCGCCGCCACCCGCCGGGTGTGGTGGGTCAACCGGCGGCCCGGCCTCGACCCCGACGCCACCATGGCCGACATCGCGGCGGACTACGCGCTCGCCATGCGGCAGCGCTTCGACGGACGCGTCGACGTGATGGGGCAGTCCACCGGCGGAAGCGTGGCGCTGCAGCTCGCGGCGGATCATCCGGACCTGGTGAAGCGCCTCGTGATCGTGTCGGCCGCGCACCAGCTGGGCATCGAGGGCCGCGACACCGCGATGAGGGTCGCCGATGACGTGCTCGACGGCCGGCCGCGCACCGCCTACGCCGAACTCATGCGGATGCTCGGGTCGGGCGCTGGGTCACAGCGGATGCTTTCCGGCATCGGCTGGCTGCTCGGCAAGAACTACTTCGCCCACGCCAGCGCGGACCTGATGACCACCATCCGGGCCGAGGACGGCTTCGAGCTGCGCAGCCGGTTGGGTGACATCACCGCCCCCACCCTCGTGGTGGGCGGGGAACGGGATGCGTTCTACTCGCCCGAGCTGTTCCGGCAGACGGCGGCGGGGATCCCCCGCGGCCGGCTCGTCCTCTACCCGGACCGAGGGCACCTCGCCACGACGAGCGACCCACGGTTCGTCTCCGACGTGCTCTCCTTCCTCGACCCGCCCGACGAGCCAGCCGACGACCCTACGGGCACGCCGACCGCCGAGCGTCCCCACGATGCACCCGCCGGGCCGTCCGACGGCAGACCCGACCAGCCGAGCGCCTCGGCCCGACCGCGCTCCGATCACGATGACCTGGCGCGCTGACCGCTCACCGCCCACGGCCGCGGAGGCCGCGACGGCGTGGCATGCCGCCTGGCATCCGCTCTACCGGGTGGGCGGCGTGGCCGCCCTGCTCTTCGTGCTGCTGTTGTTGAGCGCGCTGGTGCTCGACGTGCTGGCGCCGCCGCCGGTGGCCGGCACCGTCGACACGCTGCAGTTCATCGCCGACCACAAGGCCGTGTACATCGCCCAGCAGGTGCTCTGGATAGGGCCCGGCTACCTGATGGTGTTGGTCTTCGTTGCCCTCGGGGTGGCGCTGGCGCCGGTGGGCCGCAGTTGGGCCCTGCTCGCCGGGCTGCTCGGTGCGCTGCCGTGGGCGCTGTCACTGGCGATCCCCGTCTCCACCCGGGGGTCGCTGATTCTGGTGACCCTGAGCGACCGGTTTGTGGCGGCAGCGTCGAGCGAGCGACCCGCCATCGTGGCGGCGGCCGAGGCCGTGGTCGCGGAGAACAACACCCTGACGCTGACCGGCCCGCTCTCGGCCATCGGCCTAGTCGTGGGCGCGCTGGCGATGACCCGGGGCGTGTTCCCCGCGATCCTGGGCTGGCTCGGCGTCGCCGCCGGCGTGCTGGGGGTGGCCGCGGAGCTGCTGCGCTTCGTCGTGCCCGATCTGTACCTGGGCGCACTGCTGCAGTGGGTCTGGGTCGTGTGGACGGGGCTCGTTCTCCTCCGTCTCGGCCGGCCGCACCCCACAACCGCCCCGGCCCCACCTCGATCCAAGGCAGGGCAGGGCAGCTGAGTCAGCGGCGTCATTGCCGCCACTACTGTGACGCACAACCGGGCATATTCGTCACGACCCGGCCGGAAATACGTCCATGCGCCGAGGGCCCGGGTCGCTACAGTGAGTGGCACGCACCTCCCTCGACGAAGTGAGCACAGTGCCAGAAACCCGCGACGCGGCCCGGCCGGCACCGCCAGTCCGCGTATTCCTGCCGATCCTCGCGGTCGGTGTGATCCACCTGGGCGCCATCCTGCTCTCGCTCGACGGCGTCGTGGAGTGGACGAAGCCGCTACTCATGCCGGCGCTGGCAATCGGGCTGCTCTGGGCCGCGCCACAGCGTCGCGCGCCCGCGATTTTGCTCGGCATGCTCGCCCTTACCTTCTCCTGGCTGGGCGACATCACCCTGCGGTGGTTCGTGATCGGGCTGGCCTGCTTCCTGCTGGCGCACATCGTCTACCTGGTGCTCTTCGTCACCCGGCTGGCCGTGCAGCGGATGCGCTGGTGGGCCCTCGTCTACGCCGTCTGGCTCGTCGTGCTGCTCACGCTTCTCGCTCCCCACACTGGCTCGCTGCTGATTCCGGTGATGGCCTACGGCACCGTGCTCTGCGCCATGGCCGCGGTCGCCTCCCGGTGCAACCGCTGGGTCGCGGCCGGCGGCGCCCTGTTCGTGGCCTCCGACTCGATCCTGGCGCTGAACAAGTTCCTGCCGGAGTTCAACCTGCCCCTGGCGGACTTCCTCATCATGGTCACCTATCTCGCGGCACAGACCCTGATCGTGTGGGGCATCCTGCGGCACGAGCAGAGTCGGGTGGCGACGCCGGTGGCCATTTCCACGGCCGGGTGACGGACGCCCCGGGCGCCTGAATTCCGACCGGCCTCGGGCTCACGGCGAGGTCGCCCGCGATGTGGCACGGCAGGGAGTCCGCCGGGCGACGGCCGAGATGTCATTCCCGGGGATGACCTGCAGGGCACCAAGGGTGGACGCCGTTTCGCGAGGGATTTTCTAGCCTCGACGTAACGCATCCCGCGCATCGCCACCCGATCGAATCGACCCCATGGACCTGCTCACCGACTTTCTGCTCGCCGCGGTGAGCTCGCCCTGGGTCTACCTCGTGGTGTTCGCCGTGGTCGTGATCGACGGGTTCTTCCCCCCAGTGCCCAGTGAGAGCATCGTCGTGGTCGCTGCCGCGCTCGGTGTGAGCGCGGGCACGCCCAACCCCGTGGTGATCGTGGTGCTGGCGGCCGTGGGCGCCGCCGTCGGGGACAACATCGCCTACTGGCTCGGTCGGCGGATCGGTATCGATCGGTTCCGATGGATGCGCGGCCGCCGCACCGCCGCAGCACTCGACCGGGCGGGCCGCGGCCTCGCTCTCCGGCCGGCCAGTCTGCTCCTCGTGGCCCGGTACATCCCGGTGGGCCGGGTGGCCGTGAACATGACGGCCGGCGCCACCGGCCTGCCGCACCGACGATTCTGGCCGCTCACGGTGCTGGCCGGAGCCTGTTGGGCGGTGTACTCGGTGCTCATCGGGATCCTGGCCGGTAACGCGTTCCGCGACCAGCCCATGCTCGGTGCCGCTATCGGCGTGGTGCTCGCCCTCTGCCTCGGCGTGCTGGTCGACCGGGTCGCAGCAGCGATCGCCCGCCGCCGCCGCCGCCGGGCCCCGGCACCCGCACATCCTGCCGCGGAGGCCGCGCAGGCTGCCCTCCCGAGCCGCTCAGAATCCTCGCGAACTGTGAGCTAAGCCCCACTTTCGCGCGTTTTTTGGGGCTTAAGTCTCAGTTCGCGAGGGTGACAGGCGGGCCGATGCTCATCCGCCGATGTAGGACATCTCGATCTTCTTGCGACCGGAGGAGCGCACCGCACCGGTCTGGGCGCTGCGCAGCTGGGAGGCGCGGTCGGTGCGCTGGCGCCAGATGGCGCCCATGGCGGCGGAGAGCTGCTCGTCGCTGCTGCCGTCGCGGAGGAGCGCGCGTAGGTCATGTCCCTCGCTGGCGAACAGGCAGGTGAACAGCTTGCCGTCGGTGGACACGCGAGCGCGGGAGCAGGTGTGGCAGAACGACTGGGTGACGCTGGAGATGAGGCCGATCTCGCCCTCACCGTCGAGATAGCGCCAGCGCCGGCTGGTCTCGCCGGTGTAGTTGGGGGCCACTTCCTCCAGCGGCAGTTCGGCGTGGATGCGGTCGCGCACCTCGCTGGACGGCAGCACGGCCGCCATGTCCCAGCCGTTGCTCGTGCCCACGTCCATGAACTCGATGAAACGCAGGATGTAGGGGTGCCCTTGAAGTAGCGGGCCATGTTGACGATGTCGTGGTCGTTCTCGCCGCGCTTGACGACCATGTTGATCTTGATCGGGCCGAGGCCCACGGCGTGGGCGGCGTCCAGGCCCGCCAGGATGCGGGCGACCGGGAAGTTGACGTCGTTCATGGCGCGGAAGGTGGTGTCATCCAGGGAATCGAGGGACACCGTGACCCGCTTGAGGCCGGCATCCTTGAGCGCCTGCGCCTTCATCGCCAGCGCCGAGCCGTTGGTGGTGAGGGCGATGTCGACCGGGCGTCCGGCGGGGGTGCGGAGCGCTGCGAGCATCGCGATGAGTTCCTCGAGACCCTTGCGCAGCAGCGGTTCGCCGCCGGTGAGCCGGATCTTCTCCACGCCGTGCGCCACCGAGATGCGGGCCAGACGGGTCATCTCCTCGAAAGAAAGCATCTCGTCCCGCGGCATGAACGCGAAGTCCTTGCCGAAGACCTCCTTGGGCATGCAGTACACGCAGCGGAAGTTGCACCGGTCCGTGACCGAGAGCCGGAGATCGTGCAGCGGCCGGCTGAGGGTGTCGACGAGCGGCGCATCCGTGTGCAGGGCAGGCGAAGCCGGCACTTCACCGGCCTGAA